>NZ_JBFUHY010000001.1:0-329695 GCF_056402155.1 Pseudomonas sp. P4_C1
GTGATGACCTTGCCGCTGTCCAGCGTCACGGTCACTGGACCGTTCTGTGCGGTCACCGGGGCGCCGTTCTTGTCGGTCAGCGTGGCGGTGTAGGTGATGGTGCCGTTCTCGTCCACGCTCGGCGTCGCGGTCAAGGTCACCGTGGTGGTGTCGTTGACGTCATTGACCGTGGTGCTGACCGGGGTTTTCACTGGGTTGATGGCTTCCAGGTTGCCACCCACCGCATCCTTGATGGATTCGGTGACCGTGGTCGGCCCTTGGTAGGCGTCGTTGCCCACGGTGACCGGCAAACTACCGGAACTCTGGCCTTCGGCGATGGTGATGACCTTGCCGCTGTCCAGCGTCACGGTCACTGGACCGTTCTGCGCGGTGACCGGTTGGCCTTGGGCATCGGTCAGGGTCGCGGTATAGGTGATGGTGCCGTTTTCGTCCACGCTCGGCGTCGCGCTCAGGGTCACGGTGGTGCTGTCATTGACGTCATTGACCGTGGTGGTCACTGGCGTGGTGTTTGGCGACACCTGTTCCAGGTTGCCGCCCACCGCGTCCTTGATGGATTCGGTGACCGTGGTCGGCCCTTGGTAGACGTCGTTGCCGACGCTCACCGGCAAGCTACCGGCGCTCTGGCCTTCGGCGATGGTGATGACCTTGCCGCTGTCCAGCGTGACGGTGACCGGACCGTTCTGCGCGGTCACCGGGGCGCCGTTCTTGTCGGTCAGCGTCGCGGTGTAGGTGATGGTGCCGTTCTCGTCCACGCTCGGTGTGGCGCTCAGCGTCACGGTGGTGGTGTCGATCGAGTCAGTGATGGACGTTACTGCCGGCTCTTTACTCGGCACCAGGTTCTCGAAGTTGCCGCCCGTGGTACCGGTGATGGTGGTGCTGACGGTGCTGCCGTTGGCATAAACATCATTGGCCGGGGTCGGCACGTTGACGCTGCCGGAGGTCTGGCCGGCTTCGATGGTAATGACCGAGCCGTTGCTCAAGGTCACAGTCATCGGCGTGCCGGCTGGATTGCTCAGGGTGGCGGTGTAGGTGATCTGCCCGCCTTCGGTGATGTTGCCGGTGGCCGTCAGGCTCAGCCCGGTGGTGTCCACGGAATCGGTGATGGTGGTCACGGCCGGCGTGGTGTTGGGCACCAGGTTCTCGAAGTTGCCGCCCGTGGTGCCGGTGATGGTGGTGCTGACGGTGCTGCCGTTGACATAGACGTCATTGGCCGGGGTCTCGACCACGACGCTACCGCTGGTCTTGCCCGCTTCGATGGTGATGACCGAGCCGTTGCTCAAGGTCACGGTCACCGGTGTTTGCGTCGGGTTGGTCAGGGTAGCGGTGTAGGTGATCTGGCCTCCTTCGGTGATGTTGCCGGTGGCCGTCAGGGTCAGCCCGGTGTTGTCCACGGAATCGGTGATGGTGGTCACGGCTGGCGCGGTGTTCGGCACCAGATTTTCGAAGTTGCCGCCCGTGGTACCGGTGATGGTGGTGCTGACGGTGTTGCCGTTCACATAAACGTCATTGGCCGGGGTTTCGACCACGATGCTGCCGGTGGTCTGGCCAGCTTCGATGGTGATGACCGAGCCGTTGCTCAAGGTCACGGTCACCGGTGTTTGCGTCGGGTTGGTCAGGGTAGCGGTATAGGTGATCTGCCCGCCTTCGGTGATGTTGCCGGTGGCCGTCAGGCTCAGTCCGGTGCTGTCCACGGAATCGGTGATGGTGGTCACGGCCGGCGGGGTGTTCGGCACCAGGTTTTCGAAGTTGCCGCCGGTGGTGCCGGTGATGGTGGTGCTGACGGTGCTGCCATTGACATAAACGTCATTGGCCGGGGTCTCGACCACGACGCTACCGCTGGTCTTGCCCGCTTCGATGGTGATGACCGAGCCGTTGCTCAAGGTCACGGTCATCGGCGTGCCGGCCGGGTTGCTCAGGGTGGCGGTGTAGGTGATCTGCCCGCCTTCGGTGACGGTATTGCCGGCCGTCAGGGTGACCGTGGTGGAGTCGACGGTATCGGTGACCTGGGTCACGGCCGGGGTAGTCGGCGGCGTCACGGTGATACCGCTGCCGCCGCTGGTGCCGGTGACCGTTACTTCGATCTGGGTCGCGTCGTTATAAACAGTGTCGTTCGCAGCCAATGGCACGTTGACGTTGCCGGTGGTCGCGCCCGCGGGAATCACGATCACGGCGCCGTTGGACAACGTGACAGTCAGGTCGGTCAGCGGTGCCTGGGTCAGGGTTGCGGTGTACACCAGCACGCCCCCGGCCTCGGTGATGCTCGGCGTGGCACTGAGGCTGAGGACTGATTCACTCGGGGTATTGGCGTTGGCGTTGGCGTTGGCATTGGTGGTCTGGCCACTCGGGATTTCCAGGGCCGTTTGCCCGGCAGAGTTGATACCTGCGGTCGGGAAGCCAACGGTCGGATCGACGCGTCCAGCGGTGGCGTCGAGAACCACGAAGCTGTGACCGCCACCGACGGCACCAGCAGAACCTGCCGCCGTCGGCCCCGCAGCGGTGGCTTCAAGGTCTTTGGTCGGGTCGGCACCGGCGACAATGGCTTGTTGCAGCTCTTCTACCGATGGCGCGGCTTGCGCAGTGGCGGCTGCCAGATCAGTGCCGGAGTCCGGGGCGTCAGCGCTCCACTGGGTGTCACGGCCCAGATCGAGGGTGCGGCCATCGGCGAGTTCCAGGGACACGGCACCGGAAAGGCCAGTGTCGATCTGGTCGCCGGCAAACAGTTTGTCGCCTTCAACGAGAACACGGCGGACGCCCTCTGGGGACACCACGAAAACCTGACCGACAATGCTTTTGACTATGGCAACAACACTGCTCATTGAAGACTCTCCGGGGTGTCACGTTCAGTTGACTTCCATAGACCTGATGGCGCCTGCGCCGACCAGTCTGGACGTACATTGCAAAATGGATGCACGAGTTTGACGCAAAAATACGTCAATAATTTGGCTGGAATTTTTAGCTATTAACTTTATGCCAAACTATTGACCTTCTGCAGATCATCCTAAACAATCGCCCCAGTAATGTCACATTGATATTTCAGTGGTGACCCGTCCTCGGTATGTGATCCAGTTCCGCTTTTTGAACTTTCCGACATACGGTCATTCGGCTTGCGATCTTCCGACGCAGCACGTTCTTTTGCTGTGATTCAAGACAAGAAGTTCTGGGAAATTCCTACATGCGTTTGCCTTTGTTCATGGCTATACCTTTCGCCCTCGCCGCATCTTTTGTTCAGGCGCAATCCTTGCCAGAGGCCATGCAGCAAGCGTTGGATGTCCATCCTGAGGTCCAGGCAGGCGTCAACAGCCGATTGGCTGCGGACTATCAGCTGAAGGCTGCGAAAGGTGGATACCTGCCACGGGTTGACCTGCTGGGTGGTTACGGTCGTGAAGGCACCGATAGCGTGACGACCCGCGCGGACAGTAGCGGCAACAAGCACTGGGAAACCCTGAATCGCAGTGAGTCCAGTTTGCGTCTGACCCAAATGGTTTTTGACGGTTTCGCGACGTCCAGCGAAGTGGGGCGTCAACAAGCCGCCGTCAACTCCCGCGCCTACTCGCTGCTGAGTACTTCCGAGCGTACCGGGCTGACCGTGGCCCAGGTTTATCTCGACGTGCTGACCCGTCGCGAATTCGTACGTCTGGCCGAGGACAACCTCAAGAGTCACCAACGCATTTACGACCAGATCCAGCTGCGCACCCAGCGAGGTGTCGGCAGCGGCGCCGACCTCGATCAGGCGGAGGCGCGGATGGCCCAGGCGCGCAACAACCTGATCACCGAGCAGACCAACCTGGCTGACGCCGAAACCAACTACCTCTCCGCTGTCGGCCAGATGCCCGATCAACTGGAGCGCCCGGCGAGCTTCATGGCGCTGATGCCGGCCAATCTGAATGAAGCCCGCGCGCAGATGCTGGAAAACAGCCCGATCCTGCGCTCGGCCGAATCCGATATCGCCGCCGCCGAGAAGCAGTACGACACGGCCAAGTCGACGTTCTACCCACGCTTCGATGCTGAATTGGGTCGCACCGCGGACAACGATATTGATGGTCAGAACGGCCACGACAACGAATGGCAGGCCATGCTGCGCATGCGCTTCAACCTGTATTCCGGCGGCAGCAACAAGGCCGATCTGGAATCCAAGTCCTACCTGTCGAACCAGGCGCTGGACATCCGCAACAACGCCCTGCGCCAATTGAATGAAGAGTTGGGCCTGGCCTGGAACGCCCTGAACAACGCCAACGCGCAGGTGCCGATCGCCCAGCAATACGTCGATCACAGTACCGCCGTGCGGACCGCTTACCAGCGTCAGTTCAGCCTCGGCGAGCGCACCCTGCTCGATTTGCTCGACAGTGAGAACGAACTGTTTACCTCCTCTCATCGTCTGGCGGAGATCAAGAACACTCAGTTATTTACTCAGTACCGTATCAAGGCGACCATGGGCGAATTGCTCAAAAGCCAGGGAGTGGTCGCACCATTGGCATCCGTTGTGCAGAACGACGTGAAGCCCAAGGTTCAATTGCCCGGTATGAATTGAGCGGGACCTTCGTTGTTCAATTGTTAGCCAAGAGTGCCGAGCGTGGAATCAGAAGTCAGTCGGGTTCAACTCATTCATGATCCGCGCGCGTTGCATGACGATCCGTTGCTGGATGGTCTGCTCGCTCTTTGCATGCTGCACCAAAAGCCTGCCAGCGCGGCAATGCTGACCACGGGTCTGCCGCTGCCCGAGCAACGCCTGAGTGTCGACTTGCTGCCTCGCGCGGCCGCTCGCGCGGGGCTGCAAGGTCGGGTGCTGCAACGCAAGCTGGAGGATATTCCGGCGATTGCCATGCCGGCCTTGTTGTTGCTCAAGGACGGTCGCAGTGCCGTCCTGCTTGGCTGGCAAGGCGAAGATCAGGTGCGGGTGCTGCTCAGCGAAAGCGATGGCGGCGAGTCCCTGGTCACTCGTGAGCTGCTGGTCGACGACTACACCGGCAAGGTCTTTTTCGCCCAGCCGCAGCACAAATTCGACGTCAATCACGGCACGCTGATTCCGCGTGCGCGCTCGTGGTTTCGCGACACCCTCAAGCGTTCGCGCTGGTTGTATGCCGACGCCATTGCCGCCAGTTTTCTGATCAACATCATCGCCATGGCCGCGCCGTTGTTCGTGATGAACGTCTACGATCGTGTCGTGCCGAACCAGGCCGAAGCAACGTTATGGGTGCTGGCACTCGGCATAACGGGCGCCTATCTCTTCGACCTTATCCTGAAAAGCCTGCGCAGCCTGTGCCTGGATCTGGCCGGCAAGAAAACCGACCTGATCATCTCGGCCACGCTGTTCGAGCGCATCGTCGGCATGTCCATGAAATACCGGCCGGCGCGGGTCGGCAGCTTTGCCCAGAACATCCATGAATTCCAGAGCCTGCGGGACTTCCTCGCCTCGCTGACCCTCACCAGCCTGATCGACCTGCCGTTCACCCTCCTGATTTTCATCGTCATCGCGATCCTCGGCGGGCATCTGGTGTGGATACCGGTGCTGGCATTCCCGATTGCCCTGGCCATCGGCTATGCCTTGCAGAAACCCCTGGTAGCAACCATGGAGCGGACCATGGCGCTGGGGGCCGAGCGTCAGTCGAGCCTGATCGAAACCCTGGCCGGCCTGGATGCGGTGAAGGTCAACAACGCCGAAAGCGAACGCCAGTACCAGTGGGAACAGACCATCGGCACCCTCAGTCGCCTTGAGTTGCGGGTGAAAATGCTCTCCGGCCTGGCAATGAACATCACCTTGCTGATCCAGCAACTGGCCGGGGTGATCATGATCGTCTTCGGCGTGTACCAGATCATCGACGGCCACCTGAGCATGGGCGGCCTGATTGCCTGCTACATGCTCAGTGGCCGAGCGCTCAGCCCGCTGGCGTCACTGTCCGGGTTGTTGACCCGTTATCAGCAGGCGCGGGTGACCATGACCTCGGTCGACCAGATGATGGAGCTGCCCCAGGAGCGCAATTTCGAAGAGCGTCCGCTCAGCCGCAAGGTGCTGCAAGGCGGCATTGAGTGCCGTCAGCTCAACTTCACCTACCCGCAACAGCAGAACCTGGCGCTGAAGAACATCAACCTGTCGATTCGTCCCGGCGAGAAGGTCGGCATCATTGGCCGAAGCGGTTCGGGCAAGAGCTCGCTGGCGAAATTGCTGGTGGGGCTGTATCAGCCGGATGATGGCTCGTTGTTGGTCGATGGTGTGGATATTCGCCAGATCGACGTCAGCGAGCTGCGCTACAACATCGGCTACGTGCCCCAGGACATTCAGTTGCTCGCCGGCACCTTGCGCGACAACCTGGTTTCCGGTGCGCGGTATGTCGAGGATGAACTGGTGCTGCAAGCCGCAGAACTGGCCGGCGTCCATGAGTACGCGCGCTTGCATCCGCAGGGCTATGAGCTGCAAGTGGGCGAGCGCGGGCAGAACCTTTCCGGTGGTCAACGGCAGAACGTCGCCCTGGCCCGTGCGCTGTTGCTCAATCCGCCGATCCTGCTACTCGACGAGCCGACCAGCGCCATGGACAACACCGGCGAAGAACGCCTCAAGCAGCGCCTGGCGGCGGTGATCGAAAACAAGACCATGGTGCTGGTGACGCACCGGGCATCGCTGTTGTCGCTGGTCGATCGACTGATCGTGATCGACCGCGGGCAGATACTCGCCGACGGCTCGAAAGCCGCGGTGATGGAAGCGTTGAAGAAGGGGCAGATCAGTGTTGCTTAAGTCGGGTAAGGATTCGATCCGTCGCTACTTCAAAGGCACTGCTTCGCTGCAGGGCCAGCCGCTGCCGGAGGTCAATAAGGCACTGATCGAGGATGCGCCGCGAGTGGTGCGGCTGACGATCTGGGCGATCATCGCTTTCTTTGTATTCCTGATGCTCTGGGCCAACTTCGCGGTCATCGACGAAGTGATCAAGGGCGACGGCAAGGCGATTCCATCGTCGAAAATCCAGAAAATCCAGAACCTTGAAGGCGGTATCGTTGCCGAGCTGTTCGTCAAGGAAGGCCAGATCGTCGAGGCCGGCGCACCGCTGATTCGCCTGGACGACACGCGATTTGCTTCGAACGTCGGCGAAACCGAGGCCGATCGGTTGTCGATGCTGCTGCGGGTCGAACGTCTGAGCGCCGAGGTCGAAGATCGCCCGCTGAACTTCCCCGAAGATGTACTCAAGGCCGTGCCGGGTCAGGCCAAGAACGAAGAATCGCTCTATATAAGCCGCCGCCAACAGTTGCACGACGAGATTGGCGGCTTGCAGGAGCAGTTGATCCAGCGCCAGCAGGAGCTGCGCGAATTCACGTCCAAGCAGGCACAGTATCGCCAGCAATTGGGCTTCCAGCGTCAGGAAATCAGCATGTCCGAGCCGTTGGTGGCCCAGGGCGCGGTATCGCCGGTGGAAGTCCTGCGCCTCAGGCGTGCCGAAGCGGAGACCCGTGGTCAGCTCGACGCTACCACCCTGGCCATTCCGCGTGCTGAATCGGCAATCAAGGAAGTGCAGCGCAAGGTCGATGAAACCCGTGGCAAATTCCGTAGCGAAGCCCTGACCCAACTCAACGAAGCACGCACCGATCTGAACAAGGCCCAGGCCACCGGCAAGGCCCTGGAAGACCGGGTCAGCCGGACGCTGGTCACTTCGCCGGTGCGGGGTATCGTCAACAAGTTGCTGGTCAATACCATCGGCGGGGTTATCCAGCCAGGCAGCGACATGGTGGAAATCGTGCCGCTGGACGACACCTTGCTGGTCGAGGCGAAGATCCGCCCGCAGGACATCGCGTTCCTGCATCCGGGGCAGGAAGCGACGGTGAAATTCACCGCCTATGACTACACCATCTACGGCGGGTTGAAGGCCAGGCTGGAGCAGATCGGCGCCGACACCATTACCGACGAAGACAAAAAAACCACCTACTACATCATCAAGCTGCGCACCGACCGCAGCCACTTGGGCACCGATGAAAAACCGTTGCTGATCATTCCGGGGATGGTGGCTTCCGTGGACATCATCACCGGCAAGAAGACCGTGCTGAGCTACCTGCTCAAGCCGATCATCCGCGCGCGAGCCGAGGCGCTGCACGAGCGCTAGATCTTCAGTGGCCTTTCTGGCCTCATCGCTGGCAAGCCAGCTCCCACAGGGTTCTCTGCTGGAACACAAATATGTGCCCGACACAAAAACCTGTGGGAGCGGGCTTGCCCGCGATGGCGTCAGTCAAAACACCTCAACCCTGTGAGTAAGTGACAAATTACGTCACTCAGCCATCCACTCGCCGCCTTCTCAATCGCCATAACGTTATTCGTTAACGGTATTTAAATTTAAATTCTTATATCTATAAAGTCAGTCTCCTGCGTACCTGCCGACCAATCGGCGCGCCGCACGACACGAACCAACACGGGACCTCCGTGAGTTTCTGATCGACGCGCGCGCCTCTGAGCGTGCCGTGCGTGGGAGTGATTTATGTCTGCAGCTTCAGCTTCGCCAAGCATCGCGCCACAATTCTTTGAGGTCCGCCCGTTCAGCGGAGCGGTGGGCGCCGAGATCATCGGTCTCGACCTGTCCCGTCCGATCAATGATCAGGACTTCGCGCGTATTCACCGCGCGCACCTGGATCATCACGTGGTGGTGTTCCGCGACCAGCGCATAACCCCTGAGCAACAGATCGATTTCAGTCGTCGTTTTGGCGTGTTGCAGATCCACGTGCTCAAGCAGTTCCTGCTGGCAGGGCATCCGGAAATCCTCATCGTTTCCAACATCGTCGAAAACGGCCAGAACATTGGCCTGGGCGACGCCGGCAAGTTCTGGCACTCCGATCTTTCTTATAAGGCGCTGCCGAGCCTGGGCTCGATGCTGCATGCCCGGGAGCTGCCGTCAGAAGGCGGCGACACATTGTTCGCCGACATGCACAAAGCCTGGGACAACCTGCCGCTCGCGCTGCGCAAAGCGGTGGAAGGTCGCTCGGCGGCGCACTCCTACACGGCGCGTTACAGCGAGACCAAATTCGAAGGCAGCTGGCGCCCGACCCTGACCCCGGAACAGCTCGCCCAGGTCGCCGAAGTGGTGCACCCGGTCGTGCGTACCCACCCGGAAAACGGTCGCAAGGCACTGTTCGTCAGCGAAGGGTTCACCACCCGTATCGTTGGCCTGCCGGACGACGAGAGCCAACAACTGCTGACCGAACTCTACGCTCACAGCGTGCTACCGCAAAACATCTATCGCCATCAATGGCAGCCCCAAGACCTGGTGTTCTGGGACAACCGTTCGCTGATCCACCTCGCCGCCGGATGCCCCAGCCATCTGCGCCGCAAGCTGTATCGCACCACCATCCAGGGCGACGCGCCTTTCTGATTTGTCGGAGATTTGATCATGTCCAAACGTCTTCCATTCGCTCCGCTGGCCGCGGCCATCGGCCTGGGTTTCAGCCTGATCGCCAGCAGCCTGGTGGCGCCGACCGTGGCCCACGCCGAAGGTGAAATCCGCATTGCCGAACAGTTCGGCATCGTTTACTTGCTGCTCAATGTGGTGCGCGATCAGAACCTGATCGAGAAATACGGCAAGCAGGAAGGTATCGACATCAAGGTCGACTGGACCCAGCTCTCCGGCGGCGCGGCGGTCAACGATGCGTTGCTGTCGGGTTCGATCGACATTGCCGGCGCCGGTGTCGGCCCGCTGCTGACTATCTGGGATCGCACCCACGGTAAGCAGAACGTAAAAGCCGTGGCTTCCCTGGGCAACTTCCCGTACTACCTGGTGAGCAATAATCCCAAGGTCAGAACCATCGCCGACTTCACCGAAAAGGACCGTATCGCGGTACCGGCGGTGGGCGTGTCGGTGCAGTCGCGCTTCCTGCAATACGCGGCGGCCAAACAGTGGGGTGACAAGGACTTCAATCGCCTCGACAAGTACACCATCGCCGTTCCGCACCCCGACGCGACAGCGGCGCTGGTGGCCGGCGGCACCGAGCTGAGCGGGCACTTTTCCAATCCGCCGTTCCAGGATCAGGAACTGGCCAATCCCAATGTGCACGTGGTGCTGAACACCTATGACCTGCTCGGCCCGAACTCGCCGACGGTGCTGTTCGCCACCGAGAAATTCCGCAATGAGAACCCGAAAACCTACAAGGCATTCATTGATGCGCTGATCGAAGCGGCGCAATTCGCGCAGAACGACAAGGGCGCGGCAGCCGACACTTATATCCGCGTTACCAAGGCCAAAATCGATCGCGCCGCGTTGCTGAAAATCATCGACAACCCGCAGTTCGAATTCAGCGTCACGCCGAAAAACACCTACCCGCTGGCGGAGTTCCTCTACCGCGTTGGCGCGATCAAAAACAAACCGGATTCGTGGAAGGACTACTTCTTCCAGGACGCCAAGCCGCTGCAAGGGAGCTGACCGAAATGAACGCCCCTTTGCAAGGCCACACGGTCAGCAAACCGATCGCGGCAGCCCAGGCGCTGCTGTCGGTCGATAACGTCAGCCTCGAATACCGCACGACGCAGCGGGTGGTGCGGGCGACCCATCAAGTCAGTTTCCAGATCGATCCGGCGGACCGTTTTGTTCTGCTCGGGCCATCCGGTTGTGGCAAGTCGACGTTGCTCAAGGCTGCCGCCGGCTTCATCCAGCCCGTGGAAGGCGAGATCCGTCTGCAAGGCCAGCGCGTCGATGCGCCGGGGCCGGACCGGATCGTGGTGTTCCAGGAGTTCGATCAACTGCCGCCGTGGAAAACCGTCAAGCAGAACGTGATGTTCCCGCTGCTGGCCTCGAAAACCCTCAAGCGCAAAGAGGCCGAAGAGCGGGCGTTGCATTATCTGGAGAAGGTCGGTCTGGCGGCGTTTGCCGATGCTTATCCGCATACCCTGTCGGGCGGGATGAAGGCGCGGGTTGCTATTGCCCGGGCACTGGCTATGCAGCCGAAAATCCTCCTCATGGACGAACCCTTCGCCGCCCTCGATGCCCTGACCCGACGCAAGATGCAGGAAGAATTATTGCTGCTCTGGGAGGAAGTGCGTTTCACGCTGCTGTTCGTCACGCACTCCATCGAAGAAGCGCTGGTGGTGGGCAACCGCATCCTGTTGCTGTCTCCGCATCCGGGGCGGGTGAGGGCGGAAGTCCACAGCCATCAATACGATTTGCACAGCCTCGGCGGTGTGGCGTTTCAGGAATCGGCACGGCGCATCCATCGGCTGCTGTTCGACGAAGGCCAGCCGACCCAAGCCGATCATGAGCTGGATTTCGCCGACATCCGCATCGCTTATTGAGCCAGTTGAAAGGAGGGCCCGATGAGCCATTTATCATCCCAGCGTGAAGAGTTCGAAACGGTTTTGCAGCCACTGACCAGCGTGCCGCTGGAGCGTGAATTACCCCTCGGCCAACGTCTGTGGCAGCAAGGTTGGCTACGTAAGAGCCTGATCCTGATTTTGCTCGCAGTGCTTTGGGAAGCAATTGCCCGGTATCAAAACAACGACCTGCTGCTGCCGGGTTTTGTGCAAACCGCACACGCCTTGTACGACGGCCTGCTCAGCGGTGAATTGCTGGGCAAGGTGTGGATATCTCTGGTGGTGTTGCTCAAGGGGTACCTGATCGGCATCGGCCTGGCGTTTGCCCTGACCACACTGGCGGTGTCGACGCAATTTGGTCGCGATTTGCTCAGTACCCTGACCTCGATGTTCAACCCCTTGCCGGCCATCGCCCTGTTGCCGCTGGCGCTGCTGTGGTTTGGACTGGGCCAGAACAGCCTGATTTTCGTGCTGGTGCATTCGGTACTCTGGGCGCTGGCGCTGAACACCTACGCCGGCTTCCTCGGCGTCTCGGAAACCCTGCGCATGGCCGGGCGCAACTACGGTCTCAAGGGCATGCGCTTCGTGCTGTTCATCCTGATTCCAGCGGCGCTGCCGTCGATCCTCGCCGGCCTGAAAATCGGCTGGGCGTTTGCCTGGCGGACGTTGATTGCTGCTGAGCTGGTGTTTGGCGCTACCAGCGGGAAGGGCGGGTTGGGCTGGTACATCTTTCAGAATCGCAATGAGCTGTATACCGACAAGGTGTTTGCCGGGTTGGCGGTGGTGATTCTGATTGGGTTGCTGGTGGAGAATCTGGTGTTTGATTCGTTGGAGCGGGTGACGGTTAGGCGGTGGGGGATGGTGCGTTAGGGAACGCCGAATGTTTGGACGACATATTGGTAATGAGCCCATTGAGCAAGGCGATCAGCGTTTCTATTTTTTCGTTACCCAGTAATTGAACGACGAGCCGTCACTTCTACGTATAAGCGTCACAAGCACTGGCCTGGGAGAGCGAGAAGAGCTTGAGCTGGAACTGGAACTCCAGTCACTCGGTCCAGAGCTGTCGAACGATGATGATCGCGAACTCGGAGGAGATGTTGGAAGATAGGCGCCGCCAGCGGGGCCGTTATTGGTCGCTGCGCTTGGTGGGCCGCTAGGCGGTGCACCACCTAAAAGCCTCTCGTGTACGAGGGTTGGCTCCGTTGGGGTTGAACCATTGAATAGAGTTCTCGGTTGGTCAAAAGAACTCGATCGCTGCGGTAAGTGGCCACGAGCGCTTGAGTTGGAGCCCATAGCCCAGCCACCGTCTCCGCTTCTTCCGAAGGGAGTTGTTGATCTATTACCAAGAGCGGTCAATCCGCCCAACGCCGCTCCGTCTGCGTATCCAGGTCGACTAAGACTCTCCGAGGCAACGCTGGTCATCCGCGCACCCTCGCTTATTATGTCTCCTCTTGGGCCGGGTGCCGCCGCTACAGGACCACCCGCTATCATTAACCCCGTGAATTCACCCGTTTTTTCAGGAGACATTGGACCAAAATCCGCTAATGGTCTGCCTGACCCTGTAGCTCCGGGGCCGCCAAATAGAAAATCGTAGCCGCGCGAAAAGAGTTTTCCCACCCTGCTATGTCCCGTCGGATCCGAAGCATTCACCGGATCCCCCACGCAATACATATACGCATTCAACCCACCCCGTCCAAACGGACTCCAACTGTCCGGGCTATGAAAGCGCATCAGGCAGGGGTTGTAGGCGCGGTAGCCGTTACCCAGCAAATACCATCCGATCTTTTCTTCGCGCAATTGGCCATTGAACCCCAGTCGTGTCTCGACTTTCTGCTGCGCGGACCGCTCGCCGTAGGCGGAGTAGCCGAGGGTGTGGGCCTGGCCATCGACGATTTCACCAATGATGGACTGACTGCGGTCGGTTGCCAGCAGTATTACCCGTGGCTCGCTGCGGTTGTTTGGATCAACAGGTTTGGCGTGACTCATACCGGGATCTTCGCGGAAGTGGAGCAGACCTTGAGTTTTACTCGCTTGAGCCCAACTTGATAACTATCAGAACTGATAGTGGTGTGAGTTGTTTCTATGGGCTAGCGCATGGAGGTGGTGACGGATCCACCGCTTTCGCGAGCAGGCTCGCTCCTACATTGGTTCTTTGTCGTACACAAATTTTGCGACCACCTTGGATCTCCTGTGGCGAGCCGTTGGGTGGTGGTTGGGAGTCGGTGTATCCCGTGGCGCAGACGGCGCAACGCTGACGGTGCCGCCGCCGGCTATCGCTCCATTACCGGGTCAGCATCGACGTTGCTCGGCTTGAAGGGCTAAAGTGATGCACAAACAATCTGGCTCTTCACACAATGTCGCAAGGGGAGGCAATGGAGGCGCGCAGAGAAACGCCGATGGGCGACACTCAGGGACCGCATGCCAATCCTGGTTTTGCCAGGGGCGCGCAACCGTTGATCCGCTGGGCGCGAGAGCATTGGCTGGTGCCGATTCTGGTATTGGCCGCGCTGGTGCGCTTTTACGATCTGACCGCTGCCGCGATTTGGGGCGACGAGGGTTCCAGCCTGCTGCTGGCCCGTTATTCATTACCTGACATCTGGGTACACGCCGCCTACGACGTGCACCCGCCCCTGTACTTCATGCTGCTGCACGGCTGGATCGCGATGTTTGGCGACGGCATATTGTCGATCCGTTGCCTCAGTGCCCTGCCGGGGATTGCCTCGGTCGGGCTCGGTGTGTGGCTGGTCGATCAGCTCGCCACCCGCCGTGCTGCAATCTTCGCCGGCTTCCTGCTGGCCCTGCTGCCCACGGCGGTGCGCTACAGCCAGGAAGTGCGAATGTATTCGCTGCTGGGGCTGTGGTTGCTGGGGGCAACCATTGCGCTGGTGTACTGGATCCGCAAGCCGCAGCGCCGGCGCTATCTGGTGATCTATGTCGTGCTGATGAGCGCGGCGTTTTACACCCATTACTTCACGGCCCTTTGCGTGCTCTGCCATTGGCTGTATCTGGGGATCATCCGTGTGCAGCCGGGTCATCGCCTGCGACACATCCAGCGGGGTGACTGGTGGCTGGCCAATGTGGCTATCGTGGCGCTGTATCTGCCGTGGCTACCGGGGTTTGTCGACCTGCTACGCCACCTGGACCAGTTGAAGGCCAATGGCGATGTTGGCTGGGAATTGCCCGTCAGCCTGGATTCCTTGCCGTCGATGGTCTGGTCGTTGCTGACCCAGGACGACGGAGAAACCCTGCCGCCACTGGTATTTATTGCCTTGCCGCTGACCTTGCCGGTGTTGGCGTGGGTGGCGCTGGCGCGTGATCGCAGTGTGTTCCGTGGCAGCGCGTTGCTCGCGGTCTACACCTTTGTCCCGATGCTGCTGGTGTTTGCGGTGTCGTTTTTTTCGCCGATATTCATCGAGCGCTACCTCACCGCGTATGCCCTTGGCCTGCCGCTGTTGGCGGCATTGGCAATCGACCGCTTGTACTCCGGTTCCCGGGTGCTGGCCATGACGGTGCTGGTCCTGTTTGTCGGTGTTGAACTGGTGGGCCTGAAAAATAACGCGACAGTGGACGTCCATGATCAGGTCAATGTCCTGGTGGAAGACGTCAACCTGCATTTTCAGCCGGGGGACCGGATCGTCACCAGTGACATGCTCTGGTACTTGAGTTACGTCTACTACAACCGCACCAGTACCCAGCCCCTGCTCTACACACCGCCACGGGCCGATGGCACTTCGAGCCGGCCGAACGACTATGGTTTCGGTACCTTGACGATGCCAGACGTGTACCTGGACCACTTGAGCGACCTGCCCAAGGGCACGGGACGAACCTGGCTGATCAGTACCGCCGACGTACCTGACGAGTTCGCACCGTTGCCGGCGCAATGGCATATCGCTCGTCAGATGAAGGCTGGTGGTGTTGCCGCGAGGTTGTACCTGTCTGGCAATACCGGACAATGAGTGGCGTCATCGCAACCTTCAGGGTTTCGACGACAAGTCCGCCATGCCCTTGAGCAACTCGATCGGCAGTGGAAAGACGATGGTCGAGCTCTTGTCGCCGGCAATCGAACTCAGGGTCTGCATGTAGCGCAGCTGCATGGCCCCCGGTTGGCGGCCAAGCATTTCGGCGGCCTGCATGAGTTTTTCCGAGGCCTGCAATTCGCCTTCGGCGTGGATCACCTTGGCTCGCCGTTCCCGTTCGGCTTCAGCCTGCTTGGCGATGGCGCGGATCATCGATTCGTTGAGGTCCACGTGTTTGATCTCGACGTTGGCGACCTTGATGCCCCAGGCGTCGGTCTGGGCGTCGAGTACTTGCTGGATGTCCAGGTTCAACCGTTCGCGTTCGGCCAGCAGTTCGTCCAGTTCGTGTTTACCCAGCACCGCCCGCAGCGTGGTCTGCGCCAGTTGGCTGGTGGCCATCAGAAAGTCTTCAACCTGGATGATTGCCTTTTGCGGATCGAGCACGCGGAAATACAGCACCGCGTTGACCTTGACCGACACGTTGTCGCGGGTGATCACGTCTTGCGGCGGCACGTCCAGCACTACGGTGCGCAAATCGACCCTGACCATTTGCTGGACCACCGGAATCAGCAGGATCAGACCAGGGCCCTTGACCTGCCAGAAGCGCCCGAGCTGGAACACCACGCCGCGCTCGTACTCGCGCAGGATGCGAAACGTCGACCCCGCCAGTGCGATGAGCAACAGCAGGAGCGCGACAAGACCCAATTGCAAACCCATGACTATTCTCCACCCGGCGCCGCGTCAGCCGCGGCCACTTGCAGCAGCAAACCCTTGCGCCCCACCACTCGCACCCGTTGCCCGGGCTGCAGCGGTGTCGCGCTGAGCACTTGCCATCGTTCTCCTTGCAGATGCACCCAGCCGCCATAGGCGTTGCCGAGCTGCACTGACGTGACTGGCGTTTCGCTGCCGACCAGCCCGGCATCACCGCTGACGGTGTGGCGCGGTCGGGTCTTCAGGGCGTGAAACACCAGGTAGATCAGCAACAGCGCGCTGACCAGTCCCAGGCCGATCATTAGCGGCTCGGGCACATCGGTATTGGTCAGGATCACCGCGCCGATCACGAACATCACGATGCCGCCCAGGCCGATCACACCGTAATTGGGCAGTGCCGCCTCGGCGATCAGAAACGCGAGGCCGAAGGTGATCAGCCAGATCCCGAGGGGGTTGGGCACCAGCAATACAACCGTGTCGGCGGCCCAGGTCGATCCGCTCAACGCCAACAGCAGCGCAATGGCACAACAGCGCAAGTTCACTTGACCCTCCGAGAGAGTCTTGGGGTGGCTCTGAACACAGTTTAGTTGAGCCTTGGCCGGTATGAATTTTGCTCAATTTTCGTCGACATCCGATGGGCGGATTTCCCGCCGGAACACGTCATCGGGCCTAGACTTTCAGTACCGAAAGAATTGTTAACCAGCGTCCGCCAGCGATTGTTGCGGACACCGAGGTGCATCATGCGTATGGCAAGAACCGTGCAGCGAAGTCTGGAAAAGGCTCAATGCAACTACGACATCGTCAGCCACCCACACTCGGCCAGCAGCCTCGAAACGGCACGGGTCGCAGGTATTCCTGCCGAACGGGTGGCAAAATCGGTGATCCTCGACGATCACCATGGGCATTACCTGATGGCCGTGCTGCCCGCCAGCCGTCACCTTGACCTGAGCAAAGTCCGCAGTAGCGGTGAGTGGCAGGTGTCTCGCGAAAGCAACCTGGCGCACCTGTTCGACGATTGCGAACGCGGCGCCGTACCGGCGCTGGGTGAGTCCTATGGGTTGGAGGTGGTCATCGATCCGCTGCTGACCCGGCAGAAAGACATCTATCTGGAGGCCGGCAATCACGTCAACCTGGTGCGCATGGACATGCCCGAGTTTCTGAAAATGGTGCCGCATGCCGAAGTGCGGGAGTTGAGTCATTGAGTTTTGTTTCGTCAATGCTGACGTCATCGCGAGCAGGCTCGCTCCCACAGGTTTTGTGATCGACTCAGAACCGTGTGGGAGCGAGCCTGCTCGCGATGACCGCGCAGCGGTCCCTTAATCAGTTCACAGGAGCTAGACATGGAAAGCCCAACCCACAACCTTCCATCCCTGTTCAAGCAACTCGGCCTGCCGGACGACGCCGAAAGCATCGATAAATTCATCGCCACCCATTCACCGCTCAAACCGGAGCTGCACCTTGCGGATGCATTTTTCTGGAGCCCGAGTCAGGCGGATCTTCTGCGAGAGGAGATACTCGATGACGCGGATTGGGCGGAGGTGGTGGATCAGCTGGATGTGCTGCTGAGGAAAGGGCGGGGGGTTTAGAAAACTGATAGGCGGTGGTTCACCGAGGTTGCTCTGATCACAATAATTGACCAGAATTAAGACCTTATTTGAGGTCTTAATTATGCAAAGTGTTTTGGCTGACATGGCTGTCAGCGTGTCTGAACTAAAGAAAAACCCCTCTGCCGTTTTGAATGGCGCCCATGGAGGGCCCGTCGCAGTGCTCAATCACAATCGTGTCATGGGGTATATGGTCCCTGCCGATGTGTTCGAAGCCATGATGGAACGCCTGGATGATCTGGAATTGGCGGAAATCGTGCGTTCTCGTCGTCATGAAACGCCGATTTCGGTAACGCTGGATGACTTATAAGCTCGAATTTCTGCCGTCTGCACGCAAGGAATGGGACAAGCTGGGGCACACGTTGCGTGAACAATTCAAAAAGAAGTTGGCAGAGCGGCTTGAACTGCCTCGAGTCCCTTGCGACTCACTCCATGGCATGCCCGACTGCTACAAAATCAAGTTGAAGTCATCGGGATATCGACTCGTCTACGAGGTGATAGATGAGCGCGTTGTCGTTTCTGTCGTTGCAGTAGGAAAGCGCGAGCGCAGTGAAGTGTATGAGCGCGCCAGGAAACGTTGATCGCTCTCGACAGGTCTCTATTACGTATTTGTTTCAAAACTTGACGGAAAATCCTCTCCAATGCATATTGATAGTTAGCAAACTAACAGTGTGTGTTTTCCCTCGTGCCGAATAACCTCGACGTTCTCCAGATGAACATCAGCAGTGCCATGGTGGTGGCCGCCAGGCATTGGCGCAAAATCTGCCAGACTACGCTGGTCAACTACGGAATCTCCGAAGCCTGCGCCGTTCCGCTGTTGATGATCGGGCGTCTGGGCGAGGGTGTGCGCCAGGTGACGGTGGCCCAGGCAGCAGGGATGGAGAGCCCGTCGCTGGTACGCCTGCTCGATCAACTGTGCCATGCCGGTTACGTCTGCCGCACCGAAGATGCACAGGATCGCCGCGCCAAATGCCTGAGCCTGACCGAAACCGGTCGGGAACTGGTGCAGGCGGTCGAAGTGGAGCTGGTGCGCTTGCGCCACGAAGTACTTGAAGGCATTGACCAGGGTGATCTGGAAGCTACGCTGCGGGTGCTGAGAGCTTTTGAAGCGGCCACACCGCCATCGGTGGCCAACTCTTGAACGGATTCTTCTCGGGCATGCCCCCGGCGCGGGACTGGTTCTACGGAGTCCGCACCTTCGCCGCATCGATGATCGCACTGTACATCGCCTTGCTTATGCAAATGCCGCGTCCGTACTGGGCGATGGCCACGGTGTACATCGTTTCCAGCCCGTTTCTCGGGCCTACCAGTTCCAAGGCGTTGTACCGGGCGGTCGGCACCTTTATCGGCGCTGCGGCGGCGGTTCTGTTCGTGCCGATGTTTGTGCAGAGCCCTTATGTGCTGGTGGTGGTGATTGCACTGTGGACCGGCACACTGCTGTTTCTGTCCCTGCATTTGCGCACGGCCAACAACTACGCCTTGATGCTCGCCGGTTACACCTTGCCGTTGATCGCCCTGCCGGTGGTGAACAACCCGCTGGGGGTGTGGGACGTGGCCGAAGCGCGGACCGAAGAAATCTTTCTCGGTATCGCCGTGGCGGCGGTGGTCGGTGCCATGTTCTGGCCCCGGCGTCTGGCGCCGGTGTTCAACGATTCGGTGAGCAAATGGTTTACCGATGCATCGACCTACAGCCTGCGTTTTCTCAGCCGTAACGTGCAACCTGAAGAAGTCAGCGCGTTGCGCGCATCGATGGTCGCCACGTTCAACTCCCTGGAGTTGATGATTGGTCAGTTGCCCCACGAAGGCTCGCGTCCGCAGACGGTGCGTAACACCAAGGAATTGCGCGGACGGATGATTCACCTGCTGCCTGTGATCGATGCCCTCGACGATGCGCTTTACGCCCTGGAACGACGCACTCCCGAGCTTGTGGACAAGTTCGCGCCGTTGCTGGCCGCCACCACCGAATGGCTCGAACACAAGGATGCCGATCTCGACCGCTGGCAGGCCCTGAAAGATCTACTTGAGGCCCTGCAACCTGCTCCCGAAGTGCTGGATGACCGCAAGCAACTGCTGTTCTCCAACGCCATTTACCGTCTCGGCGAATGGATCGATCTGTGGCAGGACTGCCGCAGCCTGCAATACGCCATCCAGTGCGAAAGCCAGGACAACTGGCGCGCGGTGTATCGGCACTGGCGGCTGGGACGGCTGACGCCGTTTCTGGATCGTGGCCTGATGTTCTATTCCGCTGCTTCCACCGTCACTGCGATAATCGTCGCTTCAGTGTTGTGGATTCTGCTCGGCTGGACCGATGGCGGCAGCGCCGTGATCCTGGCGGCGGTAGCGTGCAGCTTCTTTGCCTCGATGGACGACCCGGCGCCGCAGATTTACCGGTTCTTTTTCTGGACAGCGATGTCGGTGGTGTTCGCCAGCCTTTATCTGTTTCTGGTGCTGCCCAACCTGCATGACTTTCCGATGCTGGTGCTGGCGTTTGCCGTACCGTTCATTTGCGTCGGCACCCTGACGGTCAAGCCGCAGTTTTACCTGGGCATGCTGCTGACCCTGGTCAACACTTCGTCCTTCATCAGCATTCAGGGCGCTTACGACGCGGACTTCCTCAGTTTCGCCAACTCCAACCTGGCCGGTCCCATGGGGCTGCTGTTCGCGTTCATCTGGACCCTCATTGCCCGGCCGTTCGGGGCCGAACTTGCAGCCAAGCGCCTGACCCGTTTCAGCTGGCGTGACATTGTCGGCCTCTCCGAGCCGGCCACGTTGTCCGAGCATCGGCTTCTGGGCATACGGATGCTCGATCGGCTGATGCAGCATCTGCCGCGTCTGGCCATGACCGGCCAGGACTCTGGCGTGGCGCTGCGGGAAGTGCGAGTGGCGCTGAATCTGTTGGACCTGCTCGCTTATACGCCGCGGGTCCTCGGTGTGCCGCAGGTGCTGCTGCGCCAGGTGGTGGCCGAGGTTGGCGAGTACTTCAAGGCCTGTCTCAAGGCCGGTGAGCGCTTGCCGGCACCGAGCCCGTTGCTGATGACCCTCGACCGCACCCGTCGCGCCCTCAGCGGTGCCGGCGATGATGAAACCCGTCGGCATCTGCTGCACGCCCTGAGCGGCTTGCGTCTGGCACTGTTGCCCGGCGTCGAATTCGTCGGTGCCGCCGAGCCCGAAGAACCGCTTCCCCATGGCATTGATGGAGCGCCTTTATGATCGGTGACCTGGATCTGAGCGGGGTGTTCCTGCCCACGCTGCTGGTGCTGATGGGCATTACGTATGTGTTGTACCTGTTGGTGCACGGAGTGCTGACGCGCCTGCACTTTTACCGTCTGGTCTGGCACCGGGCATTGTTCAACGTGGCCCTCTACGCCTTGCTGCTTGGCGCTGTGGACTCACTCAGTCGATACCTGATGACATGAAAAAACCGTTTCTAACCCTGGGTCGCGTGGTGTTGACCCTGTTGATCGTGAGTTTCGCCGTTGTCGTGGTCTGGCGCATGGTGATGTATTACATGTTCGCGCCCTGGACTCGCGACGGGCACATCCGTGCCGACATCGTGCAAATCGCCCCGGACGTGTCCGGGCTGATCCAGCAAGTGGAGGTGCGCGACAACCAGTTGATCAAACGCGGCCAGGTGTTGTTCAGCATCGATCCGGACCGCTTCAAGCTGGCGCTGCGCCAGGCGAAAGCGGCCGTTGCCGACCGTGAAGAAACCCTGGCCCAGGCCCAGCGCGAGGCCAAGCGTAACAAGGGCCTGGGCAATCTGGTGCCGGGTGAACAACTGGAAGAAAGCCAGTCGAAAGTGGCCCGCGCCCAAGTGGCTTTGATGGAGGCCCAGGTGGCGGTGGACAGTGCACAACTCAACCTCGACCGCTCGGTGATCCGCAGCCCGGTGGACGGCTACGTCAACGACCGCGCGCCACGGGCCCAGGAGTTCGTCAGCGCCGGGCGTCCGGTGTTGTCGGTGGTCGACAGCAACTCATTCCATATCGATGGCTATTTCGAAGAAACCAAACTGAACGGCATCCATATCGGCCAAAGCGTCGACATACGGGTGATCGGCGACAATGCGCGCCTGCGCGGGCACGTGGAGAGCATCGTCGCCGGTATCGAAGACCGCGACCGCACCAGCGGCAACAACCTGCTGCCCAACGTCAACCCGGCGTTCAGCTGGGTGCGGCTGGCCCAGCGGATTCCAGTACGCATCGCCTTCGATGACGTGCCGGAAGATTTCCGCATGATCGCCGGGCGCACCGCCACGGTATCGATCATCGATGATCAAAAGCGGGAGCTGGCGCAATGAGCAAGGCCTCGGGTTTGGCGGTCGCCGGGTTAGGCTTGCTGCTGTCGGCGTGTCAGATGGTCGGGCCGGATTATCATTTGCCCGAAGAGGCGGCTGTCCATCGTCCAGACTTCCAGGGCGATCTGGCGGTGGATGGTAAAACGGTGGTGTCCGCGCCGGTGCCGGCCGATTGGTGGCGTTTGTATCAGGACCCGCGACTCGATCAGTTGGTGCAACAGGCCATGGCCTCCAACACTGATTTGCGCGTGGCGGCGGCCAGCTTGTCGCGGTCTCGCGCTCAGGTCGATGAGGCGCAAGCGGCGGGCGGCTGGAGTGGCGGCGTGCAGATGGGCGCCCAGCGCTTGCAGGAGTCCGGCCAGGCGTTCCTGATCCCGGAAAAAGTGCCGGTGGCCAACATTGGCGATATCGGCATCAGCGCGTCGTACCAGTTCGACCTGTTCGGCACCTTGCAACGCGGCATCGAAGCGGCCAAGGCCAACGCCGATGCAACTCAGGCAGCCGCCGATACGGCACGCATCACCGTGGTGGCCGACGTGGTTCGGGCTTACACCCAGGTGTGCGCGGCCAATGAAGAGCGGGAAATTGCCCAGCACTCCCTCGACCTGCAAGCCCAGAGCACGACGCTGATCCAGCGCCTGCGCGATGCCGGGCGTGGCGACGAAACCCAGGTCACTCGCTCGCAAACCCAATTCAAATCCCTGCGCGCGGACATGCCGCGTTATGAGGCGGCGCGTCAGGCCGGGCTCTACCGCTTGTCGATGTTGCTGGCCAAACCTGTGGATCAATTGCCGGCCGGCACCGCCACTTGCGACGAGCTGCCAAAAATCGCGCAGTTGATCCCGGTGGGCGATGGCGCCGCGTTGCTCAAGCGTCGCCCGGATGTGCGGCAGGCCGAGCGGCGGCTGGCGGCCGCGACGGCCGGTATTGGCGTCGCCACGGGTGAGCTGTACCCGAATATCAGCATCGGCGCGACCATCGGTACCGTCGGTATCCTGGACGATCTCGGCGACCCGTCCACCAACCGCTGGGGCTTCGGTCCGTCGCTGACCTGGAAGGTGCCGACCAACGGCGCCCGGGCGCGTATCCGCGAGGCCGAGGCGGTGACCCAGGCGACGCTGGCGCATTTCGATGGGGTGGTGCTCAACGCCATTCGTGAAACCCAGACCGGCCTCGCCCAATACACCGCGTTATTGCAACGTCGCGATGCCTTGGCGGACGCCGAGCAATCGGCAAAACTGGCGGCCGACCAGACCCACCGCTTCTTCCAGGCCGGGCGCGCCTCGTTCCTGGCCGACCTGCAAGCCACCCGCACCTACATCGACGTCACGGCGCAACTGGCGGCCGCGAACACCCAGGTTGCCGCAAGCCAGATCGATTTGTTCCTCGCCTTGGGCGGCGGTTGGGAAAGCGGACGAACGCAAGCGTCGAACTCCGGCAAACCCTGAGGCCATTGCTATGCTTTGAAGTGTTGGACGGGCGTCTGTGCAAAGCGCCCTTTCTTCGCACAAGGCACGCGCAGGTCAGGGGGAAACCAAGAATGAAAAACCCTTATGCTCTCGGCTTCTGGTGCGCCATCGTGGCATTAGTGCTGCTGTCGGCCACCTATTTCTACGGCATCATGCTGGCCCACCAGATCGACAAGGCTCTGGCGTTCCTCGACAGTGCCGTCGCGCTGATTGCGGTGATGTCCATTGCGGTGGTGGCCTGGGCCTCGGTCCAGAATCAACGCATCAAGAAAAGACAACTCGAACAAGGCAAGACCCTGGTCCTGATCTGGGACACCAAGGTGGCGTTGCGTCGTGTCGAAACGGTGTTCGACCGTTATTTCTGGGGCAGTTACTGGCAGCCGGGGCGCACGTTTCAGGAAGTCATGGGCGAATTGACCGGCACGCCGCTGGAAAAAAGCCTCGAGAGCCTGAAAAAACAATGCCTGGCGCTGGACCGGCAAGTGGCTGACGACGGTCGGCACTGGCTCAGCAATGCCCGGGAACTGGCCGATGTCGCCACGGCCATGGCCCGCGAACGTTATCAACTGGACGTCTGCGACCCGCGTGCGGAAGTGACGGGCGGGGCGGTGATCAACCGCGACTTCGAAGTGCTGGTGTACACCTGGACTGCGCGGCTCAAAAGCTTTGATCATCAGCTGGATGAGATCGAGGTCCAATACTCTTGAGTTGATATCGGCTGTTCGATCGCCATCGCGAGCAGGCTCGCTGCTACATTGGAATGCATTCCCCTTGTAGGAGCGAGCCTGCTCGCGATGGCAATTGCATTGACTGCGAATATCTCCAACCGCGTGAACACCCCCCAAGACACTCTTTCACCTTTAATCATTGGGCCGCTCGTCGCGCCCGGTGCTAATCTCCATTCCACTTTCAGCACAGTCGAGCCGCAACCTGTCATGGGTTCAGGGAAGACGACCTCACTTTCAACAACGGACATCGAACGGGTCATACATGAATAAATCAGCAGGCGTGCTACTGGGAATCGTTGTCGCAATCGGTGCCGTCAGCGCAGGCGGAGCCTGGTTCACCGGCACCAAAATCGAAGGTGTGTTGAACACCTCGATTGCCAATGCCAACAAGGAATTGCAGGCAGCCATGGTCGGTTCCAACGGCACAGCGTCTCTGGAACTGGTGTCGCTGGAGCGTCATGTATTCAGCAGCACCGCGCACTACCGTCTCAAGGGCGAAGGCGAAATGTTCGGCGAAGCGCCGGTCGAGTTGCTGTTTGTCGATCACATCGAACACGGCCCGTTGCCGTTCTCGCGGCTGATGTCACTGAAGTGGTTGCCAGTCTTGGCGACCAATCACTACGAACTGGAAAAGACCCCGTCCACCGAGAAGTGGTTTGCCGCCGCCAAGGACAAATCCCCACTGACCGGCGTGGTCAACATCGGCTATGACAACGCTACCAATGGCACCTTCGAGTTGCAGCCGCTGGAAATGGCCCTGGATGACAAGTCGAGCATGAAGTTTTCCGGCTTGAGCATGGACGTCGATGCCAGCGCCCAGGCGCAGAAGGTCAAGGCCAGTGGCTACATGGACAGTCTGAAAGTGACCACCGTGTCCGAAGACCAGGCACCGGTGCAGGTTGAATTGAACGGCCTGACCCTGGCCAGCAACCTGACAAAAAGTACCTACGGTTTCTACACCGGCGAAAACGTCCTTGAACTGGCCAGCGGCAAATCGACTTTTGGCGTCAAGCAGTCGGTGCTGGACTTCAAGAAATTCGAGATGAAGAACCTGACCGAAGAAAAGGGCAGCAGCGCCTCCGGGCGTGCCGATTACAAGGTCAGCGAAGTGTCCTTGAATGGCAAGACCATCGGTTCCGGTGCGCTGACCATGAGCCTGAAGAACCTCGACATTCCGGCCAGCCTGTCGTTGATGCAGGTTTACCAGAGCAAACTGCAGCCGTATGAGCGGGCGGCAGCCGAAGCGACGGCGGCCGGTCTGCCGGCACCGGAGCTGAAACTGACCGAAGCTGAAGAAGCACTGCTCAAGTCCAGCCTGGAAAAACTGCTGGCGGCCGGTCCGCAAGTGGCCCTGGAAAACCTGTCGTTCAACACCGCCAACGGTGAGAGCCGCGCCAACATGGTGCTCGACCTGACCAAGCCACAAGCCATCGACCTGCCGACCGATCAGTTGGTCAGGCAGCTGATTGCGCTGCTGGACTTCAAGTTGCAAGTGTCCAAACCCATGTTGGTCGATGTGCTCACCGTGCAATCGCAAATCGACGGCCAGACCGATGCCAAGCTGATTGCCGACCAGGCCACTGCCACCGCAGACATGTTCAGCAGCATGGCGGTCGGCAGCCAACTGGCAAAACTGGACGGCAACAATATCGTCACCAACTTGCATTACGCCAACAATCAGGTGGACTTCAACGGCCAGAAAATGACCGTCGAAGAGTTTGCCGGTTTTGTGATGAGCAAGTTCCAGGGTACTGGCGCCACCGAATAACGGCGACCTTGTAACCCGGTAACGTCCTAATGCCAGTCAGTTAAGCCCCGGACATTGTGGGAGCGAGCTTGCTCGCGATAGCGGACCGTCAGGCACCCCTTGTGTGACTGTCCAACCGTCATCGCGAGCAAGCTCGCTCCCACAAGATTTGCGGTGTTCAAACGCTTAACTGACTGGCATTACGGCAGCGCCCGGTCTCTGCATCGCGCAGGCGCCGGGCGTTTTGCTGTCCGCCCCCTAGGGAATGTCACGGATCAGTCGCCATGCCTCTTCCCATGGCAACGTTTGTTTCATCCGCTCGGCGAGCATCGCCATGGCCCGGTCCATCTCGCAGGCGACCGCCGCCGACACCACGCCGTTTTTTCCGAACAGGCCTATGAAAGGCGGATCGTAAGGGTCACCCTTGAACTCGACTTCATCCCAGGCCTCGGCGTGCCCGAGGTAGTCGTAGGTTTTACCGAAATGCCAGGTCCAGAAAAACGGCACGTCGAGGTAATGCTCGTCACCGCCTAGCATATTGGCCGCAGCGATCCGCGCCTGCTGTTGGGCCAGTCGCCAGTGTTCGATGCGCAGGTATTGGTTGTTCAGCGGGAACGTGGCGATATCGCCAGCCGCCCAGAGACCGTCGGCCACGCGCATTGTGCCGTCGACACGCAGCGAGTGATCCTGCTCTTTCGCCAGCCCGGTGAAGGCCGCAGTGGCTGGCGTGACGCCAATGCCGACCAGCACCAGATCGGCCGGCAAACGTTGGCCGTTGTCCAGGCGCACGGCTTCGACCTTGTCCGTCCCTTCGATCTGTGCCGCATTGCCCCGGGTATGAAACACGACGCCATTGGCTTCATGCCGTGCGCGAATGGCCTTGCCGACCGTGTCACCGAACTGCTTGGCAAACGGCACTTCGTGGCGGGCCAGCACGGTCACGTTCAGGCCAAGCTGGCGCAGGGACGAGGCGGACTCCATGGCAATGAAACTGTCGCCGATGATCACCACCCGCTGGCCGGCGCTGGCGCTGTCCAGAATCTGCTGCGCATGGGCTTTGGAGCGTAAGACGAACACTTGCGGCAGGTCGGCGCCGGGCAGCGTCAGCGGGTTGGGTACGCCGCCGGTGGCCAGCAGCGCGGCGTCGTATGTCAGTGATTGGCCATCAGTCAGCCGCAGCGTCCTGTTTGGCGCATCCAGGCTTGCCACTTCGCCTTGCAGGCGCTCGATACGCTGCTCGCGGTAAAAGTCCTCGTCACGCAGCGGCGGGACTTCGTGCAACGGCATCTCCCCGGCGATCACGTATTTGCTCAGCGCGGTGCGGTCGTATCCGGCGTCGGCTTCGCGGTCGATCAACAGCAACCGGCCGCCGAAACCTTTCTCGCGCAACGCCGCTGCCGCTGCCGTACCTGCCGCGCCAGCGCCGATAATAATGAAGGTTCGTGGATCGTCGGCCGGTGGCGTGTGGGCGTCCGACAACGGCTGGTCGCCGACCCAGATGTCGCCGTCGCGGATTTCGAGGGGGTAGCGCTTGAGGCTGTCCAGGGCTGGCGGTTCACACAGCCCGCCATCCTCGATCCGAAACTGCGCCTTGTGCCACGGACAGGTCAGGCGCCCGTTGCATACCGCACCGTCAGCCAGCGGGGCTCCGGCATGAGGGCATTCGGCCTGATAAGCGCGCAGTTGCTCACCGGCCCGCAACAGCAGAATCTTGCTGTCCTGGACCTGCACTTCCAGACCCCGGTCTTCGGGCACATTGGCGACACGCGCAACGCGATGCAGAGTCATGATTGCTCTCCAGACAGACGTTTCACTTATGAGTCTGGTGCCTATCGCGAGGTTCAGCCAATTCCCCCTGCCAAGGTGCGAACGGTCCGGCTATAGTTTGCACGCCGACGACGGCCCAACACGCACAAGGTGCTCCGGTATGCCCCGATTGACCTCAATGAACCCTTGGCTCGCGGCCGTAGCCGTCGCCCTTTGCGTGCAGTTCCCGGCGCAGGCCCAGGAGCGCTTCACCCTGAACATTCCGGGCGTCTCCGATGACCGTCTGTTCACATTGGCCGCCGCCAGCGATGCCGCAGGCTGCGGCGGACACAACATTTCCCCGGCGTTGAACTGGAACACCGGACCGGCAGCCACCCAAAGTTACGCCATCGTCATGCACGACCCGGACGGCCAGAAGGGCCAGGGCGCCGATCACTGGGTGCATTACGGCATCAAGGCCGGCACTCACCAGATCCCGGCGGGCGCCGGGACCAAACCCGGCCTCGAAGGCTTCGGCGGTACCAACAGCAAAAACACCACCGGCTACATCGGCCCCTGCCCACCCGTTGGCGACAGCGCGCATCACTACATCATCCAGATCTACGCCCTGGACCTGGCCCCGGACGCCTTGCCCGCCGGCCTGACCCGTGTGCAGTTGCTGGAAAAAATCAAAGGCCACGTCCTGAGAAACAGCAGTGTGGTGCGGCGCTATCACCGCTAAAGGCTGATCGCTCAGCAGATTTGCAGAACACTGAAGTGCGCAGCATTCCGGGGATTTGGCATCCACCCCCGAAAGCGCGCACTATCAGGCTATAGCCGATGCGTTGGAGGATGCCGTGGCAAAAAAAATCGACCGCATCGCCCAAATGCTCAACTGCCCGCAAAAGGGAGAAGAACTGCGGCGAGCGATTACCGAGAGTCGCAAGGATTTTCTGCTGAATCAGCCGGAAGAGGATCTTGTTGAAGACGACGACCTTGAAGAGGAGCTCTTCGAGGACGACGAGGACGATGATGAGTACGACGAGTTTGACTGGACGACAGAATGAAAAAAACCGCTTCGGCGGTTTTTTTGTGGGCCAGGACAGCACCGGTCGGAGACTCGTTGACCCTCGTGCAAGGAATGGAACACTATAAGGTACTTTTTTTCGTACCTTTGGGGCCGTCATGGAACAGCTACTTGCAAGCCGTTCGGTCAGCATCACCGAGCTCAAGCGCAGCCCGAGCACTGTCATTGAGCAAGCGGGTTCCGAGCCTGTTGCCGTGCTCAACCACAATCGCCCAGCCGCCTATCTTTTACCGCACGCGGCCTATCAACAGCTGCTGGATCGGCTACACGCTGCCGAACTTCGTGAAGCCATTGCAGCCAGCCGCAACGATCCGCGTCCGGCCATCGCTGCCGATACCGTGTTTGCCGAGCTTGAAGCGCTGATTGATGAGGTAGCAGCCGAGCAAAACCGTCCATGAGGCAATTGCTTTTCTCTGCATTGGCACGGGACGATCTGCTGCAAGTCGCTCGTTTTATCGCCCGGGACAACCCTGAACGGGCTCGGACGTTTGTGGGTGAGCTACGTAGGCAGTGCACACGGTTGATTGAACAACCGAATCTGGGTGTTTCAAGAGACGATTGCGCGAAGGGATTACGAATGCTTGCCCATGGTCGATATCTGGTTTTCTACTGTTTGATGGACGACGGGATCAAGGTCGAACGCGTGCTGCATAGCGCGAGAGACATTGGCCGGCTGTTTGAAAAAAACAGCATTGATCATTAGGCGCCAAGCCTTCAAACGCCCACAAAAAAAGCCCCAGACCCATAAGGCCTGAGGCTTTCTCGTTACAACGTATGGTGCACCAGGCGGGATTCGAACCCACGACCCCTGCCTTCGGAGGGCAGTACTCTATCCAGCTGAGCTACTGGTGCAGCGGGCGCCATGATACTCATATGCGCTGCGGGCGTCCATGCTGCTGAATCGCCTGCGTTTTTTTAAAGCTGTAATGCGCGTTTGCTACGTTGATCAGAAAAAATAGGCAAAAGCGTCGTTTTCGTTCTTTTTTTCGAACAGGCTATTGTCCTTTACCCCCTTTGATCCTAGGATTCGTTTGAGATTTCAAACGCTCATCTCTGGGTGCTGAACCGCGCGATTTGAATCAGTGCGCTATTTATGTGCTTCAGCCCGGTGAATGATTTCCCTGACGGCAGCCTATCGAGGCGCCTTTCAACAATCATAATTTGCTCCGCATTCATTGCGGTGCTGTTAAGGAAAGCCGACATGCAGCTTAAAGACACCCAGTTGTTCCGCCAGCAAGCCTTCATCGATGGCGCGTGGGTTGATGCGGACAATGGTCAGACGATCAAGGTCAACAACCCGGCAACGGGCGAAATTCTGGGCACCGTGCCGAAAATGGGCGCTGCCGAAACCCGCCGTGCGATCGAAGCTGCTGACAAAGCGCTGCCGGCCTGGCGTGCACTGACCGCCAAGGAACGTGCGACCAAGCTGCGTCGCTGGTTTGAGTTGATCATCGAGAACCAGGACGACCTGGCTCGCCTGATGACCCTGGAACAAGGCAAGCCATTGGCCGAAGCCAAGGGCGAAATCGTTTACGCCGCTTCCTTCATCGAATGGTTCGCCGAAGAAGCCAAGCGCATCTACGGTGACGTGATTCCGGGCCACCAGCCAGACAAGCGCCTGATCGTGATCAAGCAGCCAATCGGCGTGACCGCTGCCATCACCCCGTGGAACTTCCCGGCTGCAATGATCACCCGTAAAGCCGGCCCGGCCCTGGCCGCCGGTTGCACCATGGTGCTCAAGCCTGCTTCGCAAACTCCTTTTTCTGCTTTCGCCCTGGCTGAACTGGCTCAGCGTGCCGGTATCCCGGCTGGCGTGTTCAGCGTTGTTTCCGGTAGCGCCGGCGACATCGGCAGCGAGCTGACCAGCAACCCGATCGTGCGCAAGCTGTCCTTCACCGGTTCGACCGAAATCGGTCGTCAACTGATGTCGGAATGCGCCAAGGACATCAAGAAAGTCTCCCTGGAACTGGGCGGCAACGCTCCGTTCATCGTGTTCGACGACGCGGACCTGGATAAGGCCGTCGAAGGCGCGATCATTTCCAAATATCGCAACAACGGTCAGACCTGCGTCTGCGCCAACCGCCTGTACATTCAGGATTCGGTCTACGACGCGTTCGCCGAGAAGCTGAAAGTGGCTGTGGCAAAGCTCAAGATCGGTAACGGTCTGGAAGCAGGCACCACCACTGGCCCGCTGATCGACGAAAAAGCCGTGGCCAAGGTGCAAGAGCACATTGCCGACGCCGTTTCCAAAGGCGCCACCGTGCTGTCCGGCGGCAAGTCGATGGAAGGCAACTTCTTTGAGCCGACCATCCTGACCAACGTGCCGAATAACGCTGCCGTGGCCAAGGAAGAAACCTTCGGTCCATTGGCTCCACTGTTCCGCTTCAAAGACGAAGCCGATGTGATCGCGATGTCCAACGACACCGAGTTCGGTCTGGCCTCGTACTTCTATGCTCGCGACCTGGGTCGTGTGTTCCGTGTGGCTGAAGCCCTGGAATACGGCATGGTCGGCGTCAACACCGGGTTGATCTCCAACGAAGTCGCGCCGTTCGGCGGCATCAAGGCCTCGGGCCTGGGCCGTGAAGGCTCCAAGTACGGCATCGAAGATTACCTGGAAATCAAATACCTCTGCCTGGGCATCTAAGCCAGTAAGAGCATTGCTTCAAGCGCAAAGGGCACGAGAGCGCTGTCCCTTTGCGCCGCTTCAAACCGGAATATTCTCGGTGACCGGGAACGCCGTGGCAGTCGATCATCGCATGCTGCCGCCGTTGCTCCCTGTCGCTTTATCCTTGAACCACGCCGCCCGATGAGCGGTGAATGAGGACTGTATGAGCAAGACTAACGCTGATTTGATGGCCCGCCGTACCGCTGCTGTTCCACGTGGTGTTGGCCAGATTCACCCGATCTTCGCCGATTCCGCGAAGAACGCGACCGTGACCGACGTCGAAGGTCGTGAGTTCATCGACTTCGCCGGCGGTATCGCCGTACTGAACACCGGCCACCTGCACCCGAAAGTCATCGCCGCCGTGACCGAGCAGTTGAACAAGCTGACCCACACCTGTTTCCAGGTTCTGGCCTACGAGCCGTACGTGGAAGTGTGCGAAAAAATCAACGCCAAGGTGCCGGGTGATTTCGACAAGAAAACCCTGCTGGTGACCACCGGCTCCGAAGCCGTGGAAAACTCCATCAAGATCGCCCGTGCCGCCACTGGCCGTGCCGGCGTGATCGCGTTCACCGGTGCTTACCACGGTCGCACCATGATGACCCTGGGCCTGACCGGTAAAGTCGTGCCTTACTCGGCCGGCATGGGCCTGATGCCAGGCGGCATCTTCCGCGCGCTGTACCCGAATGAACTGCACGGTGTGAGCATCGACGACTCGATCGCTTCCATCGAACGCATCTTCAAGAACGACGCCGAGCCGAAAGACATCGCCGCGATCATCATCGAACCGGTTCAGGGCGAAGGCGGTTTCTACGTCGCTCCTAAAGAGTTCATGAAACGTCTGCGTGCCCTGTGCGACCAGCACGGCATCCTGCTGATCGCTGACGAAGTACAGACTGGCGCTGGCCGTACCGGCACCTTCTTCGCCATGGAACAGATGGGCGTTGCTGCCGACCTGACCACCTTCGCCAAATCCATCGCTGGCGGCTTCCCGCTGGCCGGTGTTTGCGGCAAGGCCGAATACATGGACGCCATCGCTCCAGGCGGCCTGGGCGGCACCTACGCCGGTAGCCCGATCGCTTGCGCCGCGGCCCTGGCCGTGATGGAAGTGTTCGAGGAAGAGCACCTGCTGGACCGTTGCAAGGCTGTTGGCGAGCGTCTGGTAACCGGTCTGAAGGCCATCCAGGCCAAGTACCCGGTGATCGGTGAAGTCCGTGCCCTGGGCGCGATGATCGCTGTCGAGCTGTTCGAAAACGGCGACAGCCACAAGCCGAACGCCGCAGCCGTGGCGTCCGTTGTGGCCAAGGCTCGCGACAAGGGTCTGATCCTGCTGTCCTGCGGCACCTACGGCAACGTTCTGCGCGTCCTGGTACCGCTGACCTCGCCGGACGAGCAACTGGACAAAGGCCTGGCGATCATCGAAGAGTGCTTCTCCGAGCTCTGATCACTCAGTGTGACCTGATCCACAAAAAACCCGCTTCGGCGGGTTTTTTCATTCCCCTTGAAACGCATCCCGCGCATTAGCGCTGTATCGAATGGCCAGCTTTGGCTAAGGTTCCTGCATTGCCAGGGAGAGCTGTATGACAACTGTCATTTTACCCGCGGTTCCGAGAGTCCTGATTGCCGAGGCCGACCCCTGGTCCCGGGATTTGCTCAAGGAAGTGTTGTTGAACGTACGCTGCGATGCGCGGCTGGATCTGTGCGCCGATGGTCAGCAGGCCTTGGAGTTGCTGGCGGACAACCCCTATGACCTGGTGATAGCCGACTGGGAGTTGCCGGGCGTCGATGGCCTGAATGTCCTGCGCAACGTCCGTCAGCGCAAACGCAATCCGCCCATGCCGTTCATTCTGATGAGCAGTCGCAACGACAGTGCCAGCGTGCGCGAGGCCTTGCCGTTGGCGCCGGCCGCGTACCTGACCAAGCCCCTGAACATGGAAAGCCTGACCCAGCGGTTGCAGGCGTTGCTGCTGAACGCTGGCGAAGAAGTCTCATGCGAAGTGCCGTCGCTGGCGCCGGGGATGACATTGGCGGTGTATTTGGAGCGTCGACGGGAATTGGCCGACGGCGCGCCATTGATGACCGACGTGCAAGTGGCGGTCAAACGCAGCCTCAACCCCAATGGCCTCGATCTGACGGTGCTGGAAGACGAAATCCGCACCGATCCGCAGGTCACGGCCGTGCTGATCGCCGCTGCCAACAGCGCGGCCCAGCACCACGGCGCCGCTGTGCAAACCCTGTCCCAGGCACTGCATCGCCTTGGCACCGGGCAGAGCATGAACCTGATTCTCGGGCTGGCGCTCAAGCGCAGTGCCCGGCTCAGCGATCCGCAATTGGCCGACTATGCCGAGCGTTACTGGGATCTGTCCCTGCACACCGCCGAATACGCGCGAACCCTGGCGCGCTTGCTAGATCTGGATCAGGAGCGCTGCTATTGCGCCGGCATGTTGCATCGTCTCGGCGATCTGGCGTTGCTGCGCTGTTTGCAGGAATGGAAACAGGCCGGTGGCGAACTGGACGAGCAGGAGGAAGTGGGCGAAGCGCTGGTTGAGTTTGGCGCGGCCTATGGTTCGGCCCTGCGCACGCGCTGGCGTCTGCCGCTGGAGTTGCGGGAGCTGATTGCGGCGGCCTACCAGCTCGGTGGCGGGGTTTACTCCCGCGAAGCGCTGGTGATGAACATGGCAGCGCAGCTGGCGCGCCTGACCGAGCATGAGGGTATCGAGATGCTGGCGAAGAGCCGGACGGCGCGGTTGCTCAAGATCGGTTTGCCGGAGTTGATGCGTTTGCGCAGGAAGTAAGTACACCACCAACCCCTGTGGGAGCGAGCTTGCTCGCGATAGCGGACTGTCTGCCAACATTGATGTTGAATGAGCCGCCGCCATCGCGAGCAAGCTCGCTCCCACAGGGTTCCAGGGTGAACCTGTCAGGCCGTGACAATCCGGTTCTTGCCGTCGCGCTTGGCCTGGTACATCGCGGCGTCCGCCCGGGAAAACAGGTTTTCCACGTTTTCGTCCGCGGCGGTCAGGCTGGTCAGGCCCTGGCTGACGGTGATGCCGAACGTCCGGCCTTCATGGGTGAAACGCAATCGCTGAATCTGCTGTTGCAAGCGCTCAGCCACTTGCAGGGCCATCTGCGGCGTGCAGCCGGGAAACACCGCAGCAAACTCCTCACCGCCAATGCGCCCGAAAAGGTCGTCACGGCGCAACGCTGCGCGGCCGCTTTCGGCAATGCGTTGCAGCACGTTGTCGCCTTCCTGGTGACCGTAGGTGTCGTTGATGATTTTGAAGTCATCGATGTCCAGCATCAGAAACGACAGCGGCTCGCCCTTGTTTCGGGCGTGTTCGAACTCGCGTTGAGCGCATTCGAAGAAATGCCGGCGATTGCTGCTCTGGGTCAGGGCGTCGGTGGTGGCCAGGCGATGCAGCTCGGTTTCCATCTGCTTCTTGTCGGTGATGTCTTCGGCGATGCCGAAGATGATCACCGGTTGCCCCGGCTCGGCCTGGCGGTTGATGTAGCATTTGTCGCTGAGCCAGCGCATCTGGCCGTCGGCGGCAGTGATTCGATACTCGCGGTCTTCCACGGCGCCTTTGTCCAGCACTTCGGCCAGGCTGCGTTCGGCATAGTCCAGGTCGTCAGGATAGATGTTGTCGCGCCATTGATTGCAGTCGGCCAGCAGTCGATCGGCTGAACGGCCAAAGATCCGTTCATAGGCGGGGCTGACGTAAAGCACCTGGCGGGTTTCCCAATCGAATGCCCACAGCACCGCGTTGACGCTCGCCAGCAAGGTGTTGAGCAACTGTTCGCGTTCGCTCAGACGTGCGACTTCGCCTTGGGCGTGCATCAGCGCCATCAGGGTCTGCGCGGCCTCGGGCCAATGTGACGGAGATGAGTCTTGCAGGTTTTTTTGGGCCATCGACACAAATCTCAAAGGGCATGCCGCGTGTTCAATGGCGGCCAACACCAAGCCCGCCGGGGGATGGCGAAGTGTCTTTGAGATTGGGCTTTTTAGATGAAGTTCCCGCCTTTTGTGGCGAAGGAGAGGTCTCCCGCCGGGCGGTACTGATGACGCGATTTTGCGGTCAGACCACAAACCCATGTGGGAGCGAACCTGCTCGCTCCCACAGGTTTTGTGGTTCAGACGGCGGCAGGACGCAAGGAGTAGGTCTTCAACTGATCGGCGAAGTCGCGCAGCGATTGAATCCCGCTGGCTTCGGCTTCGTGTACCCAGTCCTTGATGGCCGCCAGCATGTCGTGGCCATTTGAGCTGGTCTTGACCCAGATCTGCTGCAGGGCCAGGCGTTTCTCGTAAATTACCTTCAGCGCCTGACTGTGCTCGAGCATGTTCTGGATGCGTACATGGTGTTTGTCATCCAGCAGGCTGGTCTCCCGCGAAAGCAGGCGTTTGGCCCGGTGGAACTGGTGACGTACCGAGTGATCGACCTTTTCCAGCTCTTGCTTGACCAGCGGGCCGATCACCAGTTTTCGGTACTGGGCCATGATCTGGAAGCGGTTGTTGAGGATCGCCATGGCGGTGTCCATGTCCAGGTTGCCCTTGCCTTCGACGCGATGGGCGATCGGCGCGACCCGTTGAACCTTGGCCAGGCGCAGGAAGCTGAAGACTTGAATCCACGCCCAGCCCAGGTCGAATTCCCACTTCTTCACCGACAGTTTTGCCGAGTTAGGGTAGGTGTGATGGTTGTTATGCAGTTCTTCGCCGCCAATCAGGATGCCCCACGGCACCAGGTTGGTCGCCGCATCGCGGCATTCGAAGTTGCGGTAGCCGATGGCATGACCCAGGCCATTGACCACGCCGGCGGCCCATACCGGGATCCACATCATCTGGATGGCCCAGATGGTGATGCCGATGGTGCCGAACAGCAGCAGGTCGATAACGCCCATGATCGCGATGCCCAGCAGCGGATAGCGGCTGTAGAGGTTGCGCTCGATCCAGTCTTCGGGGCAGTTCTTGCCGTAGATGCGCAGGGTCTCGGGGTTTTCCGCTTCGGCGCGGTACAACTCGGCGCCTTTGCGCAGCACCGTGGACAAACCCTTGATGACCGGGCTGTGCGGGTCATCGACGGTTTCGCATTTGGCGTGATGCTTGCGGTGGATGGCGGTCCACTCGCGGGTGTTCTGCGCCGTGGTCAGCCACAGCCAGAAACGGAAGAAATGCTTAAGGCCCCCATTCAGCTCCAGGGAGCGATGGGCCGAGTAACGATGCAGATAGACCGTGACGGCGATGATCGTGACGTGGGTCATCAGCAGGGTGACTGCTACCAGAGACCAGGGCGACAAGCCAAGAAAACCTTCGTACCACATAGGCTATAGGGCCCTCGATAAAGAAAAAACAGCCGTTGCATTATCACTAAGCCCACACAGAAAACCAGTCGCCCTTTCAGATAAGAGTGGCTGGATGTGTCTTTAAACTATAATCCCCACCTTTTTGTAGGGACATGGATCGCCGGATGTCTGCCACCTATCGCGATGCCTTGCGCACAGCGCTGCTCTATCTGTTGCTTTCTGTGGTTTGGCTGCAGATCAGTGGCTATTTATTAAACAGTTTCTTCGATAGCTCTGCCGAGCGACTGCGATGGCAACTGATCAACGGTTATGTTTGGGGGCTGTTCAGCGCCGGGTTGATCTTCATTGCCCGGGCGCGGCTGCTGCGGTGTCTGGGGATCGACGCCACATTGCACGAACGCAATACCAATCGCGAGCGCCTGCGCCAGGCGGCTGCTGTTTTCGACTGTACCCGCGAAGGCGTGCTGGTCACCGATCGGGAAGGCGTGATCGTCCATGTGAACCGGGCGTTCATGGAAATCACCGGTTATGGTTGTGAGGACGTGCTCGGGCAGCGCCCCAATATGTTCAAGTCCGGACGTCATCCATCTGACTTCTATCAGGTGATGTTCGCCGCGCTTGAACGCACAGGGGAGTGGAGTGGGGAAATCTGGAACCGGCGCAAAAGCGGCGAAATTTACCCACAATGGCAGACGATCCGCCTGATCCACGACGACTACGGCCGGCCGAGCCAATATGTGGCTGTGTTTTCCGATATCAGTGCAATCAAGAACTCCGAACACGAGTTGATGCACCTGGCGCACCACGATCCGCTGACCGACCTGCCGAACCGCCTGCTGTTCACCGACCGCACCGAACAGGCCCTGGCCTCGGCGCAGGTCCACAAGCGTGGCTGCGCGCTGCTGATGATCGATCTCGATCACTTCAAGATGGTCAACGACAGCCTTGGGCACACCATCGGCGATCAGTTGCTCAAGGCGGTGGCCGAGCGCCTTGGCGCCATGTTCGGCCCGGGCATCACCCTGGCGCGGCTGGGTGGGGATGAGTTCGCCGTACTCGCCGAAAGTTGTCCGCAATTGGTTCAGGCCGCTGCGTTGGCCCAGCGGATCATCGACGGCCTCAAAGCACCATTCTCTATCGATGACCATCAGTTGTTCATCAACACCAGCATCGGCATCAGCCTGTTCCCCAGCGATGCCTTGAGTGTTGAGCAACTGCTGCGTAATGCCGACTCTGCGCTATTCAAGGCCAAGAGCACGGGGCGCAATGATTATGCCCTGTATACAGAAGAGCTGACGGCCCACGCCCAGCAACGGGTCGAGATCGCCTTTGAATTGCGCCGCGCCCTGGACCGGGAAGAGCTGCGGGTTTATTACCAGCCGGTTCATGACCTCAGGAGCAGTCGCCTGATTGGCGTCGAGGCGCTGGTGCGTTGGCAGCACCCGCAGCGGGGATTGGTGTCGCCGGCGGAATTCATTCCGGTCGCCGAGCGAACCGGTCTGATTGCTGAAATCGATGCCTGGGTCATGGCGCAGGCGTGCCGGCAGATGTGCCGGTGGCAGCAGGAGGGGGTGGTGCTGTCTTTCATTGCGGTCAACGTTTCTTCGCGCCTGTTCGCCCGTCGTGAGCTGTATCGGCAGGTGGCGCAGGTCCTGCGCGAAACCGGGCTGGAGCCGGCGTTTCTGGAGCTGGAAGTGACCGAAAGCGCGGTGATGGAGGACCCGGAAGTCGCGCTGGAGCAAATGCATCGCCTGCGCGAGTTGGGGGTGCGCCTGGCCATCGACGACTTCGGCACGGGGTATTCATCGCTGCTGCGGCTCAAGCGTCTGCCGGTGCAGAAGCTGAAAATCGACCAGGGCTTCGTCGCCGGATTACCGTGGGATGAGGATGATGCGGCAATCTCGCGGGTGATCATTGCCCTGGCGCAAAGCATGGGCATGCAGGTGCATGCCGAAGGGATCGAGCAGGTCGAACAGGCGGCTTTCCTTCTCGAACAGGGATGCGATCTGGGGCAAGGCTATTGGTTCGGACGGCCGGTGCCAGCGGCGCAGCTCGATTGGATGCATGCGCCGGTGATCGGATAGGCGCAATCCCTGTGGGAGCGAGCTTGCTCGCGATAGCGGAGTAACAGTCGAGACTTCTAGAGACTGACACGCCCTCATCGCGAGCAAGCCCGCTCCCACAGGTTTTTTGGAGTGCCTGAAAGAGGGTGATTCACCTCAAGCCCTTGTCCCTTCAAGTAATCTCTTCTGGTTATATAAACATTCTTAAATAGTCTTTTTAAGAATATCTACACCTCTCTAGTATTGCTCTCACGCCGCAAGCAGTGCCGACACTGCGAGGCAACCTCTCAGTTGAAGGAGCAGCAATATGAGCGCATCCCTGCGAAGCGTCGACGGTCAAGACGAAGCCACCATCCTGCGTGAAATCCAGAGTGCCCTGCGCGACCTGCGCTTTGGCGCCGTGGAAATCACCGTGCACAACGCCCAGGTGGTGCAGATCGAACGCAAAGAAAAATTCCGTTTGCAGCAGCCGGGCAATAAGCCGGGCTGAGGCGAAACAGGCACCGCGATTTCCGATATCCCATAAGAAAAAGCCAACACACCAAGAATTCCAGGAGCTTTCACCATGTCGTCGATTCGCCACTTCGCTTTGGCCGCCCTGGCCAGCGCCCTTTTTGCCGGTTCCGCGGTAGCCAAGGATTACGAGCTGCTCAACGTGTCGTACGACCCGACCCGCGAGCTGTACCAGGACTACAACGCCGAATTCATCAAGTTCTGGCAGAAGGATCATGCCGGCGACACGGTGAAAGTCCAGCAATCCCACGGCGGTTCGGGCAAACAAGGCCGGGCGGTGATCGATGGCCTGCGTGCCGACGTCGTGACGCTGGCCCTGGCCGGTGACATCGACGAAATCGCCAAGCTCGGCAAGACCCTGCCGGCGGACTGGCAAAAGCGCCTGCCGGACGCGAGCACGCCTTACACCTCGACCATCGTGTTCCTGGTGCGCAAGGGCAACCCTAAAGGCATCAAGGATTGGGGCGACCTGGTCAAGAATGACGTCTCGGTGATCACGCCGAACCCGAAAACCTCCGGCGGTGCGCGCTGGAACTTCCTCGCGGCCTGGGCCTATGGCCTCAAAGCCAACGGCGGTGATGAAACCAAGGCCAAGGAATACGTGCAAACCCTGTTCAAGCACGTGCCAGTGCTGGATACCGGCGCTCGCGGTTCGACCATTACCTTCGTCAACAACGGTCAGGGCGACGTGTTGCTGGCCTGGGAAAACGAAGCCTTCCTGGCCCTGAAAGAAGAGGGCGGCGCCGACAAGTTCGACATCGTCGTGCCATCGCTGTCGATTCTCGCCGAGCCACCGGTGGCGGTAGTCGACAAGAACGCCGAGAAAAAGGGCAACGAGCAGATCGCCGAAGCCTACCTCAAGCACCTGTACAGCCCGGCCGGCCAGGAAATCGCGGCGAAGAACTTCTATCGTCCACGTGACAAGGACGTGGCCGCCAAGTACGCCCAGCAGTTCCCGAAACTGGAACTGGTGAGCATCGACAAGGACTTCGGCGGCTGGAAAGCCGCACAGCCGAAATTCTTCAATGACGGCGGGGTGTTCGACCAGATCTATCAGGCGCAGTAATATTAAATAGCCATCAATGAGCCTCGAATTTCGATTCGAGGCTTTGTGCGTTCTCAACCAAGGACTTTTATGTCGCGTCGTATCTCCCCCGTCATACCCGGCTTCGGGCTGACGCTGGGCTACACCTTGGTGTACCTCAGCCTGATTGTGCTCATACCACTGGCGGCGATGTTCGTGCATGCCGCTCAACTCACCTGGGATCAGTTCTGGGCAATCATCTCGGCGCCACGGGTGCTGGCGGCGCTGAAGCTCAGCTTCGGCACCGCCCTGTGTGCCGCGATCATCAACGGCATCATCGGCACGCTGCTGGCCTGGGTATTAGTGCGCTATACCTTCCCGGGGCGCAAAGTCATCGACGCCATGATCGACCTGCCGTTCGCATTGCCCACGGCAGTGGCCGGTATTGCACTGACGGCGCTGTACACCCCTACCGGCCTGGTCGGTCAGTTTGCAGCGGATCTGGGATTCAAGATCGCCTACACCCCCCTGGGCATCACCCTTGCCCTCACTTTTGTGACACTTCCATTCGTAGTACGTACCGTACAGCCAGTATTGGCGGATATCCCCCGTGAAGTGGAAGAAGCGGCGGCGTGCCTGGGGGCAAAACCCTTGCAGGTTTTCCGTCATATCCTGCTGCCGGCACTGCTTCCGGCATGGCTTACCGGTTTCGCTCTGGCCTTTGCCCGCGGGGTCGGCGAGTACGGTTCGGTGATTTTCATTGCCGGCAACATGCCGATGAAAACCGAGATTCTGCCGTTGCTGATCATGGTCAAGCTCGACCAATACGATTACACCGGCGCTACCTCCATTGGTGTACTGATGCTGGTGGTTTCCTTCGTCCTGTTGCTGCTGATCAACTTGTTGCAGCGGCGCATCGAAACCCCATAAGGAGGCGCACCCATGTCCCAATCGTCTATTGCTGCCGCTTCCTCGAACGCTGCCCGCCGTGGCAGCGCGACTTCGCGGCGAATCCTGATCGGCCTTGGCTGGCTGATTTTTGCCCTGTTCCTGTTGCTGCCGCTGTTCATCGTGGTGTCCCAGGGCCTGAAGCTTGGCCTCGGTGCGTTTTTCACCGCGATCTTTGAGCCGGATGCGCTGTCGGCGCTGAAACTCACGGTCATCGCCGTGCTGATTTCGGTGCCGCTGAACCTGGTATTTGGCGTCAGTGCCGCCTGGTGCGTGAGCAAGTACTCGTTCCGCGGCAAGAGCATGCTGGTGACCCTGATCGACCTGCCGTTCTCGGTATCGCCGGTGATTGCCGGCCTGGTCTATGTGCTGATGTTCGGCGCCCAGGGCCTGTTTGGGCCGTGGCTTTCGGACCACGACATCCAGATCGTCTTCGCCCTGCCGGGCATCGTACTGGCGACGATCTTCGTTACCGTGCCGTTCGTGGCACGGGAGCTGATCCCGCTGATGCAGGAGCAAGGCACTCAGGAAGAGGAGGCTGCGCGCCTGCTCGGGGCCAACGGCTGGCAGATGTTCTGGCACGTCACTGTGCCCAACATCAAATGGGGCCTGATCTACGGCGTGGTGTTGTGCACCGCGCGGGCCATGGGTGAGTTCGGTGCGGTATCGGTGGTTTCCGGGCACATTCGCGGGGTGACCAACACCCTGCCGCTGCACGTCGAGATCCTCTACAACGAATACAACCACGTGGCCGCGTTCGCCGTGGCGAGCCTGTTGCTGATCCTGGCGCTCTTCATCCTGCTGCTCAAGCAGTGGAGCGAAAACCGTATTAACCGCCTGCGCGCCAGCGCCGCGGAGGAATAATTCATGTCGATCGAAGTGCGTAACGTCAGCAAGAACTTCCATGCCTTCAAGGCGCTGGACAACATCAGCCTGGACATCCAGAGCGGCGAACTCGTCGCACTGCTCGGTCCGTCGGGCTGCGGCAAGACCACGCTGCTGCGGATCATCGCAGGCCTGGAAACCCCGGATCAGGGCAACATCGTGTTCCACGGTGAAGACGTTTCCGGCCATGATGTGCGAGATCGCAACGTCGGTTTCGTGTTCCAGCACTACGCCTTGTTCCGCCACATGACGGTGTTCGACAACGTCGCGTTCGGCCTGCGCATGAAGCCGAAAAACCAGCGCCCGAGCGAAAGCCAGATCGCAACCAAAGTCCACGAACTGCTGAACATGGTGCAACTGGACTGGTTGTCGGACCGCTATCCGGAGCAACTCTCCGGCGGTCAGCGCCAGCGTATTGCCTTGGCCCGAGCGCTGGCTGTGGAACCGAAAGTGCTGTTGCTCGACGAACCCTTCGGCGCCCTTGACGCCAAGGTCCGTAAAGAGCTGCGCCGCTGGTTGGCGCGTCTGCACGAAGACATCAACCTGACCTCGGTGTTCGTGACCCACGACCAGGAAGAAGCGATGGAAGTCGCCGACCGTATCGTGGTGATGAACAAGGGTGTGATCGAACAGATCGGCTCACCGGGCGACGTCTACGAAAACCCGGCCAGCGATTTCGTCTATCACTTCCTCGGTGATTCGAACCGTCTGCACCTGGGCGAAGACAAACATGTGCTGTTCCGCCCGCACGAGGTGTCGCTGTCGCGCCATGAACTGGAAGATCACCACGCAGCGGAAGTGCGGGACATTCGTCCGTTGGGCGCGACGACGCGGGTGACGTTGAAGGTCGAAGGGCAGAGCGATCTGATCGAAGCCGAAGTGGTCAAGGATCACGACAGCCTGGTTGGATTGGCGAAGGGCGAGACGCTGTTCTTCAAGCCGAAGGTCTGGCAGAAGGTCGCCAACATTTAAAGCAAAAGCATCGCGGGCAAGTCGGATCGCCGCACCGCCGCTCCCACAGGTTTCTGGGGTGTTCACAAGTTTTGTGTTCAACACCGATCCACTGTGGGAGCGAGCTTGCTCGCGATGGCGTCTTACGCCGCAGCGTTTTTCTGACGCAGACGCACCCCACCCGCCCGCGCCTCGATCTGCTCTTTCAGGTCATGCCGCATCCCCAGCAAAAACGCCAGCTCCGCCACCACAAACAGCGGCCCGACAATCAATCCGGTCACGTCATCGACAAATGCCGGTTTGCGCCCTTCGTAGTGGTGACCGACAAACTGGATGACCCAACCGATCATGAACATCGCCACACCGCTGCCCAGCCAGACCAGCGTGCCTTGCTGTGCCAACGCATGACCTGCCCACACCGACAGACCAAGCAATACCGTCATCAACACGCCCAGGCGCAACTCCAGGCGCAGGTAAAACCACGCCGAGGCCAGTGAAACCAGCACCGCCGGCGATACCCAGGCACCACCCAGCGACCACTCAGGCCGGGACAACAGCACCGCGACGGCCACCACGATCAGCGGAATGCCGATAAAGTGCGATGCGATGTTGCGTGGGTCACGGTGGTAGGCGGCGTATTGACTGAGGTGGTCGACGAGGCTTTTCATTGTTGTTCTCCTGTGGGGTGATTGATCATGCCCCGGGGCCACTTCCCGCTCTGTCAGCCAGGCGACAATCTCTAGGAGTTTTCATGGATATGCAGGTCTGGCGTCCACGCCTGATGAGCGGTCAGTGGTTCAGCCATTTGCCTGATTCCCTACAGGATAGTCTGCTGTCGGTGGCCAGGGTGCGGCGCCTGTCGCCGGGCCAGCGGCTGTTCAAGCGTGGCGATCCGCCCTGCGGCCTGTACGCGGTGCTTGAAGGCGCGGTGCGCGTCGGTGCCGTCAGTGAGCAGGGCAAGGAAGCATTGCTGAGCCTGGTGGAGCCGCCGCACTGGTTCGGAGAAATCTGCCTGTTCGATGGCCAGCCACGCACCCACGATGCCTACGGCGTGGGCCAGTGCACGCTGCTGCACATCCCCCAGAACACCTTGCTGGCGCTGCTCGATGAGCATCCGCAGCACTGGCGGCAACTGGCATTGCTGATGAGCCAGAAATTGCGCATGACCTTCATCAACCTTGAACAACTGAGCCTGTTGCCGGCCCCTGCACGGCTGGCGCACCGCTTGCTGATGATCGCCGAAGGCTACGGCGAGACCACCCCTCCACGCCGCGTCTTGCAGCTACCCCAGGAGCAGCTGGCCGCCATGTTGTCGCTGTCGCGCCAGACCACCAACCAGATTCTCAAGGAGTTGCAGGGGCAGGGGATCATCGGGCTGAGTTACGGCGAAATTGAAATCCTCGATGCTGCCCGATTGCGGGAACTGGCTACAATCTGAAACTCGACGCATATCCCTTGTGGGAGCGAGCTTGCTCGCGATGACGGTGTGTCAGTCTCCAGGTATGTCGACTGACAGTCCGCTATCGCGAGCAAGCTCGCTCCCACAGGGAATCTGGGTGAATCAGAGATTTGTGGTCACCGAAAAAACTGTGGGAGCGGGCTTGCTCCGGGCGACGTTCCGGCGATGGGGCCAGATCAGCCAACTCACTTTCCGGATCAATCAGCGCAACCCATCCCGAAACTGCCCAGGCGTCATCCCCGTCCAGCGCTTGAATGCGCGGCTGAAGCTGCTGGTGTCGGCAAACCCGAGCAGGTAACTGATCTCGCTCAACGAACATTGCGGGTCACGCAAGTGCAGCAGCGCGAGGTTTTCACGGCTTTCGTTGAGCAGCGTATCGAATCGGCAGCCTTCATCCGCCAGGTGCCGTTGCAGGCTGCGCAGGCTCAGGTGCAGGGCCTTGGCTATGTGTTCAGCGCTGGGTTCGCCTTCGGGCAGTTGTTCTTCAATCGCATCGCGGACCTTGCGCTCCCAAGTCAGCGGCTTGAGTTGCGCCAGGGTGCGCTTGAGCACGGTTTCGTTGTGTTCGGCCAGCTCCGGGTTGGCGTCGTCCAGGTGGCTGTCGAAGTCGACGAGGGCGAATTCCAGTCGGTCCTCGTCGGCGCCGAAGTGCACGGGTGAGCGAAAGACTTTATGCCATTGGTGTGCGTCCACTGGCTCCGGGCGGCGCAGGTAGGTGGCCAGCGGCGCGTAGTCGCGGCCCAGGCGATTGCGGCAAGTGCGCACGTAAATCGCCATGAACGCGTCGATGGCTTCGAAGGCCGGGGCCGGATTGCCAGCGGGGATTTTCAGGCGGAAACAGTAGCGATCTTCGGTACGGGTCAGTTCCAGTTCCAGGGCATCGCTGACCACCTGGTGATAGCGCACGATGCGCTCGAACACTTCCCGCAGGCTGCCGCTGGCCACCAGCGCATAACCCAGCGCATGGAAAGTGGTCGGGCTGACGAAACGCGAAACCCGCAAACCAATCGCCGGGTCGCCGCTGACCTGCACCGCCAATTGCCACAGGTGTGTGGTGCCCGACAGCGGGTAGCGCGCGTTCGGGTCGTCCATCAAATTTGGGTCGAGGCCAGCTTGCTGGCACAGGGCGGTGCTATCGATGCCCAGGGCATCGAGTTGCTTGCGCAGGGCGCGGGTCCAGCTGGCGAGAGAGGTCGGTTCAGTCATGCTGATTGGCGCTTCCGGTCAACAGGTTGGCGTTCTCGGCTACCGCGTTGCGAAGGATCGCAAGGCAGGATGCAACCATCAATAATCAGAGGATGGAAGCATGGACCGTACTTCTGCAAGCCCCCAACGACTGAATGCAGCCCAACGATCAGCCCATATCCGTGAAGTGGTGCTGGCCAGAGGCGTCGAGCTGCGCGAGCAATACCCGATTCTCAAGCATCAGGACGCCCTCGGTGCAGGCATTCTGACCTTCGCCATCGCCGGTATGATCGGTTCGGCGGCGCTCTATATGACCGGGCATATGGCTTGGTGGGCGTGCCTGTTGCTCAACGCATTTTTCGCCTCGTTGACCCATGAGCTGGAACACGACCTGATTCACAGCATGTACTTTCGCAAGCAGAAGGTGCCGCACAACCTGATGATGGGGCTGGTGTGGCTGGCGCGGCCGAGCACCATCAACCCATGGATTCGCCGCCACCTGCACCTCAACCACCACAAAGTCTCCGGCTCCGAAGCCGACATGGAAGAACGCGCCATCACCAATGGCGAGCCATGGGGATTCGCACGGTTTCTGATGATTGGCGACAACATCATGTCGTCGTTAATCCGCATGCTGCGGGCCAAGACCTTGGCCATGAAGTTCAGCATCATTTACCGCACGCTGAAGGTCTACGCACCGCTGGCGCTGATGCATTGGGGTGCGTGGTACGTGTTTCTCGGCTTCCACGCAGCGAACGGCGTTGCGCATCTGATGGGCGCACCGATCGAGTGGTCCGCGACCACGTTGTCGGTGATGCAGGTGATCGACATCGCGGCAGTCGTGATCATCGGTCCGAACGTGTTGCGCACGTTCTGCCTGCACTTCATCAGCTCGAACATGCACTACTACGGTGACGTGGAGCCGGGCAATGTAATGCAGCAAACCCAGGTCCTGAATGCCCCGTGGCTGTGGCCGTTGCAGGCGTTCTGCTTCAACTTCGGCAGCAGCCACGGCATCCATCACTTTGTGGTGAAGGAACCGTTCTACATCCGCCAGTTGACCGTACCGGTGGGGCACAAGGTGATGCGTGAGATGGGCGTGCGGTTCAATGATTTCGGTACGTTTGCGCGGGCGAACCGGTTTGAGCGCAGGGAAGAAGTGGTCGGGGAGAAGGTGCGTACAGCCCAGGCTTAAGGGTTGTCTGCTAAGGCCTCGTCGCGAGCAAGCTCGCTCCCACATTGGTTTTGTGAGCGCCAAAAAAACCTGTGGGAGCGAGCTTGCTCGCGATAGCGGTGGTTCAGGCTGAATCAATCCGGCTGAAACGGCGACTCACTCAAGATCACCCCGGTCTCATCCACATACCGCTGCCAATGCTCGATCAAGGCACCAAGCTTCTGCGGTTGGCTCGACGCCAGGTCATGAATCTCCCCCGGATCATTGCCCAGGTCATACAGTTGCCAGGTCGCCGGCCCGACCGGTCCCGGGATGTACACCGCCTTCCATTGCCCCTGTCGAATCGCCCGCCGACCGAATAATTCCCACCCGGTCACGGTGTGCTCGTCATGCACTTGCGCCGTCTCGCCCGACAGAAACCCCAGCCACGATTTGCCGCGGATTTCCGCTACGGGTTTGCCATGCCATTGCTTGCCCGGATGGCGCACACCGGCGAGGTCGAGAATGGTCGGCGTGATGTCCATCACCGTGCCGAAACCGTGGCTGATCTGTCCCTTGAGCGGCAGCTGCGGGTAGTGCACCAGCGCCGGAACGCGGATCCCGCCTTCGGTGGTGAAGGCTTTGAACAACCGCGACGGCGCGGTGGCAACCTGCGCCCAGTTCGGCCCGTACCAGACGTAGGAATTGGCCCGGCCGATGTTGTCCAGGCTGTTGTCGTAATGCTGATTGAGATAGGTCAGCAACTGCGGGCCGAATTTCGGGAAAGCCTCCAGCAATGCCCCTTCGGCGCCGTTATCGGACATGAACAGGATGAAGGTGTTGTCCAGTTGCCCTTGTTGGCGCAGGTAGTCGACGACGCGGCCGATGTTCCAGTCCATGCGCTCGACCATCGCCGCATAAACCTCCATGGCCCGCGCGGAGATCTGTCGTTGTTCGTCGCTCAAGGCATCCCATTGTGCGCTCAGCTGGATCAACGGATGCGGCTCGACATCGGCCTCGATCAGCCCCAGCTTTTTGAGTTTTTCCAGGCGTTCGATTCGCAGGACTTCAGGGCCGGCGTCATAGCGCCCGCGGTATTTTTCCACTACCTCGGCCGGCGCCTGCAAAGGCCAGTGCGGTGCGGAAAACGGCAGGTAAGCGAAGAACGGCCGGGTCTGGTCGCGCTCCTTGAGGTATTGCAGCAGCTTGTCGCCAAAGGTATCGGAGGAATAGAAATCCTTCGGTAGTTCATCGATGAATTGGTCGTCTTCGATGTACAGCGCCGGGGTGGATTTCAGCAACCGTGGCGTCGTTTCATCGTAGGTCGGCTCGAACCCGTAGTGGTTGGCGGCGCCGGGCAACAGCGAAAACGAACGCTCGAAACCCCGGGCGTGAGGCGCCAGTTCTGCGGTCAGGCCCAGGTGCCATTTACCGCTCATCAACGTCTGGTAACCGGCCTCGCGCAGCAGCTCGGGCAGGGCGACCACGCGGTCGTTCAAATGCCCTTCATAGCCGGGTTTGCCGATCAGGTCCGGGGTCAATGCTTCGGCCATGGTGCCGATGCCGGCGATGTGGTGGTCGGTGCCGGTGAGCAGCATCGATCGGGTCGGCGAGCAGGTCGGTGCGGTGTGAAAGTCGGTGAGGCGCAAGCCATTGTTGGCCAGTGCATCAAGGTTCGGCGTGTTGATTTCGCCACCGAAGGCGCCGAGGTCGGAAAAGCCCAGGTCATCGGCCAGGATCACTAAAAAATTGGGACGTTGCGGCATCAAGCATTTCCTTTTTCAGTAGGCAATGAAGGACAGCGGCAGATCGCGGACCTGCACCGGCACGGGGGGCTGGTAGTGATCGTCGCTGGTGAGTTCGTGAAGCAGTTCTTCGCGCAGTTGGTGGAAGTCGAAACTGCTGCGCTGGCGCGGATGGGGCAGGGCAATCTCGACCACTTGCTTGATCCGCCCCGGACGCGGCTCCATCACCACCACGCGGTCGGCGAGGAAGATCGCTTCCTCGACGTCGTGGGTGACCAGCACTGTGGTGATTTTTGCCCGCGAGCGGATCGCCAGCAGTTCGTCCTGCATCTGTTGGCGGGTCAGCGCATCGAGGGCGCCAAAGGGCTCGTCCAGCAGCAGAATCCGTGGGCTGGCCACCAGGCCGCGAGCGATGGCCACGCGCTGCGCCATGCCGCCGGAGAGCTGGTGCGGATAGGCGCGGGCGAAGTCGCCGAGGCCCACCAGTTCGATGAAATCATGGATGCGCTTGTGCTTTTGCGCAGCGCTCAGTGGCTCGTTGACCAGGCCCAGGCCGATGTTGTCGGTCACGCTCAGCCACGGGAACAAGCGGTGCTCCTGAAAGACGATGCCGCGCTCGCTGCCGATGCCGGTGACGGCTTTTCCGTCCACGCTGATCTGCCCCCGAAATTGCGTATCGAGGCCCACCAGCAGCCGCAGCAAAGTGGACTTACCGCAACCGCTGGAGCCGACGATGGCGACGAACTCACCCTCGGCGATGTCCAGGTTGAATTCGCGAATGGCCTCAAGTGTGAAGCCGTCGACGTCGAAGGTTTTGCCCACGTGATTGAAGCTGACAATCGGTGCGTTCATGCGTGTCTCCAGCGGGTGGCGCGGATTTCCAGGCGTTGGCCAATGAGGTTGAGCAGGGCGCCGGTCAGGCCCACCAGCAGCATGCCGGCCATGATCAGGTCCATGCGCAGCAGTTGTTGGGCACCGATCATCTGGCTGCCAATGCCGCCGTTGGACGGCATGAAATATTCGGCGCCGATGGTGCCGAGCCAGGCGTAGATCAGGCTCAGCCTGAGCCCGGCGAAAATCCCCGGTGCGGCGCCCGGCAGCACCAGACGGCGCAGACGCTGGGGCAGGTTCAGGCGCAACACCTGCGCGGCCTCGTTCAGTTGCGGCGACAGGTGGGCGACGCTGCGTTGGGTGGCGATGAACAGCGGGAAAAAAGCGGCCAGGGCAACGAACGCCCACTTGGCCAATTCCCCCAGACCGAACCACGCGGTGAGCAGCGGCACCCAAGCGAAAATGGCGATCTGGCGGATGGCGGCAAGGGTCGGACCGAGCACGCGTTCACTGGTCCGCGACAATCCCAGCAGCAACCCCAAGGCAAACCCGAGCCCACCGCCGAGCAGCAATCCGCCAAGGGTCCGGCCCAGGCTCAGGGCCATGCCGCCAATCAGCGTGCCGTCGAGCAGGCCATTCCAGGTGGTGTGCAGGACGGCCAGCGGACTGACCAGAATGTTCGGGTCAATCCACTGCTGATCCGAGGCCAGTTGCCACAACGCCAGAAGCGCCAGTGGCAGCAGCCACGGCTGCAATCGCTGCCAACCTTGATAACGCGGCCCGCGGCGGATTTCGGCGGTGGCCGGGTGCGGCCAGTGCACCAGTTTCCTGTCCAGCAGACCGATGCCGCGATCCATCGCCACGCCGATCAAGCCGATCACCACGATGCACACGAAGACGATGTCGAGCATGAACAGCTGTCGCGCCCAGACCATCAGGTAACCGATGCCTTCGCTGGACGCGAGCAGTTCGACAGCCAGCAGCGAGGTCCAGCCGGCAGCCAGCGCGAGGCGTACACCGGCCATGAATGCCGGCAGTGCGGCAGGCAGCACCAGGCGTCGGATCAACAGATGCCTGGGCAAGCGCAACACGGCGGCGGCCTCGCGCAGCTTTGGTTGTGCATCGCGCACGCCGACCAGTGTATGCAGGGTCACCGGCACCACGATGGCCTTGATCAGCACCACCAGTTTCAGCACCTCACCGATGCCGAAAAACACCATGAACAATGGAATCCAGGCCAGGGTCGGGACTTGCGCCAATCCGGCGAAGGTCGGAAAGACCAGGCGCTCCAGTCGATGACTGAAACCCAGTGCCGCACCCAAAACGGCACCTGCGCTGACCCCGGCCAGCAAGCCCCAGAACAAGCGTTGCAGGCTGATCCACAAATGGCTCCACAACTCGCCTTGGGACAATTCAACGGCGCTGTTCCAGACCAGGGTCGGCGCTGGCAGGATCTGCTCGCTCATCCAGTGATTACGGCTGGCGAGCCACCAGAGCGTGAACAGGGTGACCGGCAACAACCAAGGCAACAGTCGACGATTCAGACTGGGCCAGAGGCGCTGGTTTTCCAGTGGTGGCGCGGCCAGCGGCAGGCTGAGAAGGGAAACACGGGCCATGAACGACCTCCGTTGTCGGGTTGCAATACAGGCATGCTTTTTTGTAGGAGTGAGCCTGCTCGCGATAGCGGTGTGTCAGGCAAAGATGTCTCGATTGACCTTCCGCTATTCGCGAGCAGGCTCGCTCCTACAAGGGTTCAGGCGTATGCAAAATTGATCTATAAAATTCAAAACCAATACTATTGAGAGATAAGAGAGGCCATTTATGGCCTCCCTAAGCTTCCGCATCCAATGCATTCGAAGAATATTTTTGATGCCGCTTGGGCATATCGGCGGAGAGCCCCGGATGCGTTGATATAGATCTAAATGGTCTAAAAATGTGAATTTATAGTATTTAAATGTTGACTCTACTTCAGCCTACTTTCGGTTCCTCAACGCCCGTTGCCCAAGGAGCCGCACCCATGAACCTTCCCTTCAAACGTGTCATCAGCCTGTTCGCCGCACCGGCCCTGGCGGGTCTGCTGGCCTTCACAGCCAACGCTAGCGAACTCAAGGAAATCCGCATCGCCGTGCCGGACCTGAGTGCCGGTACCCAGCACAGCGGTGGCGGAGTAGTGGATGTGCTGCGCGATCAACAGATCTTCGAAAAGGCCTTTGCCGATCAGGGCATCAAGATTCAGTGGAGTTTCTTCAAGGGCGCTGGCCCGGTGATCAACGAGGCGTTCGCCAACGGTCAGGTTGACCTGGCTTACCTTGGCGATTTGGCGGCCATCATCGGCAAGTCCAATGGACTGGATACGCGGTTGCTCAGCGCCTCGGCGCGCGGGGTGAAGCATTACCTTGGCGTGGTGCCGGGTTCAGGGATCAAGACCCTGCAGGACCTCAAGGGCAAACGCGTGGCGATTTTTCGTGGTACCGCCAGCCAGTTGTCCTTCGATGCGGCGCTGGCCAGTCAGGGTTTGAGCGAGAAGGACGTGAAAGTCATCAACCTCGACTTCAACGCGGCGGTCGCGGCGCTGGCGGCGAAGCAAATCGATGCCTCGTGGGGTGGTTCCGGGCTCACGGCGTTGCAGGCCAAGGGGCTGGCCGAGTTGCCGCTGAACACCAAGGACCTGGGCGGCGCCGGCAGTGTGCAGGCGGTGCTGGTGGGGACCGGGAAGTTTGTCGACGAGCATCCCGAGGCGGTCGCTACATTGCTCAAGGCACAACAGCAAGCCGTGACGTGGCTGACCCAGGACAGCAACAAGGACGCTTATATTCAGTTGGTGTCGGGGCTGGCGAGTTATCCGGCGGTGATCCTCACGCAGGATCTGAAGGATCAGAAACTGAGTGAGGTTTTCCCCTCGACGCTTGACCCGGTGTTCCTCGGCAAATTGCAGGATGCGGTGGATCTGGCTTCGCAGCAGAAGCTGATTCGCAAGTCGTTCAAGGTGAGCGATTGGGTGGCGCCGGAGTTGGCCGCGGCCAAGCTTTGAATCTTCAGTGAGCTCACTGGCCCCATCGCGAGCAAGCTCGCTCCCACATTAGATTTGAGTCGTACACAAACTGTGTGTCCGACAGAGATCCCCTGTGGGAGCGAGCTTGCTCGCGATGGGGCCATCAAACCGCGACGCTGATCTGCTGCCTGTCCACCGCCACCAACGTCTCGATCATCGCCCGCGCCGCCGGTGACAACCGGAACCCCGTGCGACTGACGATCCCGCACCGCGCATTCATGCTCTCGATGTTCTGCGGCAAGTTGCGCCAATGCAGTAGCGCCAGCGAACCCTGGGCAATGTCCTCGATAAACGCCTCCTCGGTGCCGACGCCAATCGCATTCGATTGCAGCACCACTTTCACCAGCGCCGGGAAATGCTCGGTCTCGATGGTCGGTGAAAAATCCACCCGCCCACTGAGGTTCGCCAGCAGTTTGCGAATGCCCGGCGGGATCATCGTGGTCGCCAGCGGGTAATCGAACATGTCGTTGGTCGACAGGCTCTCCTTGGCCAGCAGCGGGTGCCCGGGCCGGCAGAAAAACACACCGCGCTTGGGCGTCAGGGCCTGGGTCTGGAAGTTCGGGTCGGACTCGAAATGGCGGATGTCGGCGATGAAGAATTCGATCTCTTCACGACTCAGGGCACGGCTGAGTTTTTCCCAGTTATCCACCTCGAAGCAGGTGCGCACTTTCGGGTGCGCGTTGATGAATTGCGCCACCGCATCCGGCACCAGTTTCACCGCCGGTGCCGGACCGCAACCGAAGCGCAGTTCACCGGCATCGAGCTTGGTCATCTGCGTCACTTCGGCATTCAAGAGGGCCGCGCCTTGCACCAGGCAGCGGGCATGTTGCAGCACCACCAGGCCTTCGGGGGTGGGGCGCAAATCCTTGTTGCCACGGTCCACCAGGACGCAGCCGAACTCGTGTTCGAGCCCCTGAATGCTGCGGCTGAAGGCAGGCTGGGTAATGCCCATGGCCTCGGCCGCGCGCACGAAACTGCGGTGTTCGTCGAGGGCGATGAAGTAGCGCAACTGGCGAAGATCCATATGCTTTTCCGGCATCCTAAAAATAGCTCGAAGGCATTTGCGACGAAGGTTGACTGAGGTTTTAAATGCAACCTCTTATTCCGTCAACGAAGCATGTGTATATCTATTAGATCTAAATTGAATATAGATAGAGCAGTGTTTCGCGGCCGGTTCAATCGCAAGCAGTCTGATGAGGGTCTACCCATGAGCAATGCCGCTTTCGCAGTGCAACCCGCTGTTCACGCGCTTGAAATCCACCCGGTGGCCGGTCGCATCGGTGCCGAAATTCGTGGCGTACAGCTTTCGGGCGAGCTGGATGCCGCCACCGTCGAAGCCATTCAGCAGGCGCTGCTGCAATACAAAGTGATCTTCTTCCGCGAGCAGACCCGGCTCGACGATCAGCGCCAGGAGGCGTTCGCCCACTTGCTCGGCGAACCGGTGGCGCACCCGACCGTACCGGTGCGCGAGGGCACGCGCTTTCTGCTGGAACTGGACGGTGCCGAGGGTCAGCGAGCCAGCTCCTGGCACACCGACGTGACCTTCGTCGAGGCCTACCCGAAAGCTTCGATCTTGCGCTCGGTAGTGGCCCCGGCTTTCGGCGGCGACACCCTGTGGGCCAACACCGCCACCGCCTACGACGGGTTGTCGGCAGAGCTGCGTGAACTGGCCGACAAACTGGTCGCCGTGCACAGCAACGAATACGACTACGCCGGCAACAGGCCTGACGTCTCGGCCGAGAAGCTGGAGCGCTATCGCAAGATCTTCACCTCGACCGTCTACGAGACCGAACACCCGGTGGTCCGCGTGCACCCGATCAGCGGTGAGAAGAGCCTGTTGCTGGGGCATTTCGTCAAACGCATCAAGGGCTATTCCCAAGCCGATTCGGCACACCTGTTCGGGCTGCTGCAAAGCCATGTGATCCGCCAGGAAAACATCGTGCGCTGGCGCTGGAAGGCTGGCGATGTGGCGATCTGGGATAACCGCTCCACCCAGCATTACGCAGTGGATGACTACGGGACCCAGGATCGCGTGGTGCGGCGGGTGACGCTCAAGGGTGAAGTGCCGGTGGGTGTGAATGGGCAGCGTAGCCAGACGGTGAAAGGGCCGGATATCGACGGCGTCTGAGCTGACGCTATCGCGAGCAAGCTCGCTCCCACAAGGGATCTTCGGAGTTCACGGGACCAGTGTGGGAGCGAGCTTGCTCGCGATGGCGGCCTGGCAAGCAACAAAGAACTTTTTTTGATCGGGAACCCCGCCTTATGAGTCCGTTGTACCTCGCCCCAACGTCGTCACCCCAACGGCTCAAACGCCTGCCTCTGGCCCTGCTGCTGGCAGGAAGCGCCGGTTGGACCCAAGGCTATGCGGCCGACAGCACCACCCCTGAAACCACCCCCGCAAAAACCGCCACGGCCGACAATGCACAACTGGAAACCGTAACCGTAACCACCCGCCGCCGCGAAGAAAGTTCGCAGGATGTGCCGACACCCATGAGCGTAGTCAGCGGCCAGACCCTGGAAACCCAGCGGATCTATCGCATCCAGGATTTGCAGCAACTGGTGCCCAGTGTCAACGTCGCCTACATGCATGCGCGCCAGTCCAGCGTGTCGATCCGTGGCCTGGGCAACAACCCGGCCAGCGATGGCCTGGAGGGCAGTGTCGGGCTGTACATCGACAATGTTTATCTCGGCCGGCCGGGCATGGCCGTGTTCGACCTGATGGACATCGAGCAGCTCGAAGTGCTGCGCGGTCCGCAAGGCACTTTGTTCGGCAAGAACACCACGGCGGGCGTGATCAACATCAGCACCCGTGCGCCGACTTTTACCCCGGAACGCAGCATCGAATCTTCGGTGGGCGAGGACGGATACTTCCAGACCAAGGGCACGATTTCCGGACCGCTGAATGACGAACTGGCCGGACGCTTTTCTGCGTATCGCACCCGCAGCGACGGCGATATCAAGAACGAGTTCGACGGCCACGATTTGAACGGCGGCTCCCGCGATGGCTTCCGTGGCCAGTTGCTGTTCAAGCCGAACGAAGTATTCAGCCTGCGCTGGATCGGCGACTACAACGAAGAAGATTCCAGCGCCGGCACCCGCGTGTTGTTCAGCACCGGGCCGACCATCAATGGCGTCAACCTTTACCAGCGCCGGGCCAATGCGGTGGGCGCTACATTGGTCGACGGCACGCACCGCAAGGTCAACCTGAACGATGACCAGCACGTCACCGTGCACCAGGGCGGCACGTCGGTCGAGGCGAACTGGACGCTGCCGAGCGACTTTACCCTGACGTCCATCAGCTCCTGGCGCTGGTGGAATTTTACCCCGCGCAATGATGACGGCCTGAACGTATCCGTCTTCCACAACGCCGGCGTTTCGGTGGAGGATAAGCAGTATTCCCAAGAGTTTCGCCTGGCGTCACCTGCCGGTGGATTCTTCGATTACGTGCTCGGCGCCTACTACTTCGGTTCCGACCTGGACAACAAATCCTTCACCTTTTACGGCCCGCAAGCGGACATCTGGAACGGCACGCCCAACGGTGCGCTGAACAACATCGACAGCGTCGGCAACGGTCATATCGAAACCAACAGCTTCGCGCTGTTCGCCCAAGGCACCTGGCACCTGACTGAACGCCTGGATTTCACCGCCGGGTTGCGCGGCACCTATGAAGAGAAAAACGCCAGGGTGACCCGTGATGCCCCGGCCGGTGGTGCCGCTGTCACCGGTGCGGCGGCCGCGGCACGACGCGCTCGTGCGGGGGCCTTCGATTCCGGCGAACTGAACCAGTACAGCTCGAGTCCCTCGGGCCTGTTGAACCTCAGCTACCGCATCACCGACGACCTGCTCACCTACGCCACGTTGTCCCACGGCGAAAAATCCGGCGGGGTCAATCTGGCTGTCGGCACGGCGATGGTGGCCGGCGCCGATTCGCTGCTGATCGGCACCGAGCGCGCCAACAACGCCGAGCTCGGTTTCAAGAGCACGCTGTGGGACCGTCGCCTGCAACTGAATGCCAATGTGTTCTGGACTCAGGTCAACGGCTATCAAACCAACGCCTTCGACGACGTGAACCGCGTGCAGTTCCTGACCAACGCCGGCTCGGTGCGCTCCCGTGGCGTGGAGTTCGAAAGCACCCTGCTTGCGTTGCGCGGCCTGACGCTGAACATCAACGGCTCGTACAACGACGTCAGCTACCTCTCGTACAAGGATGCACCCTGCCCACCGGAAGTCAGCCTGGCGCCGGGCGCTCCGGCATCCTGCGACCTCAGCGGGCATCAAGTGGTGGGCGCTTCGAAATGGATCGGCAACGCCAACGGCGAATACAAGTGGAACCTGAGCAACGGCTTCGAAGAGTACGTCACCGCCAGCTATGCATTCCGCTCCAAAGCGGTGGGCACGGTGGAAGATTCCGACTTCGGGCAGATCCCGAGTTATGCGGTGGTCAACCTGTCCACCGGCCTGCGCGGCGACTTCAACCAGGGGCAGTGGGACGTTTCGTTATGGCTGAAAAATGCCTTCGACAAAACCTACTACACGACGCTGTGGACGGCTGCGAATGGCGGTTATGAAGGCCTGCTCGGCACGCCACGAACGCTGGGCGTGACTGGTCGATACGACTTCTAAGAAGGGGGGTTCAGCAATGAGCAACGTCCAGACCGCCGTCAGTGCACATGAAGTGCTGTGGCACCCGGCACCTGGTGGCGAGTTGGTCGACCTCGGCCGACCACACCGCGTGCCCTTGGGCCAGTTGCGTTTGCAGCGTTCGCCCAAGGGCATTTTGAGCCGAAGGGAAACGATCCTGCTCGGCGTGCTGGCGTTGCTGGTACATGGCGCGGTGATCTATTGGGTCAATCAGCAACCGACCCCAGTATTGCCAATCGTGCCGCCGGAGATTCCGCCGATGACCATCGAGTTCTCGCGGCCGGCGCCACCGGTGGTCGAACCACTGCCACCGCAACCCGTGCCGCCAGTGGTTGAGCCGCCTCCACCCGTGGAAGACGAACTGGCCGTGAAGCCACCTCCACCGAAGCCGGTTCCCAAGCCTAAACCGGTGGCCAAACCGATACCGAAACCGGCGCCCAAGGCGGTTGAGCAACCACCCGCGCCTGCGACACCGGCAACGCCCGTCGCGGCCCCGGTACCCCCTGCACCGCCGGCGCCCGCGCCTGTGACACCGGCCTCCGCAACGGCCGGCTACTTGAAAAACCCGGCGCCGCAATACCCGTCGCTGGCCCAGCGTAAAGGCTGGGAAGGCACGGTGTTGTTGCGCGTGCAGGTGCTGGCCAGCGGCAAGCCCGGCGAGATCCAGATTCAGAAAAGCAGCGGCCGTGATGCACTGGACGAAGCAGCGCTGAACGCGGTGAAACGCTGGAGTTTCGTGCCGGCCAAGCAAGGTGATGTCGCCCGGGACGGCTGGGTCAGCGTGCCCATCGATTTCAAGATTCATTAAACCGAAACCAAATTCGCGCGAAACGTTTATACGAGGAATACACCATGACGTTACTGGCATCTCCACTTGAATCCATCGAAAGCGCGGTGATCTGGCTGCTGGTGGTTTTTTCCGTCGCTACCTGGGGTCTGGCATTGCTCAAGGGCGTGCAGTTCGGTCGCCTCAAGGCACAGGATCGAAAGTTTCATCAACAGTTCTGGGCCGCGTCGAGTCTCGATTCGGCGGCTGAACTGAGCGAAACCCGGCCCGGAGCCGCGGCCCGTGTCGCGCAGGCCGGATATGCAGCCATCCAGGTGGGCGAGGCGCCGCAGGCGTTGGACTTGAGCCAGGCGATCAATCATCAGGATCGCCTGGAGCGTGCCTTGCGCCAGCAGATCGTCCGCGAGCGCCGGTCGCTGGAAACCGGTTTGGCGGTACTCGCAAGCATCGGCAGCACCTCGCCATTCATTGGTTTGTTCGGCACGGTGTGGGGAATCATGGAAGCGTTGAAAGGCATCAGCGCGGCGGGCTCGGCAAGCCTGGAAACGGTGGCCGGGCCGATTGGCGCGGCACTGGTCGCCACCGGCGTAGGGATCGCCGTCGCGGTGCCGGCAGTGCTGGTTTACAACTATTTTTTGCGTCGTCTGAAACTGACGGCGGCGGACCTGGATGACTTCGCCCACGACTTCTACAGCCTGGCGCAGAAGAGTTCGTTCCGCGTGTTGATCCACCCGACGGCGCACAAGGTGGCGGCCCAGGGCAGCGCGCAGAAAGTGAAGGAGGCGTCCTGATATGGCCTTCTCCACGCAAGACACCGATGAGGTGCTCAGCGAGATCAATGTGACGCCGCTGGTGGATGTGATGCTGGTGCTGCTGGTGGTGTTCATCGTCACCGCGCCACTGCTGACCAACGCGATTCCGATCAACCTGCCCAACACCGAAGCGGTGGCGCCGGTGGAGCAGAAAGACCCGTTGGTGGTGAGCATCGACGGTGCGGGCAAACTGTTTATCAACAAGGACGAGATACAACCGGACTTGCTGGAGTTCAACCTCAAGTCGGCGAAGGCCAAGGACCCCGAGGTGCGCGTGCAGTTGCAGGCCGACAATGGTGTGAATTACGGCGAGGTGGCGCGGGCCATGGCGTCGATTGAGCGGGCAGGGATTACCAAACTGTCGGTGATTACTGCGCGTTAACGGATTTTCGTTTTCCGGGGCCGTCTCCTTGGCAGGGTGCGGCCCTTTTTTTGCCTCGACTTTCGCGAACACACTGTTCCCTGAGGGAGCGAGCTTGCTCGCGATGGCGGTGGATCAATCGACATCGATGTTGAATGTCCGGGCCCTATCGTCGGAACGCCGCCCGGAGCAAGCTCGCTCCCAAAGGTTTTGCGTTTAATATTCGATATGGGTCTTAATAAATAGCTTCTTATTCCTTAACGAATATATCTCACCTGCCTATACTCGACCGGGAACAGACACGCAGCAGGAGAGCTCCCCCATGCGCAACGAATCAATTCGCTACCTGATTGTGCCGGGCTGGCAAGGATCGCCAGAAGATCATTGGCAAAGCCACTGGCAGAACAGCCTGCCGAACAGCGCACGGGTGGAACAGGCTGACTGGCTGACGCCACGTCGCGAAGACTGGGTCGCGGCGCTGGCCGAGGCGATTGCCGCCGACAGCACGCCGGTGATTATCATTGCCCACAGCCTGGGTTGCATCACCGTCGCCCATTGGGCGGCGAGCGCCCCCGTACAGTTTTTGCGTCAAGTGCGCGGTGCCTTGCTCGTCGCGCCGGCAGACGTCGAACGCCCGGCCTGCGTGCCGGCCTTGCGTAACTTCGCGCCGATTCCGACGGACCTGCTGCCATTCCCGAGCCAGGTCGTCAGCTCCGACAACGACAGCGCCGTCAGCGCACCGCGTGCCCTGGAACTGGCGCGCCATTGGGGGGCCGAGGCGGGGATTCTAGCGGGGGCGGGGCACATCAACGTGAAGTCCGGTCACCAGCGCTGGGAGCAGGGTTTTGCCTATCTCTATCGCTTGCAGAACCGCATGGAACACCACGCCCTGCGTCGCGCTTGAACACTTTCTTTATTTAACGCCCCCGTCTCCCGGCGGTTTTGGGCGGGAGTCTGTCATGAGCTTTGAAACCTTCGGTCAGCCGCTGCTGACCTTTCCCGATGCCGAAAAAAGTCCCCTGAGCATTCGCGCCAAGGCGCTGGTGTTTGTCGATCCGCGTTCGCGGCAATTACGTGAAGACCTGGAGCAACTGGCCACGCGTTCAGTGTCAGTGCTGATCCGTGGCGAAACCGGCACCGGCAAGGAATTGCTGGCCCGCCATATCCACCGCGCCAGTGATCGCGGCGGGTTGTTCGTATCGGTCAACTGCGGTGCCATCAGCCCGACCTACGCCGACGCCGAGTTGTTCGGCTATGCGGCGGGCAGCTACAGCGGCTCGGCGAGCAGTCGTGCCGGGTGGTTCGGTTCGGCCAACGGCGGCACGCTGTACCTGGACGAAATCGGCGACCTGCCGCTGCCGATCCAGACCAAACTGCTCGCCGCGCTGGAAAACCACGAAGTCACCCGCGTCGGTGCCCAGCAGCCGAGCCCGGTGGATGTGCGGCTGGTGGCGGCCACCAGCATCGATCTGGCCCAGGCGGTTGCCGCCGGAAAATTCCATGAGCGGCTCTATCACTACCTCAGCGAAGGCCCGCTCGAACTGCCGGCGTTGCGTGAGAGGGTGGGGGATATCCTCTCGCTGGCGGAGTACTTCCTCGGCATCTACAGCCAACGCCTGGACCTGCCGGTACCGCTGATCAGCGAGGAGGCGCAACAAGTGTTGGAACGGCACAGTTGGCCGGGCAATACCAGGGAGCTGGAGAACGTCATTCACTTTGCATTGCTGGTCAGTACGGGTGACGAAATCTTGCCGGAGCATTTGAATCTGTCGGCTGTCCGGCCATCTGCGGTTCTTATACAAGGATGGATAGATCAACTTGTTCAACAAGGAGACGTCGCTGAAGTCCGGGCGCTGAAAAAATATTTCACAAGCATCATTGTATAATCCCATTGATTATTTTTATAACTAAACCAGGCAATTGATTGTTGTCTGGTTTTTTTGTGGGCGCTGATCCTTGTTTTATATTTTGTAATATTTGCAGTGTGGTTGTGACAATTTTGCGTTTTGCAGGTCGATGGGGGTTGATATATCTTTTAATTTCTCTTGGATACATTGATATCCGTCATTGTTAAATATCATATGAAAAAGGATTTTTCTGTGAGTCTTGTTGAAAATAATGCTGCGATAGCCCCGGGTGCCGACGGTGAGTTGGAAGATATCAATCCCATTGTCGAGGGTTATATGCCTGCTGATCCGGGAATGGCACCCCTGTCTTTTCAAGAGGCTGATTCTCCTGAGTGGATAGGCCTCAAACGATTTCAAGTCTTCTCGACTTCGGGCGGAAATACAATTTACGCCAATGGGTATCAGCAGTTGAAATTGATGGTAGTTGTGCAAGCTGTAGACGATGGGCAAAAGGTAGTAGGAATATCCCAACGCGAGTTCGACAGCATTCAACTGCTGGATGCCTATTCCAACAAAGCCCTGCCGATAGACAGCATTCGAGACGGCGAGGAACCGGCATGGAAGTGCACGCTGGAACGACGCTTACCCTACGAGCCGTTTCCTCACACGGGTGAACTGCATGGCCCGGTTGTGCGGGGGAAAGCCATCTTTCTCAAGGAGTTCTACGTCAGCAGCAACTCTCCCGAGCCCATCAAGCTGATTGCAGCCATTACCCGTTCGGACGGGGAGGCGTTCTATTCGGAAGAAGCCTCGGAATTCGGTGTAATAAACCTGAGGACCGTTCCACCGCCGATCTATCGAAAAGAACAGTTCAGGGTCAAACACCTATCCGGCCACTGGGAACCGACAGAGAACGTTGCCAAGGTCGATCGATATGTTCTGGACCTGTTAGTGGATCAGCACCATATAAAACTCGTCAATTGTTCGATTACCGGCGTGTTGCAGGCATGCAGTGAGCATCCCGACTATCTCGGGTATTACGCCGTTGGCTATTTTAAAGGGCTCAAGGCTAATCATGGCACGGAGGTGTTGTGGGAAACAGCCGATCAACTTGCGGCCCACCACGAAGAAAAAGGCAAAGTCACTTTTTTGATGCACTTTGCCAGAAAGGGCGGAACGTCCCAGGTTCGACATGATCGTTTATCGGTGAAGATGTTGGTTCGGGATATGTATGGGAACAGGCATGAAGTCGACGTCGCAATGAACACCCGAAACCCTTCGATGATCGAAGTTGTTTAATTTTACTGTGTCTGCAAAGTCAAGGAATGATGATGAGTACAGCAGTGCCAGAAGTGGAATCCAACGCATTCAATTTTTCTGAATTTATCCAGTCTGGAGTTGATGTCCGTACCGGATCTTATAGTACCAGCCTTAATCTCGCGGGGTGGGTAGCTAACAATATCAACGGTCCACAGATATCCTTTAGTATTTCATTCGATAGTTTCCGCACAACAGATCTCGGTTGGGGACGCGGCTGGTCATTGGGTTTGAGCTCCTACAATCGGAAGACCCGTAAACTGACCCTTGCAAGCGGAGTTTCTTATCGTGTCTACATCAGCCGAGGGCGGCTCGTCGTCAAGGATAAAAAGCTTCAAGACACCCGGGTCACGCTCGACGGCGACAATCTGGTTGTCAGCCATAAAAACGGTCTGATCGAGAGGTTGGTCAGGCCAGATGAAACGTATGACGAATGGCTGCCTGAACATGTTTACTCCAACGAAGGGCGCTCGATCAGTCTGAAATACATGTTGGTACGGGGCCGCCGTGTCCTGCACGAAATTCACGATCAGCAACACCGCGTCGTGGCCCTGAGTTATGAAACGAAAGATCAACCCGCCAGCATTACCGTATGGCCTGATCATCCGCAAAGACGCTTGAAGTTTGTTTTGCAGGTTCGCGATGGATGGCTCCGGCAGATTACCCTTGATCACGGTCCCGCCGAGCACCTTGCATGGTCATTCGATTACCAATTACTCAATGGCTTTCTGGTCATGACGGATATCCGCGCACCGGGTGGCAGTGTCGAGAGTATTGAGTACGCTCCTCAGAAGCATCGGTTACCGCTCGGGGCACCCATCAATGCTTTGCCGGCGGTGCGGCGCAGTGTTCTGGTGCCGGGTTCAGGGTTGCCGACGATCACCCGTGTCTATGAATACTCCGACAAAAATTTCCTCGGCTATCAATCGGGACTTCGTTGGGAGCAGGACGGGGACCATCTGCATGGGCACAAAGGGCCTTACACCTACTCCTGTACCGAACGCCTGGTTACGGGTGTGGGCGACAAGACAGTTGAACTGAGTCGCATCGAAAGAACCTACAACCGCTTCCACCTGATGATCTCGGAAAAGTGCGCTTCCAACGGGAAGGTGCAGCAAAGAACGATTACCTATCACGATGTTGACGGTCTGGACTTCTCCGATCAGCCCGCCCATTTTCAACTGCAGAAAACTTCTGTCGTCAGTTATGTCGATACTTCTACGAACGCCGCGCCCCGAACCGAAACCACCCATACGACCTATGATGAATCCGGCAATCTGCTAACGCAGATAAATCCGAGCGGAGCCCGGGAGGATTACGTCTATTACCCGGCAGAAGGTGCCGAGGGTTGCCCCCCCAACCCACTGGGTTTCATTACGGCATTGAAGGAGCGATCGGTCACGCCTTCCCCTGATTTTGCCCCGGCGCCGACGGTCATTGTCCGTTTTTCCTACATTGACTTGCCCTCCATGCGCGAAGACGGTCATCGGTTTTTGTTGCCTCAAAGCGAAAGGCTGTTTGAAGGAGGGAATGAAAAGCCATGCGTGGATACTCGATTCGAGTACATCGATGATGCCAGTGATGCGTTTTACGGACGCCTCAAGAGTCGCTCGCAAGCCGGGCACAACGGCAACCGCCGTCTCGAATTCAAATATTCAATTGATGGAGATCGGGTAGAAACCCTTCAACAATTGTACGTGGGTAGCGAAAGGCATGATCGCAAAGTCTGGCATGACCGATTTATCGGACAGGAAGTCAAGGCTCGGGATGGGGCCGGTAATGAGTTGTTGAAGAAGTACGACAATCTGAACCGTGTTGTTCGCGAGACAGCGGCATTCGATGGAACGGACATCGTGTCACGCATCACCGAATTCTACGGTGAAAGCCAGCCAGAGGACGGCGCAACCGTCGGCATCACCAGCATACGGGGTGTGCTGAGCAAGATTTGGCTCGACGGGGTCGGGCGCACGACCAAAGTCAAAGTTCAGGATGTCGATTCACCCGACAGACCATTACGTCTGACCTATGAGGCCCACTACGACAATTTTGGTCGACTGGTGAGCGAAGTCAGCCAGGACTGGTTCGATGACAAGGCCACTGCGTCAACCACGACCTACAGCCACGACGGCTGGGGGCGCGTATGCAGAACGGTAGGTCCTGATGGTGTCGCGGTGAACGATGTGTTTGACCCGGTTTCATTGACTCGAACATGCTGGTGCGACGGCGCTGGAAAAACCCGTTCTGTATTGAACGTGTTCGGTAAGCCAGATCGGGAAGAACGCATCGATTCCGAAGGTGTGGTCACTATTACCGCGACTTTTTCCTATGACGGACTTGGGCGTTGCCTGACGCAAACCAACGAGGCAGGATTCGAAACGAGCTTCCGATATGACCTTTTCGGTCGTCTGATCGAGACGACTCTGCCGGATGGTACTTCGATAAAAAAAAAGTATGACCCTCTGAGCACGGGTGATCATCCGATCGAAATCAGTGCCGATGACTACGTGTTGGGCACCCGGACTTATGACGGTTTGTTACGTGTCACCCGTACGACCGTCGGCGGCAGAACCGAAACAAGGACCTATGAGGGCGGTGGTGCTCAACCTTTGCAGCAAGTGACGGCGGCGGGCGATATTTTCAGGTTCACCCTTGATCCCATGCTCAACGGGGCAGTGACCGAGCGGATGGGCAGTCATGCTCAATCAGCCAGATATCGATTTGATCCATTGACCGGGCAACTCGTCGAAACCTCCAGCCCTGCCATTCAGCGCCGGTTTGAGTACTCCGGGTCGGGCAAAGAGAAGTCCCGGGAGTGGATTTCCAGCGAAGGCCGCTTCGGTACTGCCACTACCCGTTCATTGAATGGGCTGCCCATCAGCTTTACCGATGTTAATGGTGTAGAAACTACTTATATCCATGACGCTGCGGCGCGACCCATAGAAATTCAGCAGAGACCGGTTCTGGCGAAGTACGCCTACGGTGCCCAGGGCCAGTTGCTGACATTGAGTGTCGAGGACACCGCCTCGAAACGTTCGCTGACGACCACCTTGGTTCACGATGAGTTCGGTCGTGAGATTCAGCGTATTTCACAGTTCGGCGACGGATCTCGCCTGGAGGTCCTTCAAGAGTTTGGGGCCGATGACAAACTTCAGCAACGATCGCTGGTGTCCGGTGCGCAGTCACGTACAGAAACCTTCGCCTACGACAGGCGCGGGCGCCTGAAGCGCTATGACTGTGAGGGCACGCAGGCACCGATCGATGCCTGGGGAAAACGCATTGATTTTCAGGAATTTACCTACGACTACCTCGATAACCTGTTGACGGTGCGTACGGGTTTCGATGGGGAGGAGAACCTGTGCAGGTTTTTTTACGATCGTCCTGACAAAACCCAGTTGAGTTCACTGACTCACAGTCACGCGCACTATCAGCCCGGGCAAGTGAGCTTCGAATACGATGCCAACGGTAATCTGCTCAACGATAACCAAGGGCGCACGTTCAGGTATGACACTCTGAGCCGGCTCGAAAGTGTGGCCAGCGCTGGCGGTCGTGCGCATTATCAATTCGACGGCGAAGATCAATTGCATGCGGTGGCTGCCGAATCCGGAGAGCTGATCAGGTTTTTCTATAGCGAGCATGCGCTGTGCAGCGAAGTGGCGGGTAACCACCGACGCAGTCTGTTGTCAGGCGACGGCATGTCCTTGGCCGAGCAGCAAGGTGACGACGTTGTCTTGTTTGTCACGGATGGTCAGGGCACGGCCCTTGCGCGCCTTGGATCTCAAGACGAATCTGTTTTGTCTTGTCTTCCCTATGGTGATCGCCCCGCATCGAGCGGACTTGGTGCCCTGCTGGGGTTTCAGGGCGAGCGACTGGACCCGTCAACCGGGTGCTATCTGCTCGGCAGGGGTTATCGGGCCTACAACCCCCGATTGATGCGATTTCACAGCCCCGACAGTTGGAGCCCCTTTGAGGATGGCGGCATCAATGCCTATGCCTATTGTCTGGGAGATCCGGTCAATCTCAAGGATCCCACCGGGCATATCTCGACCTTGGGGTGGGTGAAAATCGGTGTGACCACCGCCCTGGCCGCCGCTGCGGTTGCCCTGACAGCCGTTACCTTGGGCGCAACCGCACCACTCGTATCGATCTCGGCTAACGCCGTCGCCTTGTTAACACTGGAGGCCATTTCCGCGACAGTTTCAGTTGCCTCGGCGGTTGTCGATGAACTGGCCCCGGATACCTTTGGCGCTCAGGTATTGACCTACTCGTCGATAGCGCTGGGAGTGGTGTCGCTCGGAGCCACCGCGGTTGCAAAAATTGCCAGTAAAGGCATTGGCTTTGCGTTGACGAAAAGTGTGAACTCCCTGGCGGACGTGGTGACTGCACAGGCGGGAGTCGCGCGCGTGACGGTGGGGCGGCGTCTATACGGCGCTGTTTCCACGGCAAATGAGGCATTGAGAAGTACAGTCAAATTGCAGAGCCGGCTCAACAACGTGTTGACGGCGAAATCGGTAATCAGTGGGGCGGGTATCGCTGCCAAAACAGCATTCGTGGTCGCGAATTCGGAAAAGTACGCGGCCAAAGCCGACGCGTTTCTTCAAGATTACTGGCCATCACTGGTCGAGGATTTCAGTGCTCAGAAGTTTCGAAGCGATGTGGTGGACGCTCTGGAGTCATTCACCCATGAGATTGGCGAGCAGATCGACACGCTGCGTGGCATTTGAGCAATGATGACCAGAGATTTGGATGCTTTCAAAATGGAATATCAACTTGAATAAAAGTTATTGTTCGGGAATAAAAAATCCCGGTATTGTCCGCATCACGCCAGCGATAGCACTTCACTGGCACTCGCGTTTTCAAGCCGTCGCCACAAGCGACTGTGATTTTCGATAAGGACACTGCATGAAAAAGGTTCTGTTGTTCACCGCACTGGCGGCTGCCCTGACCGCGGGCCTGGCCCAGGCTGGCGAGAAACTGGTGGTTGCCGCGACCCCGGTCCCACACGCCGAGATTCTCGAGCTGATCAAGCCAACCCTCGCCAAAGAAGGCGTGGACCTGGAAATCAAAGTCTTCACCGACTATGTTCAGCCGAACGTGCAGGTCGACCAGAAGCGTCTGGACGCCAACTACTTCCAGACCCTGCCGTACCTGAAGAGCTTCAACGAAGGTAAAGGCACTCACCTGGAAACCGTGATTGGCGTGCACGTTGAACCTTTCGGCGGTTACTCGAAGAAAGTCAAAACCCTGGCTGAGCTCAAGGATGGCGCGACCATCGCCATCCCGAACGAAGGCAGCAACAGCGGCCGTGCCCTGATCCTGCTGCAGAAGGCTGGCCTGATCGAGTTGAAAGACCCGAAAAACGCCGTGTCGACCCCGAAAGACATTGCCAGTAACCCGCACAACTTCAAGTTCAAAGAGCTTGAGTCCGCGATGTTGCCGCGTGTGCTGGATCAGGTCGACCTGGATATGATCAACACCAACTACGCGCTGGAAGCGGGCCTGAACCCGGCGAAAGACGCGCTGATCATTGAAGGTGCTGATTCGCCTTACGTGAACTACCTGGTGGCCCGTCCGGACAACAAGGACAGCGTTGCCATCCAGAAACTGGCCAAAGCCCTGACCAGCCCGGAAGTGAAAGCATTCATCGAGAAGAAGTACAGCGGCGCGGTACTGCCGGCGTTCTGATTCGCGAAGCAAGCCCCTTAGAGGTTTCAAACGCCGACGGCTGATTTAGCGTCGGCGTTTTTTATTGGACAATGGATTGCTCAGGCCGGCCTGGACTCCAGGGCCCTGCGCAACGCCATCAAGAGTTTCAGAATGTCCTGCGGATCCAGCCGTTGCGGCGGTTGTACGTCTGCCATTTTCTCGTCCTTGTGAGGTTTGGCCGGAAGTCTGGCCAAAAGTGGTTCGTCCCTGGAGCAGCGTTTCGAAAAAAAGATTTTTCCTACGGCGCAATGGGAAGTAGCTGTCCTCTCTTGTCTGGGCAAACCTGGGCGTCAGTTTTTTCCCGGCACTAACAGTTCTGCTAGGTGCCGACGCATTCAAGCAGGTGCAAACTGCTTCCTTCGCCGGGAGTCGACCCTCATGAGCGCATTGACTCGTCACCTCAATCGCTACCGCTATGATGCCCTGGACCGGCTGGTAGAGCTGGAGCTGTCGGAGCTGGAAAAACTGACCCGGTTCTACTGCGGCGAACATCTGGTGACGCAACTGAAAGGTCAGGGGGGGCACTGCGTGCTTCAACACGACAGGCAACTGCTGGCAGTGCAATCGTTTGACGGCGCCGAGTGCAACAGCCAGTTGCTGGTCACCAATCAGCAACGTTCGGTGTTGCGCATGGACGGTCCTGGCGGAGTTGTGCGGCAGGTCTACGCGCCCTACGGTCATCGGCGGGTCGAAAGTGGTCCCGGCAGTTTGCTGGGATTCACCGGTGAAGCAGTCGATCCGGCCACCGGTCATTATCTGCTGGGTAACGGGCATCGGGCGTTCAATCCGGTACTGATGCGCTTCAACAGTCCTGACAGGTTGAGCCCGTTTGGGCGGGGTGGGTTGAATGCGTATGCGTATTGCCTGGGGGACCCTGTGAATTTCAGTGATCCGACGGGGCGGTTTGCCGACATTGCCCGGTTAATCACAAGTCTGTTGAGCGTGACGAACACAGGACTGGGCATGTCCCGTGTCATCCCCTCCTATAATTTGGCCAAGGACGCCTTGAGGTTGGGGGCTGTGACGAAGTTGCCGTTCAGACAGTCCGCTACGGCAGTCAGCACAGTAGTTGCCAGCGGTACGATACTCACCACAGGTCTGGTTGGGGTTGCCAGTGCCGTTGCAACGCTTGTCGATGAACCTGAGACAGCCAAAATACTGGGGTACGTCGCTTTAGGACTGACGGGGTTGGCGATTGCATCGAGAGGGGGTACTTACTGGGCCGCGAGCAAGCCTGGAACTGAAGCTGCCTTGATGCGTTTTGTGAAGAACAAGGGGCAACCAGTCGTTGCGACACCACCTGCTACACCCCGGCCTTCCATCGCGTCTTTGAGCGGTTCGACGCTGGCCCAAGTGCCTTCTGCACCGCCACTTAGGGCCATTGATGAAACACCTTTTGACTGGATGACACCAGAAATCGATGCTGCATTGAACAGACTGGGAGGTACGTCGCCTCGTAACTCCATGAGCATTATTCGTAATCCTTTAGCGCCATGAACATGCGTCACAGTTTACCTGACCTCAATCCGGCCAATACCACGCCGGCTCATCCAGCATCCGCTGCCCGACAATCCCGGTTTGCCCAAGGTTTTTCTCCAGAACGATGCAATTGCAATCCGGGTCCTGCTGCAACGCCGAAATCAACCGCCGGGCATGGGACACCACCCACACCTGGCAATGTTCTGAAGCGCGGATAATCAAGCGCGCCAACGCCGGCAGCAGATCCGGATGCAGACTGGTTTCCGGTTCGTTCAGCACCATCAGCGTCGGCGGCCGTGGCGTCAGCAGCGCGGCGACCAGCAGCAAATAGCGCAGTGTTCCGTCCGACAACTCGGCGGCGGACAACGGCCGCAACAAACCCTCCTGAAAGAATTCGATGGTGAAGCGCCCGCCCGGCAGCGGTTCGATGGCCAGCCTGGCGCCGGGAAACGCGTCGCTGATCGCGGCTCGCAATGCCTCGGGATCGCCGATTTCGATGATCGTCTGCAAGGCCGCCGCCAGGTCGCGTCCGTCGTGGTGCAGCACCGGCGTGCGGGTGCCCAGTTGCGGCTGGCGTACCGGGGCGTCGGCATCGCTGCGAAAGTGATCGTAAAAGCGCCAGCGGCGGATGAACTCGCGCATCTCCAGCACTTCTGGCGAACCGCGCAGGCTGCCGACCTGATCGAACAGACTGTCGAACATCGGCGTGTGCTGCGCCAGCACATCCCACTTGCGATCGGCGCGGGCACGGATCATTGGGCCGTCACGATCGACCAGCAGACTGGCCGGACGATAGAACGCTCCAGCCCAGAGGCATTCCCGTTTGATCTGCGGGTCGAGGCCGAAGCGTGAAGGTATGGGTAACGAGTGCTCGGGTAACATGAAATGACCGTTGGAGTCGGGTAACCCCAGGCTGATCGAGTAGCCAAAATCTTCCCCGGCAAACCCCAGCCGCAGGCGTTTGACGCCCTGGCGCACCGTGGCCTCGACGGGCACTTCGCCGTTGCGCATACGCCGGGTGATGGTTTCCGGGCCCGCCCAGAAGGTCGAATTCAGCCCACCTTCACGGGCCAGCGCATTGACCACGCCGCCCTGAGCGGTTTCCGCCAGCAGGCGCAGTGCACGGTAAAGGTTGGATTTACCGCTGCCATTAGGGCCGGTAATCAGATTCAGCCGGCCCAGCGGGATCACCAATTTGTTGATCGAGCGGTAATTGGCCACCGCAAGGGTCTTGAGCATATGGGTTCCTGGGGCGAGATCGAGCGGGCTCATTTTCAGGTACGTGCAGGCGTCTATGACACGTGTTTTTGGGGGAAAACGTTATGAATTGTTTCTTCATAAAGGGAGCGTGCGCAGTTGAAATCCTGTTCTAAGCTCTCTGTCGAGTTGTCCATAAAAAAGGCCAAGGAGATTGCATGGCGGTTCCCGGATTGAAAGTAGTCATGGCCTTGAGTGTCGTCACCCTGCTAACGGCCTGCGAGGAGAAAAAACCCGTGCAGGAATACCTGCCACGGGTGTTCGTGCAGGTCGTCAAGCCAGCGGATTACGCGGCCTCGGTCACCCTCACCGGTGATATCCAGGCGCGGGTACAGACGGAGCTGTCTTTCCGCGTCGGTGGCAAGATCATCCAGCGCTCGGTTGACGTCGGTGATCGCGTGACCGCCAAGCAAGTGCTCGCCCGGCTCGACCCCAAGGATCTGCAGACCAATGTCGACTCGGCCCAGGCACAAGTGGTCGCCGAACAGGCGCGGGTGAAGCAGAGCGCGCTGGCGTTCGTACGTCAGCAAAAACTCTTGCCCAAGGGCTACACCAGCCAGAGCGAATATGACTCGGCCGAGGCCGCCTTGCACAGCAGCCAGAGCGCCCTGAGCGCTGCTCAGGCGCAGTTGGCCAATGCCAGGGATCAGTTGAGCTATACGGCGCTGATTGCCGATGCGCCGGGGATCATTACCGAGCGTCAGGCGGAAGTCGGCCAGGTGGTGCAGGCGACGATGCCGATCTTCAGCCTGGCCCGGGACGGCGACCGGGATGCGGTGTTCAATGTCTATGAATCGCTGCTGGCCGAGAAGCCGCGAGATCACACCATTGTCCTCAGCTTGCTCGACAACCCTGCGATCAAAACCACCGGCACCGTACGCGAAATCACCCCGTCGGTGTCGGCGCAATCCGGAACCGTGCAGGTCAAGGTCGGCCTCGACAAACTGCCCGACGGCATGCAGTTGGGTTCGGTGGTGAGTGCCACGGCCAGGGGATCGGGCAAATCGGTCATCGAGTTGCCGTGGTCGGCGCTGACCAAAAACATCAGCAGTCCTGCTGTCTGGATTGTCGACGACAAGGGCAAGGCGCAATTGCATTCGGTGACGGTCAGCCGCTACCTGACCGGCAAGGTCATCATCAGCGACGGGTTGAAGGACGGGGACAAAGTCATCATCGCGGGCGGACAACTCTTGCACCCGGACATGGAAGTCGAGATTGCCGAAAACACTTACAAGGATCTGACGTGGGGAGCAAAGCCATGAAGCCTTTATGGGCGTTGTCCATCGGGCTGGTGCTGAGCGCCTGTTCCAAGAGCGAACCACCGCCGGCGCCGGTACGGCCAGTGCTGTCGATCAAGGTCCAGGCCTTGAGCGAAGAGGACCTGGGCCGCTTCGCCGGCAGTATCCAGGCACGCTTTGAAAGCAATACCGGGTTTCGCGTGGGCGGGCGAATCGCCAGTCGTAACGTCGATGTCGGCACCGAGGTCGAGAAGGGCACATTGCTCGCCACCCTCGATCCTTCAGATCAACAGAACCAATTGCGCTCGGCCCAGGGCGATCTGGCGAAAATCCAGGCGCAACTGATCAACGCCAAGGCCACTGCCCAGCGTCAGCAAGCGTTGTTTGACCGCGGGGTCGGCGCGCAAGCGCAACTCGACGAGGCCAACACGGACCTGAAAACCACCCAGGCCTCCCTCGATCAGGCCCGGGCAGCCGTCAACCAGAGCAAGGACCAACTGGGCTACACCGAGTTGCGCGTCGACCATAAAGCCGTAGTCACCGCGTGGAGCGCCGAGGCCGGGCAAGTGGTGACGGCCGGTCAGCAAGTGGTGACCCTGGCGCAACCGGACATCAAGGAAGCGGTGATCGACCTGCCGGATACCCTGGTCGATCAACTGCCCAGCGATGTGGTGTTCCTGGTCGCCGCGCAACTTAATCCGAGCATCAACACCACCGCCATCATCCGTGAAATCGAACCTCAGGCCCAAAGCGCCACGCGCACCCGTCGCGCCCGCCTGACCCTGGCCGAAACGCCACAGGGCTTCCGCTTGGGGACGGCCATCAGCGTCACCCTGAGCTCGGCGATCAAGCCGCGCATCGAGTTGCCTGTCACCGCGCTGCAGGAGGTCGATGGCAAGCCACGCATCTGGGTGATCGATGCACAGAGTAAAACCGTCTCCCCCCGTGACGTCACCGTGATCAGCCGCACCGAAAGCACCGTGGTGCTGGCTGACGGCGTGAAGAACGGCGAGCGGGTGGTCAGTGCCGGTGTGAACAGCCTCAAACCGGGGCAACAAGTGAAATTCGACGAGGACAGTCAATGAAAGGGCCTTTCAACCTCTCGGAATGGGCCCTCAAGCATCAGTCGTTCATCTGGTATCTGATGTTCGTTGCGTTGCTGATGGGTGTGTTCTCGTACTTCAACCTGGGGCGCGAAGAAGACCCTTCGTTCACCATCAAAACCATGGTGATCCAGAGCAAATGGCCGGGGGCGACCCAGGAGGAAACCCTCAAGCAGATCACTGACCGGATCGAGAAAAAGCTCGAAGAGCTCGACTCCCTCGACTACGTGAAAAGCTACACGCGCCCCGGTGAGTCGACGGTGTACGTGTACCTGCGCGACACCACCAGTGCCAAGGACATTCCGGAAATCTGGTACCAGGTGCGCAAGAAGATCAACGACATCAAATACCAGTTCCCGCAGGGCATACAGGGGCCGTCGTTCAACGACGAGTTCGGTGACGTCTTCGGGTCGATCTACGCCTTTACCGCCGACGGCCTGACCTTGCGTCAGTTGCGCGACTACGTGGAACAGGCGCGCATGGAAATTCGCGGCGTTCCGGGGCTGGGCAAGATCGAGATGGTCGGCCAGCAGGACGAGGTGCTGTACCTGAACTTCTCCACGCGCAAACTCGCAGCGCTGGGCATCGATCAGCGTCAGGTGGTGCAGAGCCTGCAAACCCAGAACGCCGTGACCCCGGCAGGTGTCATCGAGGCCGGGCCGGAGCGGATTTCGGTGCGCACTTCAGGGAAGTTCGCTTCGGAGAAAGACCTGGCCGAGGTCAACCTCAAGCTCAACGACCGCTACTATCGTCTGGCCGACATTGCCGAAATCAGTCGCGGCTATGTCGATCCGGCCTCGCCGGAATTTCGCTACAACGGTAAACAGGCCATCGGCCTGGCGATTGCCATGCAGAAGGGTGGCAACGTCCAGGCGTTCGGCAAGGCTTTGCACGAGCGTATCGAACAACTGACCGCCGACCTGCCGGTGGGTGTTGGCATCTACAACGTCTCGGATCAGGCCGTGGTGGTGGAAGAGGCCGTCGGCGGCTTTACCCGTGCGCTGTTCGAAGCGGTGATCATCGTGCTGGTGGTTAGCTTCATCAGCCTCGGTGTGCGTGCCGGGCTGGTGGTGGCGTGCTCGATCCCGTTGGTGCTGGCGTTGGTCTTCGTGTTCATGGAGTTCAGCGGCATTACCATGCAGCGGATCTCCCTTGGCGCACTGATCATTTCCCTCGGCCTGATGGTGGACGACGCGATGATCACCGTGGAAATGATGGTTACCCGTCTGGAGTTGGGCGAGACCAAGGAGCAGGCGGCGACCTTCGCCTACACCTCCACGGCGTTCCCGATGCTTACCGGTACACTGGTGACGGTGGCGGGTTTCGTGCCAATCGGCTTGAACGCCAGCTCCGCCGGTGAATACACCTACACCCTGTTTGCGGTGATTGCCTGTGCGATGCTGGTGTCGTGGGTGGTGGCGGTGCTGTTTGCGCCGGTGATCGGCGTGCACATCCTCAGCACCAATGTGAAACCCCACGAAGGCGAACCCGGGCGCATTGGCAAGGCCTTCAACGGCGGGCTGCTGTGGTGCATGCGCAATCGCTGGTGGGCCATTGGCATCACCGTGCTGTGCTTTGTACTGGCGGTGTTCAGCATGCGCTATGTGCAGAACCAGTTCTTCCCGTCTTCGGATCGTCCGGAAATCCTGGTGGACCTGAACCTGCCACAAAACGCCTCACTCGACGAAACCCGCCGGGCGGTCGATAGACTCGAGGCCACGCTCAAGGACGATCCGGACATCGTGCGCTGGAGCACCTACGTCGGTCAGGGTGCCATCCGCTTCTATCTGCCACTGGACCAGCAACTGCAAAACCCGTTCTACGCGCAGTTGGTGATCGTCAGCAAAGGCCATACCCGCGAGGCCATGATGCAGAAGCTTCGCGAGCGCTTGCGCAACGACTTCGTCGGCATCGGCAGTTATGTCCAGGCACTGGAAATGGGCCCACCGGTGGGGCGTCCGATCCAGTACCGGGTCAGCGGCAAAGACGTCGACCAGGTGCGCCGGCATGCCATCGACCTGGCCACGGAGCTGGACAAGAACCCGCACGTTGGCGAGATCATCTACGACTGGAATGAACCGGGCAAAGTCCTGCGCATCGACATCGCCCAGGACAAGGCGCGGCAGTTGGGGTTGTCTTCCGAGGATGTGGCTAACCTGATGAACGGCATCGTCAGCGGCCAGGCGGTGACCCAGGTCGATGACGATATCTATCTGATCAACGTAGTCGGTCGTGCAGTGGACTCCGAACGTGGTACGCCGGAAACCCTGCAGAACTTGCAGATCGTCACGCCGAGCGGCACGTCGATTCCGTTGCTGGCGTTCGCCACGGTGCGCTACGAACTGGAGCAACCGTTGGTATGGCGTAGGGATCGCTTGCCGACCATCACCATCAAGGCGGCAATACGCGACGAGATCCAGCCGACGGACCTGGTGAAAATCCTCAAGCCGTCCATCGATGCCTTTGCCGCCAAGCTGCCGCCCGGGTACAAGGTCGCCACCGGCGGTACAGTGGAGGAGAGCGGCAAGGCCCAAGGGCCGATTGCCAAGGTTGTGCCGTTGATGCTGTTCTTGATGGCCACATTCCTGATGATCCAGTTGCACAGCGTGCAGAAGATGTTCCTGGTCGCCAGCGTCGCGCCACTGGGCTTGATCGGCGTGGTGCTGGCGTTGGTGCCAACCGGAACGCCAATGGGCTTCGTGGCGATCCTGGGGATTCTGGCGCTGATCGGTATCATCATCCGTAACACGGTGATTCTGGTGACCCAGATCGATGAGTACGAGAATAAAGGCTATGAGCCGTGGGACGCGGTGGTCGAGGCCACTGAACACCGACGCCGGCCGATCCTGCTGACGGCAGCCGCCGCGAGCCTGGGGATGATTCCGATTGCGCGGGAAGTGTTCTGGGGGCCGATGGCTTACGCGATGATCGGCGGGATTGTCATCGCCACCTTGCTGACGCTGCTGTTTTTGCCGGCGCTGTATGTGGCTTGGTACAAGATTCGCGAGCCTAAGAAGGAGGCTGTTTAAAAGGCGAGCGCTTCGCGCTCATCGCGAGCAAGCTCGCTCCCACAGGGATTGCGCTGAACCCTGTGGGAGCGGGCTTGCCCGCGAAGACGTCAGTACAACCACCGCACATTTGCGGGCTTTACACCTTACGCCAGACACTCGCCAACCAAGGCTGCTGCTCCCGCGGCAGTCCGGCCGGCCGGTAGTAATGCTCCAGCTCGACAAACCCCGCCTCGATCAACAAATGCTGCCAGGCCGCCAGGTCGTGATACGACCCATAACGCGCCCCGTTCCAGCCTTCCTGATTCTCGCCACGGGGATTGGAACTGAATAACACCCCACCCGGTTTCAGCGCTCCCCACAATTGTTTCAACACCCGTGGTAATTCCTGACGCGGGACATGAAACAGCACTGCGTTGGCAAAGATCCCGTCGAAACGCTCGGCCGGCAGATCAAGCTTCAGGAAATCCTGCTGCCACACCTCGCACCCGCTGTCCTCACGGGCCATCTGCGCGAGTTTTTCCGAACCGTCCAGGCCGATCGCCTTGTGGCCCATGCGGGTGAAGGTTTGCAAATCCCGACCAGGCCCGCAGCCAAAATCGAGAATGTCGAAAGGCGCCTCGCCCTGAATGTGCCGCAGCAGGGCATCGATGTTCTGGCTGACGTCGTGATCGCGCGTGCCTTCACGAAAGTCCTCGGCGACCGCGTTGTAATGGCCGAGGGTCGTGGAGGTGATCTGTTCAAGGTCGTCGGGTGTTTGCTTCATGGTCGGCTGCGCAGGCAATTTGGATTCACCGAATATACGCCATGGCGCCGGGGGCTGCTGCGCAGCCCATCGCGAGCAGGCTCGCTCCTACAGGTATCCGCGGTCAACTGTGGGAGCGAGCTTGCTCGCGATGGAGGTGGCACTGACAACAGATGGCTTAGCCCTTTTTCATCCCCAGACATTCAATGGAGTGATCCACCATCGCCTTGGCAATCTCCAGCAAATGCCAGATCGAGTACACCATTGCCCGGTCGGCGCCCTTGAGTTGATCGCCACACTGATACGCCGTGACCGAAGCGCAGCGCAGCAGGTCGGCGACATAGAGCTGGGTGTCTTCAAAGCTCACGTCTTTGCTGACGTTGTAGAAGCGCATTTCATCGGTTGGTGCGGGTTGCTTGCCGGTGAGGTAGAAATCGATTGCACGGTAGAGCGCTGAACGATCTTTGAGAGGGTCTTCAGTGGCAGTTTCGTTGGTGGGATTTTCGGAAGGTGGATCGGGAGCGGATTTCTTCATTGGTAAAACTCCTGAGCATAAATTGGAGCCAACCGATATCGCGACTAAACGAACAGGGGGTGGCGGCTGCACACAGGTTAGTCGACCGGCCGCCAGGCAAAACCGGCGCACCACGAGGGTGCCCTGCGCACAGCCACCATAAAATTCAGGCAATAAAAAACACCTGACAAAAGGTGACGCTGTGCGCCCGACGCGGATCCGGGCGACTAAACCCGATCACTGATAAGCAGTGACGGACCGAGACTAGCCACCGGATTTGGCAGGCGCAAGCGAGCGAAATGATCTAGGAAACGTCCTGCAAAGGAAAGGGAACAGGCCTTCGGAATCGCTGATTTTCCTGTGCGAAATATCGACAGGATCTTCACTTACCGCTTGTTCAACCCCCGCGCCAACCGATCCCCGCCCAACTGAATCACCGCCACCAGCGCCACCAGCAACACAATCACTGTCAACATGATCTGGCTATCAAACCGCTGATACCCATACCGATACGCAATGTCCCCCAACCCCCCTGCACCAATCGCCCCGGCCATGGCCGACGAATTGATCATCGTCACCAAGGTAATCGTGAACCCGCCGACAATCCCCGGCAGTGCTTCCGGCAACAACACATGCCAGACGATGTGCCAGCGCCGGCAGCCCATGGCTTGCGCTGCTTCGATCAAACCGTGGTCGACCTCGCGCAAGCTGACCTCGGCAATGCGCGCAAAGAACGGCGTAGCCGCGATGGTCAGTGGCACCACGGCAGCCCAGACGCCGTAAGTGGTGCCGACGATCAAGCGCGTGAACGGAATCAATGCCACCATCAAAATCAAGAAAGGAACCGAGCGGAACAGGTTCACGAACGCACCCAGTGCACGGTTCAGCGCCGGGGCTTCGTAGATGCCGCCCCTGGAGCTGGTGACCAATATCACGGCCAGCGGAATACCCGCCAACAGTGCGATCAGCGACGACACGCCGACCATCAAAAACGTGTCGATGAAACCCTGCAGCAAGCGATCAAACCACATAGCCCAGTACCTCCACCTGTTGCGCCCAATGGCCGGCGCGTTGACGCAATTGCTCGGCACCGAGAGATGAGCCCGTCACTGCCAACAGCAGTTGCCCAAGCGCATGACCCTGAATCCGTTCCACGCCACCCTGCAGCAATCGCACACGGCCTCCGAGGGCGCTGAACAGTGCCGCCAGGTCCGGTTCGTCGCGTTGGCTGCCGGTGAACTGCAAGCGCAGGACCACGGCGGCGTCCGAAGAATTTGGCTGCGCCTGCAAACGGCTTTGCAGCTCTTCCGGCAATGCGTATTGCAACGGCGCCAGCAGCGTCTTGCTGACCTCATGCTGTGGATTGCCGAAGACTTCCCACACCGGCCCTTGTTCGACGATGCGCCCGTGTTCCAGCACCACGACCCGATCACAGATCTCACGGATCACCGCCATCTCGTGGGTGATCAGCACAATGGTCAGGCCCAGGCGTTGATTGATCTCGCGCAGCAGGCCGAGAATCGATTGCGTGGTCTCCGGATCCAGTGCCGAGGTGGCTTCGTCGCACAGCAGAATTTCCGGGTCATGCACCAGCGCCCGGGCAATGCCTACACGCTGTTTCTGCCCGCCGGACAACTGCGCCGGGTAAGCCTTGTGTTTGGCCTGCAAGCCCACCAGTTCCAGCAGTTCACGGACTTTCTGTTCGCGTTTTTCCTTCGGCACGCCAGCGACTTTCAATGGCAGTTCGACGTTTTGCCAAACGGTCTTGGCCGACATCAAATTGAAGTGCTGGAAGATCATGCCGATGCGCCGGCGTAGCGTCACCAGGCGGTCTTCGTCGAACTCGCCGATGTCCACTTGATCGATCAGCACCCGGCCGCTGCTCGGCTGTTCCAGGCGATTGATGGTGCGGATCAATGACGACTTGCCGGCGCCGCTGCGACCGATGATGCCGAACACTTCGCCACGCTGGATTGCCAGGTCGATGCCGTGCAGGGCGGCCACCGGGCCTTGCTGGCCGTTGTAGGTTTTACCCAGGCCGATGAAGCGGACGTGGGCATGGTTGAGTTCGGGATGCAGCTCAGTGCGCTCGGCGCTTTGCGGCTCTGGAATCTCCAGTCGCCGTTGGATGGCGGCGGTCATGTTCAGCTTTCCCAACCGGCTTGATAGAGCTTGCCGTGAGCTTTATCCAGCGCGGCGCGCACAGCGGGTGAGTGTTGGTAGATGTCGACGAACTTGATCAGGCGCGGGTCGGTTTTGCTCTTGGGCTGGATCACGAACTGAATCACGTACTCCTTGTGATCAAGGCCGTCGAACAGCAGCGCGGAGCCCGCATCGAAGGTTTTCGACAAGCGAATGTAGGCCGGGTAGCCCTGTACCAGATCGGCATCGTCATAGGCGCGTACCAGTTGCACGGCTTCGACCTGGAGAATCTTGATGTGCTTCGGGTTGGCGATGATGTCTTCTTCGGTGGCCTTGTAGCCGACGCCGGGCTTGAGGGTGATCAGACCGGCCTTGGCCAGCAGCTGCAAGCCACGACCACTGTTGATCGGGTCATTGGCGATTGCCACGCTGGCGCCTTGGGGCAGTTCGTCGAAGCTTTTGTATTTCTTCGAGTAGAGGCCGACGTTGTTGATGATGCCCGGCGCGAACGGCACCAGGTCGAAACCCGAGGCGGCCTTGGCGTTTTCCAGGAACGGGATGTGCTGGAAGTAGTTCACGTCGATGTCGCCAGCGGCGAGGCTGACGTTCGGCGCGATCCAGTCGCTGAACTCCACCAGCTCGACTTTCAGGCCTTGTTTGCCGGCTTCTTCGACGGCGGCTTCAAGGGGAATGGCGAATGCAGCGGTGGTGCCGATTTTCAGCGGCGCGTCGGCGGCGAAGGTCACCGAGCTGAACAGGCCGAGGGCCAGGGCCAGTGCTTTGACTGGGTGGGAGAGGTAGTGCTTTTTCATGATGAGTTATCCAGTCAGTGCATTGATTTTTTAGTGTCTGGTCGGGCCTCATCGCGAGCAAGCTCGCTCCCACAGTGGATCTCGGGTGTTCACAAACCCCCTGTGGGAGCGAGCTTGCTCGCGATGCTTTTAGCGTCGGAAAGCCGAGCCGGTGTGCTGCTGAGGCAGATGCGCCTCCCGCTTAAACAGCTTTTCGCGCAAGGTGCCATTGTCATAAGCCGTCTTGTACGAGCCTCGCCGTTGCAACTCGGGAATCACCAGTTCGATGAAATCCTCATAGCTTTCCGGCGTGACGATGCGGGTCAGGTTGAAGCCATCCAGCCCGGTTTCGGCGATCCAGGATTCGAGCTCATCCGCCACTTGCTGCGGTGAGCCGACCACGGTGATGTAGCGACCGCCGAGGGCGTGTTGCTCCAGCAGTTTGCGTCGGGTCCAGTCGTTGTTTTGCAGGTGTTTGGTGGCGGACTGGATCGCGTTGCTCTTCACGTACTGGATCGGCTCGTCGATTTCATATTGGGAAAAATCGATCCCGGTGGACGCCGAAAAGTGCGCCACACCGGCCTCGGCACTGGCGTAGCTCAGGTATTCGGCGTGCTTGGCCCAGGCCAGCTCTTCGGTGGCACCAACGATCACATTCAGGCCCATGAACACCTTGATGTCCTCGGGATTGCGCCCGGCGGAGGCGGCGCTGGCGCGCACCTTGTCCACCTGCTTCTTGGTCGATGCCTTGGTCTGGCCGCTGATGAACACGCACTCGGCATGTCGCCCGGCGAACAGCAAACCACGATCCGAGCTGCCGGCCTGGAACAGCACCGGTGTGCGCTGTGGCGAGGGTTCACAGAGGTGGTAACCCTCGACCTGATAGAACTCGCCCTTGTGCTCGACCTTGTGCACTTTGTCCGGCTGCGCATAGATCCGTTGACGTGGGTCGTTGAGCACCGCTCCGTTTTCCCAACTGCCTTCCAGGAGTTTGTAGAGCACCTCCAGGTACTCGTCGGCCTGGTCGTAGCGACGGTCATGCTCAACCTGTTCGCTCAGGCCCATGGCCTTGGCGGCGCTGTCGAGATAGCCGGTGACGATGTTCCAGCCGACCCGCCCACGGCTCAGGTGATCCAGCGTCGACAGGCGGCGAGCGAACAGATACGGCGCTTCGTAGGTGAGGTTGGCGGTCAGGCCGAAACCGAGGTTTCTCGTCACCGCCGCCATCGCTGAAACCAGCAACAGCGGATCGTTGACCGGCAACTGGATCGACTCTTTCAACGGCACGTCCACCGAGTTCTGGTAGACGTCGTAGACCCCGACGATGTCGGCGATGAACAGTCCGTCGAACAGCCCGCGCTCCAGCAGTTGCGCCAGTTCGGTCCAGTATTCGAGGGTGTTGTACTGGGTCGAGTTATCTCGTGGGTGGGTCCACAGGCCATGGTTGATGTGCCCGATGCAGTTCATGTTGAACGCGTTGAGCAGGATTTTCTTTTTCGCGGCGGTCATCAAATGGTCCCCCGCAGCGGCGGGTTTTCATCGTTGAGGTAGTAATTGCCGACGGCGTGGTACTTCCAGCGCACCGGATCGTGCAGGGTGTGCACCCGGGCGTTGCGCCAGTGGCGGTCGAGGCCGTGTTCGATCAGGGTCGCCTGGCTGCCGGCCAGTTCGAACAGTGTGCTGCCGGCGGCCAGGGAGATTTCGGTGCTGAGGGCACGGGCTTCGGCGACGGCAATCGACGCGGCCGCGACGGTCTCGGCATGCGTGTCGGCCTGGGCCTTGTCGAGGAATTCACCGGCACGTTCCAGCAGTGCCTCGGCAGCGTGCAGGCGAATGCTCAAGTGGCCGAAGCTCTTGAGGGTCAGCGGATCGTCCGTGGCTTTTTCGTGAGTGGCGTCGATCCACGGCCGGGTTTTGGTGCGCACGAAGTGCAGCGCATCTTCATAGGCGGCGCGGGCGATGCCGGTGTCGATGGCGGCGTGGAGAATCTGCGCCAGCGGGCCGACCGGGGTCGGACGCTCGAAGGCACTTTGAAACGGGATTACATCTTCGGCCGCGACGTAGACGTCTTCGAACACTACTGAGCCGCTGCCGGTGGTGCGCTGGCCGAAGCCGCTCCAATCGTCAATTACGGTGAGGCCCTTGCTGTTGTGCGGGACGAGCGCCAGTTGTTGCACGCCGTTTTCATCCACCACCGAGGTGGGAATGCGCTGGGCGTAGATCGCGCCGGTGGCGTAGAACTTGCGACCATTGATGCGATAGCCGCTGGCGTCGCGAGTCAGGCTGGTGACGCGATCGTGTGCGGTTTTGGTGCCGAGTTCGGCCAACGCATTGCCGAAGCGCTGACCGGCCAATACTTCGGCGTACAGGCGTTGCTTCTGCTCGTGGCTGCCGTTCACCCGCAGTACTTCGAGGGCATAGAAATGATTCTGCGGGATCTGCCCCAGGGAACCGTCGGCCCGGGCAATCAAGGCGATGACCTTGGCCAGGGTGACGTTGGAAACACCGGCGCCACCGTATTCCTTCGGCACGCTGATGCCCCACAGGCCCGAGCGGGAAAACACTTCCAGTTCCGGGTGTGGCAAGCGGCGTTCGCGGTCGCGTGTGGCGCTGTCGCGTTTGAAGTCTTCGGCAAGGTCGCTGGCGACGATCAGGGCTTGCTCATCGCTGGTGATGACCGCGATGTGGTGAGAACTTGTCATGTGTTTCTCCAGAGCTCTGGTAAAAAGTGTTCTGGTCGTCAGATCCAGGAATGGCGATTAGGCAGCGTGCCGTTGAGGCGATAGGCACCGATGGCGTGGTACTTCCAGCGCACCGGATCGTGCAGCGTGTGCACCCGGGCGTTGCGCCAGTGGCGGTCGAGGTTGAATTCGGCGAGGGTCGCGCGGCTGCCGGCCAGTTCGAGCAGCTTTTCGCTGGCCAGCAACGAAATCTCGGTGGTCAGCACTTTGGCTTCGGCCACGGCAATCGAGGCGCGAGCGGCGGACTCGGCGGTGAATGGTGCGGCGCTGACGTCATCGAGCACTTGCCCGGCCTTGCGCAGCAGCGCTTCGGCGGCGTGCAATTCGATTTTCAACCTGCCGATATCGGCGATCACGTAAAGGTCATCGCTGGCCCGTTCGACCTTGGCGTCGATCCATGGCCGGGCGCGGGTTTTCACGAAGTCGATGGCGTCGTCGATGGCGCCTCGGGCGATACCGGCGTCGATGGCCGCTTGAATCAGTTGCGAGACGGCACCCTGGATGTTCGGCGTGTCGTTGATCCGCCAGTTATCCACCACCAGTTCGGGATCGACCTGCACGTTGTTAAGCAAAATCGTGCCGCTGGCGGTGGTGCGCTGACCAAAACCGGACCAGTCATCGACGATGCGCAATCCCGGTGTGCCGCGACGGATGAACGCCAGCACTTGCTTGCCGTCATCGTTCAACGCTTTGACCGCGACCCAATGGGCGAACAGTGCACCAGTGGAATAGAACTTCTGGCCATTGAGGATGCCGTCAGCGGTGATGCGCGCCTTCAGTTCCAGGGTGTTTCTGGTGCCGCGTTCAGGCCCGGCATTACCGATGCGCCAGCCCTCGAGGACGCTTTTGAACAGCTGTTTTTTCTGCACTTCGGTGGCGCTGCCGAGCACCAGATTAAGAATGCCGAACTGGTTTTGCGGGATTTGTCCGAGTGCCGGGTCGGCCGCGGAAATGATCGCGAAGACCTCGGCCAGGGTGACAAACGAAACCTGCGGGCCACCGTACTCGCGGGGGATGGAAATGCTGCCCAGGCCGCTGCGGGTGAACAATTCGATTTCCGACCATGGCAACTTGCGCTGCTGGTCGCGTCTGGCCGCTTGCAGGCGGGCGACTTGCGCCAGCTCGTGGGCGGCGCTCAGGGCTTGAGCATCGTTGCGCAAGACTTGCGCGGGCAACAACAATGGGGCGACGTCCACATCACTCTGGACGATTGCATCTGCCAGACTGGACATCAGTGCCACTCCTTGGCTGCACGCAATGCCCTGGCGGTCTGCACTGGGGTGATTGTGTTCCGGACCATACCTACCTCACATCTTATGGAAGCGCCGCTTGTGGCCGCGCATGAAAACAAGAATGTCCGGTGGTCCGGTTTATATACCCTAAACGTGTATAAATATTTTATGAACTAACTTTTAGGAATATGCATAGAAGGGCGTTCTCGGGGTAGAACGCAATCCCTGTGGCGAGGGGGCGGTCCGACAAGCCCCCACGCCACAAAAATATGGTGGGCACAGTCACTGCCGTCACTGTCTGCAGGGTTCAGCGGCCTTGAGGTGCTGTTTCTTCGGGACTTTCAGATAAGGATTGGCGCAACCGATCTTCAGCGTCCGTGCCGGTGCCCAGCGGGAGTTGTTGCCTACCCGGTCCAGGATGCAGTAAGTCACTTCCAGCCGCAGGTCTTCACCGGCTTCGAGGATGATGGCTGCAGGTATCCAGACCTGAATCGGCTGACCCACATCAGCGGACTTGAGCCGTGGCAGGTCCATGCGCACATCGCCCCAGCGCAGGGTGATCTCGTCGTCGACAGCCATGTTCAGGTACGGCTCGATGGTCAACGGCACACCGCGTTTGATCTGATTCGGGTTGACCCCTTGGCGGCGAATTGCCTCGGGAATGCTCACTGGTGCCAGGCACTGGTTTTCATCGCCGCACAGCGCGGAGGGTTGGCCGCCTGGGCAGTCGAGTTTGATCTGCACGTTTCGGCTGGCCGATACCGCCGGACCACGGCCAACTTGCATGACCCGGTAGTGAATGCGGGAGGTACCGTTGGTGACAAAACTTTCAGGCACCCGCAACTGCACCGGTTGGCCGACATCGCTGGCCGTCAGCACGCGGGAGGCCACGTAGCAGTTGTCCCAGAACAGTTCGATCAGGTCGCCTTCGTCCATGGCGGGGTAGGGCGCTACCTCGATCAGCAGGTGAGCCGCGCAAGTGACGTTGATGCCGGTCTTGTTGGATTGCGCCAGGGTCGGGGCTACAAGCCCGGATTTGTTCGAGGTGCTTTTCATAAAGTCTCCTTGAAGTCTTGCAACGATGTCCGTCTCTGGAAAATCAAAAACTAAATATCGAACAGCAAAACCGTTCATTACTTTGAATTGAAATAATGATTGAGCGTGACGAGTGTCGCTGATTGGAGACTAGATAAGAGTTCTTTATAACCAGTGTCAATGAGATTTGTTAGTTGTGGGTGGTGTTTGATGCTATTCAGAAAGTTCCTACGGTGACAAGTAAGTAAACCATGTCGCCGAGTCGACTTTATCCGCTTAAAGCCGCGCTATGTGGTCGTGTTGTGGCAAATGGTCGGTCATTCCATGCGACAGGCGACCGAACGAAATAACGCGATTTAATTATTGCGAAGCTTATATATGTACCGCACGCGCTTACAAAGCAGGCGTATCGCATATATAAGTTTAGTTTGATATTGCTGAGATGATTTTTTCAGAGGGTGTCACTTCCATCCATGGAAGTTTACCGTTGCTGCGCAGGTTTGTTAGTTGTGAGCGTTATTCAAAAACTTGCTCAGGAACTGCTTGGTTCGCTCTTCTTTCGGGTTGGCAAACAACGCCTTTGCTTCGCCTTGCTCGACGATCACGCCCTTGTCGAAAAACACCACACGGTTGGCCACGTCCCGGGCAAAGCCCATTTCGTGTGTAACGATCACCATGGTGCGCTTCTCTTCGGCCAGGCCGCGGATGGTCGCCAATACCTCGCCCACCAGTTCCGGGTCGAGAGCCGAGGTCGGCTCATCGAACAGGATCACTTCCGGTTCCATCGCCAGTGCCCGGGCGATCGCCACGCGCTGTTGCTGGCCACCGGAGAGACGACGCGGGTAAGCGTCTTCCTTGCCCGCCAGACCGACCTTTGCCAACAGTTTTTTACCCAGGGCAACGGCGTCGGCGTGCGGGGTCTTCTTGACCACGATCGGGCCTTCGATGACGTTTTCCAGCGCCGTGCGATGGGGGAACAGGTTGAAGTTCTGGAACACGAAACCTACGTGCTGGCGCAAACGCCGCACCAGGCTCTGCTGCTGGTTCAGGGGACGGCTGGTATCGACTTCGATATCGCCGACCTTGATCCGGCCGCTGGTGGGTTCTTCCAGAAAATTCAGGCAGCGCAGGAAGGTGGTCTTGCCCGAACCACTCGGGCCGATGATCGCGACCACCTCGCCTTCCCTGACCTCAAGATCGATGCCGTTGAGCACGACTTGACCCTTGAACTGCTTTGTCAGTTTTTCCACGACAATCATTGGGTCAGGACTCCTGGTCGTGCCGATTGACCCGCGCTTCCAACTGGTTCTGCAGGTGCGAAAGCACCGTGGCCAGGACCCAGTAGATCAGTGCGGCGGCAAGATACATGGTGAAGATTTCGAAGGTGCGAGCGGTGATCAGCTGCGCCTGACGGAACAGTTCCGGCACCTGGATGGTGGCGGCCAGCGCGGTGTCCTTGACCAGCGAAATGAAGCTGTTGCCCAGCGGCGGCAATGCGGTGCGCATCGCCTGCGGCAGGATGGCCCGGCGCAGGGTCTGCGCGCGGGTCATGCCGATACTGGCAGCCGCCTCCCACTGGCCGCGCTCGATGGAGCTGATCGCGGCACGCAGGATTTCACAGGCGTAGGCGGCCATGTTCAGCGAGAAGCCGATCAGGGCCGCCGGCAGCGGATCGAGTTCCAGACCCAATTGCGGCAAGCCGTAATAGATTACAAACAGTTGCACCAGCAACGGCGTGCCGCGAAAGAACGACACGTACATGCGGGCGATCCAGCTGACCAGTTTGAAGCGCGACAGGCGCATCAGCGCCAGGCCGAACCCCATCACCAGACCGAAGAACATCCCGCCCAGGCTGAGGATCACCGTGTAGTACGCGCCCTTGAGCAGAAAGGGCACGGAGTCCAGTGCGAGTTGGAAAGCTTCTCCCATTATTGAGTGACATCAGCGCTGAAGTATTTTTCCGACAGCTTTTTCAGCGTACCGTCGGCACGCAGCTTATCGATGGCCTTGTTCACCGCGGCCAGCAGTTCAGGCTCGCCTTTGCGCAGGGCAATGCCGGCTTCCTGACGGGAGAACGCATCACCGGCGGCGGTGGTGTCCTTGGCCTTCTTGGCATATTCCAGCGCGGCCAGGCGGTCGATCAGAATGGCGTCGATACGGCCGACACGCAGGTCCTGGAACTTGGTCGGATCATCTTCGTAGGTGCGGATGTCAGCCTTAGGAACATTGGTTTTGACCCACTCTTCGTAGTTGGTGCCCAGGCCTACGCCGACTTTCTTGCCAGACAGGTCGGCGGCGGACTTGATGTTCAGCTCGGCGGCCTTCTTCGTCAGCACCAGTGCCTGAATCCCGGAAACGGTGTAGGGCTCGGAGAAGTCATACTTCTTCTTGCGCTCTTCGGTGATGGTCACCTGATTGATCACTGCGTCCAGACGCTTGGATTCCAGGGCGGCGAGGATGCCTTCCCATTTGGTCGGCTGCAGCTTGACCTTCACGCCCAGCTCTTTGGCCAGGGCTTCGGAGAACTCGACTTCGAAGCCGGCCAGTTTGCCGTCGGCGTCGACGAAACTGAACGGTGGGTAGGTGCCTTCCAGGCCGACGTTGATCACGCCTTTGTCCTTGATTTGTTGCAGTTGCTCACCGGCAACCGCCTGGCCAATCAGGCCGGCGCTCAGTGCCAGGCCCAGCGAGCCCACCAGCAGATTGCGACGTAGTGCGGAAAAATTCATGACAAGCCCCTGTGTTTTCTTATGGAAGACGCTTAAGGAAAGTTGGCAAATTCGGGATTTTGACGACTGCGATATCCTGCCCTAAAGCAGCGTATGCGTCTCGTTACAAATTCGCCTGCGGCGTGACTATAAGATGACGCCGTTAGATAGGAAAATAATAAATATTCTATTTGTTATTCTTTATTTGAATATTAATTCAAATACGTTCCCACGCGAGCGCGGGAACGGTCAGTCAGAGAAAGTCTTTGTAGGCAAACAACGCCGGTGCCCCACCGGTGTGCAGGAAGATAATCGGGCCTTCGTCGAAACGCTGACGCCCGATCCCATCCAGCAAGCCCGCCATGGCCTTGCCAGTGTAGACCGGGTCCAGCAGCAAGCCTTCCTGACCCGCCAGCAGCTTCACCGCCGCCAGTGTCCCGGCGTTCGGTTCGCCATAACGGGGGGCGAAATACTCATCCCACAACTCGACTTTGAAAGCGTCCGGCAGGTTCACACCCAGCAGCTCAGCGGTGCGTTCGGCCAAGCCTTGAACCTTTGGCCGCTGATCTTCATCGCTGCGCGAGACCGTCACGCCGATCACTGGCAGATCCGGCAGTGCTTCACTCAAGGCCAGCGCCAGTCCGCTGTGAGTGCCGGCGCTGCCCGAGGCCAGGACCACGGCGGCGAACTTCAGGCCCGTGTCCTTGATCTGTTCGGCCAGTTCCAGCCCGGCGCGCACGTAGCCCAGAGCACCCAGGGCATTTGAACCACCGATCGGTACCATATAGGGCTTCTTGCCGTTGCTGCGCAGTCGGCCAGCCAGGGCTTGCAGTTGTTCGTCGGCGTTGTCGAGGTTTTCCACCAGTTCGACCTTGGTATCGAACAGGTCGAGCAGCAGCCGATTGCCGTTGCCGGTGTAATTGCTGTCGTCAGTGCCGAGAGGGTTTTCCAGAAGGGCTACGCAGCCCAGACCCAACTTGGCGGCAATGGCGGCCGTCTGGCGTACATGGTTCGATTGCAACGCGCCGGCGGTGATCAAGGTGTCGGCACCCTGGGCCAAGGCATCGGCGGCCAGATACTCGAGTTTGCGCAGCTTGTTGCCGCCCATCGCCAGCGGCGTCAGGTCATCGCGCTTGACGTACACCTCGCGGCCCAACCATGTCGACAGGCGTTCGAGTTTTTCCAGGGCGGTGGGTTGACCGAGCAGGTCGAGGCGGTTAAAGCGGGCGAGCTGTTGTTTGATCATGAGTCCGTACTGGCCGTGGAGGATTTCAGGACTATAGGCACGCCCAAAAGCCTGGGCAACCTTCAATCGCTTATAGCCAATCGATCTGAGCACAGCACTATTGGTTCTTAATTTGCCTCGCGACCCTTGCCGTAAAGTAATCGCCGTCAGTGCGGCCAGACAGTCCGGCCGCCCGTGAGGAGTTTTTACCGTGAGTGAGCGTTCCAGCCATTGGCAATTGCAGACCATCGTCAGCCAGCTGCGCACGGCACGTGAACAGTGGCGTGCTCAAAACGGCCGGGCCAGCGGCGAGCAGGGCGGTCGCGAATTGCCGTCCCGCGCAGCCATGGCGGACATTCTCGAAGCCCTGTGCGGCGCGTTGTTCCCGATGCGCCTGGGGCCGGTGGACTTGCGTGAGGAGAGTGAAGACTTCTACGTCGGTCATACGCTGGATGTGGCGCTGAATGCGCTGTTGGCCCAGGCGCGACTCGAATTGCGCTACGCCGCGCGCCACAGCGCCCAGGCCGATACCGAAGTCGAAGCCAGAACCATCCAGATCATTCAAGACTTCGCCCTCGCCTTGCCTGGGTTGCGCAGCCTGTTGGACACAGACGTACTGGCGGCCTATCACGGTGACCCGGCGGCGCGCAGTGTCGATGAAGTGCTGTTGTGCTACCCGGGGATTCTGGCGGTGATTCACCATCGGCTGGCCCACCATTTGTACCGCGCCGGTTTACCGCTGCTGGCACGGATCAGTGCGGAAATCGCCCACTCGGCAACCGGCATCGACATTCACCCCGGCGCGCAGATCGGCCGCAGTTTCTTTATCGACCACGGTACCGGCGTGGTGATCGGCGAAACCGCGATCATCGGCGAGCGCGTGCGGATTTATCAGGCGGTGACTTTGGGCGCCAAGCGCTTCCCGGCGGACGAAGACGGTCAGTTGCAGAAGGGCCAGCCACGGCATCCGATTGTCGAGGATGACGTGGTGATTTATGCCGGGGCGACGATTCTTGGCCGGATCACCATCGGTCAGGGTTCGACCATCGGCGGCAATGTCTGGCTGACCCGTAGCGTGCCGGCGGGGAGCAACCTGACCCAGGCGAATCTGCAGCATGATGATGGGGCGCAGAAGTAGTCTCCTGAATCTTCGCTGACTGTTCTGGCCTCTTCGCGGGCAAGCCCGCTCCCACAGGGTTTCCTGGTGTTCACAGCTTTTGTGTTCAACCCGGACCCCCTGTGGGAGCGAGCTTGCTCGCGATTGGATTTCAAGCCGAATCGAGCCAGTGGCCCTGATCTAATCCTGCGTCGAACCCTCCCTTGAGCTAGCGTACAACCAGTACCGCCGAGCCCTGCGATTAGTCCTTAGCCCCCTATCCATGTTTAACTTGAACGTTCATTCAAGTTAAACCGGCGGTTCGCTGCCCGCTCACAACAGGAGGCTTGCCTTTGCTGAGTCCGATTTCTACAGCCACGTTTTACCCCTCCGAGGTGCACCGAACATGAGTGCATCGTCCATCCCTCCAAACGGTCTGATCCGCATGAATCCGCCGGTGTTCTGGTTCTCGGCGAGTTTCATCCTGTTGTTTGGTGTCGTTGTCATCGCCATGCCGGAGCAGGCCGGTGCCTGGTTGCTGGCGGCGCAAAACTGGGCGGCCGACACGGTCGGCTGGTATTACCTGCTGGCGATGACCCTGTATCTGGTCTTCGTGGTGGTCACCGCCTTGTCCGGCTATGGCAAGATCAAGCTCGGTGCCGACCACGACGAACCCGAATTCAGTTACCTGTCCTGGGCCGGCATGCTGTTCGCCGCGGGGATCAGCATCACTCTGTTTTTCTTCTGTGTGTCCGAGCCGCTGACCCATATGCTGCAACCGCCCCAAGGTGAGGCTGGTACGGCAGATGCGGCGCGCCAGGCGATGCAGATTCTGTTTCTGCACTGGGGCCTTCACGGCTGGGGTGTGTTCGCCTTTGTCGGCATGGCGCTGGCCTACTTCGCCTACCGGCATAACCTGCCACTGGCCCTGCGTTCGGCGCTGTATCCGCTGATCGGCAAGCGCATCAACGGCCCGATCGGTTACGCGGTGGACGGCTTCGGCATCATCGCCACGGTGTTCGGCCTCGGCGCCGACATGGGCTTCGGCGTGTTGCACCTCAACTCGGGCCTCGACTACCTGTTTGGCATTGCCCACACCCAATGGATTCAGGTCGGCCTGATCACCTTGATGATGGGCGCAGCGATCATCGTTGCCGTATCCGGCGTCGACAAGGGCGTGCGGGTCATGTCCGACATCAACATGCTGCTGGCCTGTGCACTGTTGCTGTTTGTGTTGTTCGCCGGCCCCACGCAGCACTTGCTCAACACGCTGATCCAGAATGTCGGCGACTATCTCGGCGCCTTGCCGATGAAGAGTTTTGATCTGTACGCCTACGGCAAACCCAGCGACTGGCTGGGCGGCTGGACGGTGTTCTACTGGGCCTGGTGGATCGCATGGTCGCCGTTCGTGGGCCTGTTCATCGCACGGATTTCCCGTGGCCGGACCATTCGCGAATTCGTTTTCGGCGTGCTGCTGATCCCGCTCGGCTTCACCCTGGCGTGGATGTCGATTTTCGGTAACAGCGCCATCGATCAAGTGCTCAACCACGGCATGAGCGCGCTCGGCATGTCGGCCATCGACAACCCGTCGATGACGCTCTACTTGCTGCTGGAAACCTACCCGTGGAGCAAAACCGTCATCGCGGTCACGGTGTTCATCAGCTTCGTGTTCTTTGTCACCTCCGCCGACTCCGGCACCGTGGTGCTGTCGACGCTGTCCGCCAAGGGCGGCAATCCCGATGAAGACGGGCCGAAATGGCTGCGGGTGTTCTGGGGCGCGATGACTGCGCTGGTGACCAGTGCATTGCTGTTCTCCGGCAGCATCGATGCGTTGAAGTCGGCGGTGGTCCTGACCTCGCTGCCGTTCTCGTTGATTCTGCTGTTGATGATGTGGGGGCTGCACAAGGCGTTTTATCTGGAGTCGCAGAAGCAGATTGCGCAGATGCATTCACTGGCACCGGTGTCCGGATCACGGCGGGGCGGGTGGCGTCAGCGTTTGAGCCAGGCCGTGCATTTCCCGTCGCGGGACGAGGTCTATCGCTTCCTCGATACGACGGTGCGCCCGGCGATTGAAGAGGTCTCGGCGGTATTCATCGAGAAGGGCCTCAAGGTCATCACGCATCCAGAACCGGTCAACGACAGCGTCAGCCTGGAAATCGGTCACGGTGACGAACATCCATTTATCTACCAGGTGCAAATGCGCGGCTACTTTACGCCGTCGTTTGCCCGGGGTGGCATGGGTTCCAAGGAACTCAACAACCGTCGTTACTACCGCGCCGAAGTGCATTTGAGCGAGGGCAGCCAAAACTACGATCTGGTGGGCTACACCAAGGAACAGATCATCAACGACATCCTTGATCAGTACGAACGGCACATGCAGTTCCTGCATCTGGTGCGTTGATCGCGGGCAGGGCGCCGGGGCTTTTCAGGTCTCGGCGCTCAGCACCATGAACAACACCAGCGCCGCGACCGGAATGCTGAACACTATCGTGCCGATGGCCAGTTCCGTGCTCAACGACTGGCCGGCGTTCACCATGCCGATGGCGCCGTTGATCACCGTCAGCGCCAGCCACAGCACCACGAAACCGTAGGTCAGTGTCTGACGGCTGAAGCCGATTTTCTCGCCGATGAACAGCATCAGGGCGAGCAAGGCCAGGCCGAAGGTGATGATGATCGTGGTGTGCATGGCTTCTTCCATCCTTGCGATAGCTATCGCTTCTTCGTTGCTTTGGCGACTTTGTTCCTGTCGACCCGGATCACGCAAGCCTGTCGCTGTTTTGTTCAATTCTCCGGGCAGATTAATTTTCTGTGAAACGTTTCAGCATTTAGTCGAATCCCAGGTTTTTTGGCGTCCGTGCGGGCGTATGCTGGACGACTGGCGAAGCAGTCGATACCAGATTCAAGACCGACAAGAGAGGATTCGATGACTTACACCGCTGCCGAAAACCGCTACGACTCCATCCCGTACCGCCGCGTGGGCCGCAGCGGACTGGTGCTGCCGGCGCTGTCGTTGGGCCTGTGGCACAACTTCGGCGACAGCACGCCGATCGATACCCAGCGCGCGTTGTTGCGCACGGCGTTCGACCTGGGCATCAACCATTTCGACCTGGCCAACAACTATGGCCCACCGTACGGCAGCGCCGAGATCAACTTCGGCCGTTTGCTGCGCGAAGACTTCAAGCAATACCGTGACGAACTGATCATCTCCAGCAAGGCCGGTTGGGACATGTGGCCGGGGCCTTACGGTCAGGGCGGCGGTTCGCGCAAGTACGTGCTGGCCAGCCTCGACCAGAGCCTGCAACGCCTGGGTGTGGACTACGTCGACATCTTTTACTCCCACCGTTTCGACCCGGATACGCCGCTGGAAGAAACCGCCAGCGCACTCGCTGCAGCGGTGCAACAGGGCAAGGCTTTGTATATCGGCATCTCGTCCTATTCCGGGGTGAAAACCCGTGAAATGGCCCAGTTGCTCAAGGAATGGAAAGTCCCGTTGCTGATCCATCAACCGGCGTACAACCTGCTCAACCGCTGGGTGGAAAAAGACCTGCTGGACACCACTGACGAACTTGGCACTGGCGTGATTGCCTTCACCCCGCTGGCTCAGGGCTTGTTGACCGACAAATACCTCAACGGCGTGCCGGCGGATGCACGGGTCAATCGTCCGGGCGGTGGTTCGTTGCAGGCGTCGCATTTGTCCGAGGCCAACATCGCCCAGGTGCGGGCACTCAATGAAATCGCCAAGCGTCGTGGCCAGAGTCTGGCGCAACTGGCGCTGGCCTGGACCCTGCGCGATCCACGGGTCACGTCGGCATTGATTGGTGCGAGCCGGCCGGAGCAGATCATCGAGAACGTCGGGGCGTTGAAGAATTTGAGCTTCAGTGCAGAGGAACTGGCGGAGATTGACCGATTTGCCCAGGAGGGTGGGATCAATCTTTGGGAGAAGCCTTCTACTGCTGAGTAAGTAGTGGGTGCCAGACTATTCGGCGCCTTTCAGATCGCCATCGTCGGAAGGCCGCCCGGAGCAAGCTCGCTCCCACAGTGTCCGTGTCGTACACAAATCCTGTGAACACCGCCGAACCTGTGGGAGCGAGCTTGCTCGCGATGAGGCCGGATCTGACAGTAAAGATTTCAGGGGGCAGCGAAAGAAAGGCACATCCCCCAACACAGTCGCCCGCTGCATCACCCGCCGCGCCGGGCGGTAATCATCCACCGCGTAATGCTGAGTCACGCGGTTGTCCCAGAACGCAATGTCGTCCTGCTGCCAGCGCCAGCGAATGGTGAACTCCGGCCGCGTTGAATGGGCAAACAGGAACTTCAGAATCGCCCCGCTTTCGGTTTCCGACAGTTCGTTGATCTTCGAGGTGAAGCCTTCGTTGACGAACAGCGAGCGGCGCCCGCTGACCGGGTGCGTGCGGATCACCGGGTGCGACAGCGGCGGATTCTTGCGTCGTGCTTCTTCCCACTGGACCAGCGCCTCGGGCGTGTTGCCATAGCGTTCCAGCGGGAATGAACGGGTGAAATCGTGGGTGGCGGTCAGCCCTTCGAGCAAGGTTTTCATCGGTACCGACAGGGCTTCATATGCCGCAATCCCGCTGGCCCACAACGTGTCGCCGCCAAACGCCGGCAGCAACTTGGCGCTGAGCACGGCGCCCATGGCCGGGGTCGGCAAAAAGGTCACGTCGGTGTGCCAGATCGCATTATCGCGCACGTCGGTGACGGCGGTGTCGAGGATCAGTACTTGCGGTTGTTCCGGTACGTTGGGGTAGATCGGGTGAATGTGCAGGTCGCCGAAACTCGCGGCGAACCGCGCCTGTTGCTGTGGTGTGATTGGCTGGTCGCGGAAGAACAGGACTTGATGCTTGAGCAGGGCCTGCTCGATGGCATCGCGCTGCTCCAGGTTCAGCGGCTGGCTGATGTCGATGCCACTGATTTGCGCGCCGAGGGCGGAGCTTAGAGGAACGATGGTCAGTTGGCTCATGGTGGTTCTCTTCAATCCGGTGTGCCGAGCTTTTTGTGGGAGCGAGCTTGCTCGCGATAGCGGATTGTCAGGCGACACAGGTGTTGAATGTGTAACCGTCATCGCGAGCAAGCTCGCTCCCACATGAATACTGTCAGTGATTTTGGCCGTGCCACGGCACCAGTTTGCGTTGCAGGGCACGCAGGCCCAACTCCATGGCAAAGGCAATCAACGCGATCACCAGAATCCCCAGCAGCACCACATCGGTGACCAAAAACTGCGCAGCCGATTGCACCATGAAGCCCAGACCGCTGGTGGCGGCGATCAATTCGGCGGCGACCAGCGTCGACCAACCCACGCCGAGGCCAATGCGCACACCGGTCAAGATATCCGGCAAGGCACTTGGCAAAATAACGTGGCGAATCAACTGCGCGCGGGTCGCACCCAGCGACTGCGCGGCACGCAATTTGGCCGGGTCGACCGTGCGCACACCGGTGGCGGTGGCGATGGCAATCGGGGCGAAGATCGCCAGGTAGATCAGCAGCACTTTCGACAATTCGCCGATGCCGCACCAGATCACGATCAGTGGCAGATAAGCCAGCGGCGGAATCGGCCGGTAGAACTCGATCAGCGGGTCGAGCACACCACGGGCGATACGGTTGGCGCCGATGGCGATTCCCACCGGCACGGCGGTGAGAATCGCAAAGCCGAGGCCCAGGCCGATGCGGCCCAGACTCGCGCCGAGGTGCTGCCACAGGGTTGAATCCATGTAACCCGAAGTCGCGAGCAGCCAGCCTTTTTGCAGCACGGCGGAGGGCGGCGGCAGGAACAGCGGCTCGATCAAACCGGTCGCGGTTACGGCCCACCAAATAACAAGGAGAGCGACCAGTGTCAGCACACTGATCCAGCGAGTGCTCAAACGGCGACTTGCCGGAATCACGGCGGTGCCTGGTGTTATCGCCGCGACGGGAATTTCGTAGCTGCTCATGCGCGCTCCTGCCGCTGGGCGGCGCTGCGTTGGGAGAACACTTTGGCGAGTACGTGTTCGCGGGTTTCGATAAAACGCGGGTCGGACTTGATCGAGCGGGCCGATTCACCGGCGGCATAACGCTGACCGAAATCGAGGCTCAGGCGCTCGACGATTTGCCCTGGATTGGGCGCCAACAGAATCAGGTCGGTGGCGAGGAACACGGCTTCTTCGATGTCGTGGGTAATCAGGAACACCGGTTTGGCGGTGCGTTGCCAGACTTGCAGCAACAGTTCCTGCATCTGCTCGCGGGTGAAGGCGTCGAGGGCGCCGAAAGGTTCGTCCATCAGTAACACACGCGGGTCGGCGGCGAGGGCGCGGGCCAGGCCGACACGCTGCTTCTGGCCGCCGGAAAGCTGCCAGATGCGGCGCAATTCAAAACCGGAAAGGTCGACCAGGGCGAGCATTTCCCTGGCACGAGCTTCGCGTTTGTCCCGGGCGATGCCGGCCAGTTCAAGACCGAACCCGACATTGGCTAGTACGTCTTGCCACGGCAGCAACGCGTCGTCCTGGAACACCACGCCACGCTCGGCACTCGGGCCTTGGACTGGCACGCCGTCGAGGGTGATGCGCCCGGCGCTGGGCTCGACGAAACCGGCAATCAGGTTCAACAGCGAAGTCTTGCCACTGCCGGACGGGCCAAGGGCGACCAGCAATTGCCGGGGGCCCAGGCTCAGGGAGATATCCGCCAACACCGGTTCCGGGTTGCCGGGGTACTGTGCGCTGATGCGCTCCAGCTGTAGCAAGGCCATCGCGTTGACTCCCGATCAGTTGGTGATGAACTTGGCGCTGACGTAGGGCGCGTAGTCCGGCAGCACGGCCTCGACCTTGCCTTGCTCCTTGAGGAACGCCGCGGTGTCGGTGATGGCTTTGGTAGTCGGCGCGCCGAGGGTAAGCACCTGGTCAGCCGCCAGCGGGTAGACGTTGCCTTGCAGCAGCAATGGAATGTCGCTGGCCTTGGCGCCGGAGAGCTTCACCAGTTTGTCGACGTTGCCTTGGTTGGCGAGCCAGGCTTGCGGGTCTTTGCGGTAATCGGCGTAGGCGTCCAGGGTCACTTTGGCGAACGCAGTGACGATTTCCGGATGCTTCTCGGCGAAATCCTTGCGCACGATCCAGGCATCGAAGGTCGGTGCGCCGAACTTGGCCAGCTCGCCGGAGGTGATCAGTACCTTGCCGTTTTCCTTGGCGACACCGAGGGCCGGGTCCCACACGTAAGTGGCATCGATGTCACCGCGTTTCCAGGCGGCAATGATCGCGGGTGGAGCCAGGTTGAGAACGGTGACTTTCGATGGGTCGATGTTCCAGTGCTTGAGCGCAGCGAGCAGGCTGTAGTGACCGGTGGACACAAATGGCACGGCGATTTTCTTGCCGATCAGGTCTTGCGGGGTCTTGATCCCGGAACCGTCGCGGGCGACCAGGGCTTCGGCGGCGCCGATCTGGGTGGCGATGAGGAAGGTTTCTACCGGGACTTTGCGAGTGATGGCGGCGGTCAGAGGGCTGGAGCCGAGGTAGCCGATCTGCACGTCGCCGGAGGCGATGGCAGCGATGATATCGGCACCGTTGTCGAATTTGCGCCAGCTGATATCGGCCTGGGTGGCCTTTTCGTAGGCGCCGTCGGCCTGGGCGACTTTCGCCGGGTCAACGGTGGTCTGGTAGGCGACGGTGAAGTCGGCCGCCTGGGCAAAAAAACTTGCGGTAGCCAAGGAAGCGGCCGCCAGCAAGCGTAGAGGGAAAGTCAGTTTCATCAGAAAGCTCCTTGTCAGGCGACCGAGTGTCGGCGTGAGAAAGAGACTAAATGATCTAAGAATTCTAAAATAAATAACTTTTTAGAATTAGCTTATGAGGGGAAAATTCTCAGAGAGACCGCTGCGCGGTCTATCGCGAGCAAGCTCGCTCCCACAGGATTTGCGCAGTTCCTGTGGGAGCGAGCTTGCTCCGGGCGGCGTTCCGACGATAAGGTCCGCAGGACCTTCGACGCTCAGTTGCTGATCGCCAGAATGCTCGCCTGGTACGCTCCGACGAACACATCGAAATCACCGACTTCGTTCTGTTCCAGCTCAGCCTGTTGAGCCAGCGACGAACGCGCCCGCTCTTCAAACTTCGCCTGTTCCTCAGCCGCCAACGGCTCGCTGCGGAAGAACTCGGCATGGGCCTGGCTCTGGCGCAGGGAGAACTGGGCGAAGCTCTCCTTGTGCTCGGCCATGGCCACCAATACCTGGGCCGACGGCGTCAGGGACGGGTCCTGGACCTTGGCCATCTGGGCGTCCAGCGCCTTGCTGTGGGCATCGCCGCCATGGCTCTGGTCGAGCATCGCCGCCAGAGGAGCAATTTTCTCCAGCAACTCGCCGGCCCATTCCTTGAGGTCAACCGGTTGGCCATCCCGTTGCAGTTGCAGGCCCGGACGACGACCTTCCTTGACCACGCTGAGGAAGTTCGAGGTCGCGTTGCCGCAGCTGGTATTGGTCAGCAGCGGGCTGTCGTTCAATGCGCAGTACAGCAGGAACGCATCGAGGAAACGCGACTCGGTGAGGTCGATGCCCATCGGCAGGAACGGGTTGATGTCCAGGCAGCGCACTTCAACGTACTGGATACCCCGGGCCATCAGTGCCTGGATAGGGCGTTCACCGGTATAGGTCACGCGTTTCGGGCGGATGTTGGAGTAGTACTCGTTTTCGATCTGCAGGATGTTGGTGTTGAGCTGTACCCACTCGCCATCCTGGTGGGTGCCGACTTCGACGTACGGTGCATACGGCGTGGCCACCGCTTTGCGCAGGCTGTCGGTGTAGCTGTTCAGATCGTTGTAGCACGGCGTCAGGCCGGCCTGGGCGTTGCTCTGGTAACCCAGGTCGCTCATGCGCAGGCTGGTGGCGTACGGCAGGTACAAGGTCTGCGGGTCCAGTTGTTCCAACTGGTGCGAACGACCGCGCAGGAAACCGGCGTCCAGTGCTGGCGACGCGCCGAACAGGTACATCAGCAGCCAACTGTAGCGGCGGAAGTTGCGGATCAGCGCGATGTAGGACGACGACTGGAAATCGCGGTCGGTGCCGACAAAACCTTCGGCCTGCTTGAGCAGCGGCCAGAGCTTTTCCGGCAGGGAAAAGTTGTAGTGGATGCCGGCAATGCACTGCATGGTCTTGCCGTAACGCAGGGCCAGGCCCTTGCGGTACACGTACTTGAGCTGCCCGATGTTGGACGTGCCGTAGTAGGCGATCGGGATGTCTTCCTCGGCCGGCAACGGGCAAGGCATCGACGGGCTCCACAGGTACTCGTTGCCGAGCTTGCTGTAGGCAAAACGGTGAATGCTGTCCAGGCTCGCCAGCGTATCGGCAGGATCGGGCAGGGCCGGGGTGATGAACTCCAGCAGCGACTCGGAATAGTCGGTGGTGATCTGTTCATTGGTCAGCGCGGAACCCAGGCTTTCCGGGTGCGGCGTTTGCGCCAGGCGACCTTCATCGGTCACGCGCAGGCATTCACGTTCGATGCCGTGAAGGCACTGTTCGAGCAGAGAGAGGTTAGCGCGCTCGCCGAGCAGAGCCAGGCGGCGGTTGAGAAGTTCGCTCAAGTTGGATTCCTTCACGCGTCGGTCGCCCCAATATGGGGGTGGGCAAGACGGTCTACAAGGGTGAAGTTAAAACTGGCGTTTTCGCCTGGTTTTGTAGGAGCGAGCTTGCTCGCGATGGAGGTTAACGATAACGCGGGGTGCCTGAATGAAAACGGCGCCCTGACGTTCATCGCGAGCAAGCTCGCTCCTACAGGTCATAACGCCGAAATTAACTCAAATCGATGACATCCATCTACAGGACAGCGAACGTGCCTTGTGCTTTTGCGACCAGTTTGTCGCACTGCATCACATCGGCCTCGACCACCAGTGTGCGGCGACCCGGGTGGATCACCCGTGCCGTGCACATCACCTCGCCGTCTGAGACGGCACGGATGTAGTTGATCTTGCACTCGATGGTCGCGCTCTGCTGGTCAAAGCCGTGGGTGCTGGAACAGGCCAGCCCCATGGCAATGTCCACCAGGCTGAACAAGGCCCCGCCGTGCAGCTTGCCGCCGCGATTGCGCAGCTCGGGTTCCAGCGCCAGGGCGACTTGCGCCACCCCGGTTTCCAGACTGTGCAAGCGGCAGCCCAGCAGCTTGAAAAACGCGCTTTCGGTCAGCCCGGCGGGAATGTCCATCAGCGTTTCTTCAACTGCTTGGCATTGGCGAACAGCGAAGCCATGGCATTGTTGCCCGGTGCTGCCGCCGTGGTTTCCTTGCGCGGTGCGGTGTTCTGGGACTGGCGTGGCGCCGAACCCGGACGTGCGCCGCGAGCGCCGTCGATTTTCTCGCCCGGGGTGTCGCTCATGCGCATCGACAGGCCTACGCGTTTGCGCGGGATGTCCACTTCCATGACCTTCACTTTCACCACGTCACCGGCCTTCACCGCTTCCCGTGGATCCTTGATGAACTTCTCCGAAAGCGCGGAGATATGCACCAAACCGTCCTGATGCACGCCGATATCGACGAAGGCACCGAAGTTGGTCACGTTGGTCACCACGCCTTCGAGGATCATGCCCGGTTGCAGGTCCTTGAGGTCTTCGACGCCTTCCTGGAACTCGGCGGTCTTGAACTCGGGACGCGGGTCGCGCCCTGGTTTTTCAAGCTCCTGGAGGATGTCGGTCACGGTCGGCAGACCGAAGGTTTCATCGGTGTACTTCTTCGGATCGAGACGCTTGAGGAACGTGGCATCGCCAATCAGCGAGCGGATGTCACGGTCGGTTTCGGCGGCGATGCGCTGAACCAGCGGATAGGCTTCCGGGTGAACCGCCGACGAGTCCAGTGGGTTTTCACCGTTCATGACGCGCAGGAATCCGGCGGCCTGTTCGAAGGTTTTTTCACCCAGGCGGGCGACTTTCTTCAGCGCGGCGCGGGTCTTGAACGCGCCGTGCTCGTCGCGGTGGCTGACGATGTTCTGTGCCAGGGTCGCGTTGAGGCCGGAGATCCGTGCCAGCAGCGCCACGGAAGCGGTGTTCACGTCCACGCCAACGGCGTTAACGCAGTCCTCGACCACCGCATCCAGGCCACGGGCCAGTTTCAGCTGCGACACGTCGTGCTGGTATTGGCCGACGCCGATGGATTTCGGATCGATCTTCACAAGCTCCGCCAGCGGGTCTTGCAGGCGACGGGCAATCGACACCGCGCCACGGATCGACACGTCCAGATCCGGGAATTCCTTGGAAGCCAGTTCCGATGCCGAGTAAACCGATGCGCCAGCCTCGGAAACCATGACCTTGGTCATCTTCATGGCCGGGTATTTTTTGATCAGCTCGGCGGCCAGCTTGTCGGTCTCGCGGCTGGCGGTGCCGTTGCCGATGGCGATCAAGTCCACCGAGTGCTTGGCGCACAGGGCGGCGAGCACGGCGAGGGTCTGGTCCCACTTGTTGTGCGGCACGTGCGGGTAAACCGTGGCGTGATCCAGCAGCTTGCCCGTGGAGTCGACCACGGCGACCTTGCAACCGGTGCGCAGGCCCGGGTCCAGGCCCAGAGTGGCGCGCGGGCCGGCCGGGGCCGACAGCAGCAGGTCGTGCAGGTTGTGGGCGAAGACGTTGATCGCTTCGGTTTCCGCGCCATCGCGCAGCTCGCCCAGCAGGTCGGTCTCCAGGTGGGTGTAGAGCTTGACCTTCCAGGTCCAGCGCACCACTTCGCCCAGCCATTTGTCGGCGGCGCGGTTCTGGTTCTGGATGCCGAATTGCTGGCCGATCATGCCTTCGCACGGGTGCATGCTGCCCGGCAGTTCGTCGCCGACTTTCAGCGCGGAGCTGAGGATGCCTTCGTTGCGGCCACGGAAAATCGCCAGCGCGCGGTGCGACGGCATGCTTTTGAGCGGTTCGTCGTGTTCGAAGTAATCGCGGAACTTGGCGCCTTCCTCTTCCTTGCCGGCGATCACGCGGGCACTGAGGGTGGCTTCCTGCTTGAGGTAGTTGCGCAGCTTCTCCAGCAGGCTGGCATCTTCGGCGAAGCGCTCCATCAGGATGTATTTGGCGCCTTCGAGGGCTGCCTTCACATCGGCCACGCCTTTTTCCGCGTCGATGAAGCGTGCGGCTTCGGTTTCCGGGCTCAGGGACGGATCGTTGAACAGACCGTCCGCCAAGTCGCCGAGGCCGGCTTCCAGGGCGATCTGACCCTTGGTGCGGCGCTTCTGCTTGTACGGCAGGTACAAGTCTTCGAGACGGGTCTTGGTATCGGCGAGCTTGATATCGCGTTCCAGTTGCGGGGTCAGCTTGCCCTGCTCCTGGATGCTGGCGAGGATGCTGATACGCCGTTCGTCGAGTTCTCGCAGGTAGCGCAGGCGCTCTTCCAGATGACGCAATTGCGTATCGTCGAGGCTGCCGGTCACTTCTTTCCGGTAACGGGCGATGAAGGGAACGGTAGAGCCTTCATCGAGTAGCGCGACGGCCGCTTCGACCTGTTGTGGGCGTACACCGAGTTCCTCGGCGATGCGGCTGTTGATGCTGTCCATAAAACCACCTGACAAATTGTGAAAGCAGGCTCGCAGGCGCGGAAATAGGGCCTTCGCGAGTCTGGTTGAGCGGCCTGGCCAGCGCCGCTGCCTGGGTCAACAGGCATTGCGTTGACCCGTGAAATCGAACAATTACTGCTGACGCGATAAAAATAAATCGCGTCCGTCTGTAGTACCTGTCTGATGTTGCCTGACACAAAAGGCCGGGCATTATAACCAGCGTTACGGCATTCGGGGGCATCGCGGGTTGCCGGTGCAATGGCCGGTTTTCTGGCGGTATAGGAAAAATCTGCTAACAATGCACACGGTGCGTATAACGGCAGCTACGCCATAATGCGCGCCGAGATCAAAGGGAGCATCCAATGAGCAGCACTGCACAAACTGCTGAAGGCGAAAAAATTCTTATCGTTGACGACGATCCGGGACTGAGCAGCCTGCTGGAGCGTTTTTTCGTCAGCAAGGGCTACCGCGCCCGCGCCGTACCGAACACTGAGCAGATGGATCGCCTGCTGGCGCGCGAAGTATTCAACCTGGTCGTCCTCGACCTGATGTTGCCCGGCGAAGACGGCTTGACCGCCTGCCGCCGTCTGCGCAACGCGAACAACCAGATTCCGATCATCATGCTCACCGCCAAGGGCGACGAGCTGAGCCGCATCAAGGGCCTGGAACTGGGCGCCGACGATTACCTGGCCAAGCCGTTCAACCCCGATGAGCTGATGGCTCGCGTCAAGGCGGTATTGCGTCGCCAGTCGGCTCCGGTGCCTGGCGCTCCGGGCAGCGAAGACGAAAGCGTGACCTTCGGTGACTACGAGTTGTCCCTGGCCACCCGCGAGCTCAAGCGCGGCGAAGAAGTGCACATGCTCACCACCGGTGAATTCGCTGTGCTCAAGGCCCTGGTGATGAATGCGCGTCAACCGCTGACCCGCGACAAATTGATGAACCTGGCCCGTGGCCGCGAGTGGGATGCCCTGGAGCGTTCCATCGATGTGCAGATTTCCCGTCTGCGCCGGATGATCGAACCCGACCCCTCCAAACCGCGTTACATCCAGACCGTCTGGGGTGTGGGTTATGTGTTTGTTCCGGATGGTACCGCCACCAAGTGATTGGCGATTTGTAGGAGCGGGTCATGCGGATAACGGATCAATCGATCCTGTCCGCAGACTCGCGATCCGCAATATGCGAGCATTGCTCGCTCCTGCAAGTGTTTAACGGCTATCCATGAAAACCCCCGTTTGGTTTCCCCAGAGCTTCTTCTCTCGCACCCTTTGGCTGGTGCTCATCGTCGTTCTCTTCTCCAAGGCGCTGACCCTGGTTTATCTGCTGATGAACGAAGACGTGCTGGTGGACCGCCAATACAGCCACGGTGTCGCCCTGGTGCTGCGTGCCTACTGGGCGGCTGATGAAGAGAACCGAGCAAAGATTGCCGATAGTGCACCCCTGATTCGGGTAGTGGGTGCCGGTGTCCCGGAAGGCGAGCAACATTGGCCATACAGTGAGATTTACCAGCGACAGATGCAGACCGAGTTGGGGCCGGACACCGAAGTGCGACTACGCATGCATTCTCCCCCGGCATTGTGGGTTCGTGCTCCGAGCCTGGGTGAAGGTTGGCTGAAAGTGCCGTTGTATCCGCACCCGTTGCGTGGTCAGAAAATCTGGAATGTGCTCGGCTGGTTCCTTGCTATCGGTCTGCTGTCCACGGCGTCTGCGTGGATCTTCGTCAGCCAGCTCAATCAACCTTTGAAGCGTCTTGTGTATGCCGCACGGCAACTCGGCCAGGGTCGCAGCGTGCGCCTGCCGATCAGCGATACGCCGAGTGAGATGACCGAGGTTTACCGAGCCTTCAACCAGATGGCAGAAGACGTCGAGCAGGCTGGTCGCGAGCGCGAACTGATGCTGGCCGGTGTTTCCCATGATTTGCGCACGCCGTTGACCCGCTTGCGTCTGTCCCTGGAATTGATGGGCGATCGCACCGACCTGACCGACGACATGGTGCGTGACATCGAAGACATGGATGCGATTCTCGATCAGTTCCTGGCGTTCATTCGCGACGGGCGAGACGAGTCGGTGGAAGAGGTTGACCTGAGTGATCTGGTCCGTGAGGTCGCTGCGCCCTACAACCAGAATGAAGAGAAAGTGCGGCTGCGCCTGGAGCCGATCCAGCCGTTTCCGTTGCGTCGTGTGTCGATGAAGCGGCTGCTGAACAACCTGATCGGCAATGCGCTGCATCATGCCGGCAGCGGTGTGGAGGTGGCGGCCTATGTCTCTGGTGACACTGCCGCGCCATACGTGGTGCTGAGCGTCATGGATCGTGGCGCTGGGATCGATCCTTCGGAACTTGAGGCCATCTTCAACCCGTTCACCCGCGGTGATCGTGCCCGCGGTGGCAAGGGCACCGGATTGGGATTGGCAATCGTGAAACGGATTGCTTCGATGCATGGCGGGAATGTCGAACTACGCAATCGCTCGGGTGGTGGGCTGGAAGCGCGGGTGCGGTTGCCATTGGGATTGATGTTGCCGCGGGATGCCGTTTAAAACCTGAATTTTTCAGTGAGGCTGATGGCCCCATCGCGAGCAAGCTCGCTCCCACAGGAGATTGCATTTCAATGTGGGAGCGAGCTTGCTCGCGATGGCGGCATCCCTGCCGACACAAGGCTTGAGGGTTAACCCTTCCCTTTGGTCCGAGTCATATTCGGCCCACCATTCTTCTCCAGATGCTCAATGATGATCCCCGCGACATTCTTCCCGGTGGTGGTTTCAATCCCTTCAAGCCCCGGCGACGAGTTCACTTCCATCACCAGCGGCCCGTGATTGGAACGCAGGATATCCACCCCTGCCACCGCCAACCCCATGACCTTTGCCGCACGCAACGCCGTCATGCGCTCTTCGGGTGTGATCTTGATCAGGCTGGCGCTGCCACCGCGATGCAGGTTGGAGCGGAACTCCCCGGGTTTGGCCTGGCGCTTCATCGCCGCAATCACCTTGTCACCGACGACGAAGCAGCGAATATCCGCCCCGCCAGCCTCCTTGATGTACTCCTGAACCATGATGTTCTGCTTGAGGCCCATGAACGCCTCGATCACCGATTCCGCGGCCGTGGCGGTTTCACACAGCACCACGCCGATGCCCTGGGTACCTTCCAGCACCTTGATCACCAACGGTGCGCCGTTGACCATTTCGATCAGATCGGGAATGTCGTCGGGGGAGTGGGCAAACCCGGTCACCGGCAAACCGATCCCGCGACGAGACAGCAATTGCAGCGAACGCAGCTTGTCCCGCGAACGGGCAATGGCCACCGACTCGTTGAGTGGAAATACCCCCATCATTTCGAACTGGCGCAGCACTGCGCAGCCATAAAAGGTCACGGACGCACCGATCCGTGGAATCACCGCATCGAAACCCTCCAGCGGCTTGCCGCGGTAGTGGATCTGCGGCTTGTGGCTGGCGATGTTCATGTAGGCGCGCAAGGTGTCGACCACCACCATTTCATGGCCTCGCTCGGTACCGGCTTCAACCAGGCGGCGGGTGGAATACAGACGCGGGTTCCGCGACAGCACAGCGATCTTCATGCAACACCTGTGGAGGAGGTAGATACCGGGAACACCGGCTTGTCTTGTACATACTTGATGCCCGGATTGACCACCAACTGGCCGTGGATCAGGGCTTTGGAGCCGAGCAACAGGCGATAACGCATGGACTTGCGGCAGGCGAGCGTGAACTCGACCCGCCAGACCCGATCACCAAGGGCCAGGGTGGTGCTGATCACGTATCGCACCTGCGCGTGACCGTTTGAGCTTTTAATGGTTTTCCTTGTCACCAGCGGTGCTTCGCAGCGACGGTGACGTAACTGCACCACCGTGCCCAGGTGTGCCGTGAAACGCACCCACTGCTCGCCGTCGCGCTCGAACGGCTCGATTTCGGTGGCGTGGAGGCTTGAGGTGCTGGCGCCGGTGTCGATTTTTGCCCGAAGGCCCGCGACTCCCAAATCAGGGAGCGCCACCCACTCGCGCAGACCGACAACGGTCAAATGGTCAAATGTCTTCAAAATTGCTCAACCGGTAGAAACCGCGGTGGCCGCAGGCGGCCGAATTCGCGGTATTCACGCAGAATAATGGTTAAAAGGCGACAGATATCTACGGCCCGGATTTCCAGCCCCGCAAGGAGGTTATGGAATGTCAGCATTGTAGCTCGGGCCGGTGAAATTCTTGGTACGAGAGAAACGGTAGTACAGTTCACCAATATTTCAGAATGAGGAAATTCCATGGCACAAAAAAACGAAGAGGACGACAAAGTCCGCCTCGATAAATGGTTGTGGGCTGCACGATTTTACAAAACCCGGGCCTTGGCCAAAGCGGCGATTGAAAGCGGCAAGGTGCATTGCCGGGGTGAGCGCTGCAAGCCCGGCAAGGAACCACGTATCGGCGATGAATTCGTGATTCGTACCGGTTTCGACGAGCGCACGGTGGTGGTCCAGGCGCTGTCGATCGTTCGCCGTGGCGCGCCGGAAGCACAGTTGCTGTACGCCGAAACCGAAGCCAGCATCGCCAAGCGCGAAAACGCCGCCGCCGAGCGTAAAGCAGGCGCTCTGGGCGTGAGCACCGATGGCAAACCGAGCAAGAAACAGCGGCGGGATCTGTTCAAGTTTCGTGGCAGCAGCAACGAATGATTGACCGGCTCCGTCGATCACCCGGGCAGGCAAAGACTTGTAATTGTGCTTGCGCGTAGCCATATGGGGTAATTCGCCTACCCTGCATGAGCCATTGGCAGTGCCATTCGTCGTAAAGCGCACACAGTCGCCGACCTGTAAGCCATAACCAGGCAGCAAGACGCTATGGCCAGGGCGTAACCTCGAATTTTGTAATCACTTTTGTCACCACTTCAGATACCCAGACTTATGACCGACCTACCGGATAACGACTTCACCCAACGCTTCATCTTCGATGACAGCGACACCCGTGGCGAGCTGGTCTCTTTGGAGCTCAGCTACGCCGAAGTCCTGGCCAAACACGCCTACCCGCAGCCGGTCGCGCAACTGCTCGGCGAGCTGATGGCGGCTGCATCGTTGCTGGTCGGCACGTTGAAGTTCGATGGCTTGCTGATCCTGCAGGCCCGCTCCGAAGGCCCGATCCCGCTGCTGATGATCGAGTGCTCCAGCGAGCGCGACATCCGCGGCCTGGCTCGTTACGAGGCGGACCGGATTGCGCCCGACGCCACCCTGGCCGACTTGATGCCGGATGGCTCGCTGACATTGACCGTCGACCCGAGACACGGTCAGCGTTACCAGGGCGTGGTCGATCTGGATGGCGAAACGTTGTCCGACTGCTTCACCAACTACTTCGTCATGTCGCAGCAGATTGGCACGCGTATCAAGCTCTGCGCCGATGGCCGCCGCGCCCGTGGCCTGTTGCTGCAGCAACTGCCCGCCGACCGCCTTAAAGACGAAGAGGAACGCGCTGCCAGCTGGCAGCACCTCACCGCATTGGCCACTACCCTGACCGCCGATGAACTGCTGGGCCTGGACAACGAAACCGTGCTACATCGTCTCTACCACGAAGAGCAGGTGCGTCTGTTCGATGTGCAGAAGTTGCGCTTCCGCTGCAGCTGCTCGCGCGAACGTTCAGCCAATGCGCTGGTCAGTCTGGGTAAGGAAGACGCGCAGCAATTGGTCGTCGAGCACGGTGGCAACATCGAGATCGATTGCCAGTTCTGCAACCAGCGCTACCTGTTCGACGCGGCCGATGTCACTCAATTGTTCGCTGGTGCGGGCATCGAGACACCGTCAGATACCCGTCACTGAAACGTTTCAGCGCAGGTAAATTCACTGCCTTGCGCCGGATTAACGCCGTTACGACAGGAGGGGCCTACTCTTTTTGGGCTTTTCTGGCATAATCCGGCCCACTTTTTTCGCGGTAGTAGTGCACGACTTTCTACTACAAAAACGTTTGGAGCACTCGGCCACTGGCCGACGGGGAACCTCATGACGCAAGCCAATAACGCCGTGTACACCGATCTGAGTGTTGATGATCTGGTTAAAGAAGCCCTCAACCGCGGTGAAGGCGAGCTTGCCGATACCGGCGCACTGGTTGTTCGTACCGGTCACCGTACCGGCCGTTCGCCAGTCGATCGTTTCATCGTTGAAGAGCCAAGCACCCAGGCTGCCATCGCCTGGGGCCCGATCAACCGCAAGTTCCCGGCCGACAAGTTCGACGCCCTGTGGGCTCGCGTCGAGGCATTCAACAACGCGCAAGAGCATTTCGTTTCCCACGTGCACGTAGGTGCTGCTTCCGAGCACTACCTGGCCGTGAAGATGACCACCCAGACTGCCTGGCAGAACCTGTTCGGCCGTTGCCTGTTCATCAACCCGGCTCAGTACAACCCGGCGGGTCGTGACGAGTGGCAGGTGCTTAACGTTGCCAACTTCGAGTGCGTGCCAGAGCGTGACGGCACCAACTCCGACGGCTGCGTGATCCTCAACTTCGCACAGAAGAAAGTGCTGATCGCCGGCATGCGTTACGCCGGTGAAATGAAGAAAGCCATGTTCTCGGTGCAGAACTTCCTGCTGCCGGCTGCTGACGTGCTGCCAATGCACTGCGCTGCCAACATCGGTGAAGAGGGCGACGTGACCCTGTTCTTCGGTCTGTCCGGCACTGGTAAAACCACCCTGTCGGCCGACGAAAGCCGTTACCTGATCGGTGACGACGAGCACGGCTGGGGCGAAGGCGTGGTGTTCAACATCGAAGGCGGTTGCTATGCCAAGTGCATCGACCTGTCCGAGAAGAACGAGCCGGTTATCTGGAAAGCCATCAAGCACGGCGCGGTATTGGAAAACGTCGTTATCGACGACGCCAAGCACGCCGACTACGCCGATGTCAGCCTGACCCAGAACAGCCGTGCCGCCTACCCGCTGGAGCACGTTGCCAAGCGCTCCGAGAAGAACCTCGGTGGCGAGCCAAACGCTGTGATCTTCCTGACTTGCGACCTGACCGGCGTGCTGCCGCCAGTGTCGATCCTCAACGAAGAACAAGCGGCTTACCACTTCCTGTCCGGCTACACCGCGCTGGTCGGTTCGACCGAAATGGGCTCGGGCAGCGGCATCAAGTCGACTTTCTCCACCTGCTTCGGCGCACCGTTCTTCCCGCGTCCGGCCGGCGAATACGCTGAGCTGCTGATCAAGCGCATCCGCGGCTTCGGCTCCAAGGTCTACCTGGTCAACACCGGCTGGACCGGCGGTGGCTACGGCGTCGGCAAGCGCTTCAACATCCCGACCACCCGCGCCGTGATCGCAGCGATCCAGAGCGGCGCGCTGATCGGTGCCGAGACCGAGCACCTGGACACCATCAACCTCGACGTGCCAGTGGCCGTACCGGGCGTTGAGACTGGCCTGCTGAACCCACGCAACACCTGGGCTGACAAAGCCGCCTACGACGAAGCCGCCAAAGCACTGGCCGGCCTGTTCATCGAGAACTTCAAGAAGTTCGAAGTGAGCGACGCGATCAAGGCTGCTGGTCCAAAGCTGTAAGTGTTGGATTGAGCTAACGAAGAAGCCGCCCCTCGGGGCGGCTTTTTTGTGCGCAAAATTCAGTTTTTCGCGGGCAAGTCAGAATGCGTCGGGCCGTTACAGGCCCTCGAGCTCATCCGTGTCCCAGCGTTGGGCCTTGATGGCCCGGTAGAGCATGCTGATGGTCAAAGGCACCTTCTCGCCGCGACCCTTGGCTTTTCGCTTTAGATTCACGTCAAAGCCGTCGGGCTGGAAATAGCGATAGCTGTCGAAATCTACGAAATCGATGGCGAAGTGGTCTTCCAGGGTTTCGATCAAATGCCGGGCGTCTGTACCGTTGCAGCCCAGGTCGAAGTTGATCGAGGTGGCGAGGCTGATGGTTTTGCGTTCGGGGAAGCCGAGTTCTTCATGCAGCAGTTGCATGAGTTGCTGCATCAAGTGGTCGTCGGGGAGGTTGGGGGCGAGGTTCATTGCGTAGGCTCCGCTAATCGAAATGCAGGCGCCATATTATCCTGCTCACGATTCGATAGCCCCAAAGCCCCCGCTAGTGTTGGCCATTGGCTGACAACTTCTTTGAAGCTGTCGATGATGTGTTCTGCATCCGCACGACCGAAAACGAGAAAAGCCCTGCAAGCGTAAACCTGCAGGGTTTCTCGGCCAGGCTGACCATCTCATTAAGCCCCCGAACCAGTCGGGGCTTCTTCATTCTCAGCCTTGCATCAGGCCTCGACACCACAACCAATCATCAAAAGATATTGATCGGGTAATCCACGAACACACGCACTTCGTTGCCGCTGACGTTGTACTCGCTCGACTTCTGCGACACGCGCAGGACCGAGCTGCGCAGTTTCACGCTGAGGTCTTTGGCCGGGCCGCTTTGGACGACGTATTTGATCTGGTTGAAGATCTCGCGCTCGGTGCCGCCTTCGCTGGTGGAAGTGGTGATGTTGTCGCCGCGCACGTAGGCCACGTTGTAGCTCAGGCCCGGTACACCGAAGGTGCTGAAGTCCAGGCCGTAGCCCATCTGCCAGCTGCGTTCGTCTTCGGCGTTGAAGTCGGACCAGTAGGAGTTCGCCAGGAAGATGGTGTTGCCACCGTCGCCGACGCGACCCTGGTCTTTCTGGTAGCCGCCGTAGGCGTAGCCCAGGTTGCTGTCGCCGGTGCTGCGCTGATGCGCGAGGGTGAACGAGTGCGGGCCGGTGATGAAGGTGGCCGCCAGGCTCCAGATCTTGTTGTCGTCGCCGGTGATACCGTTTTCGCGAACGTAGGAATCTTCCAGCTTGGTGCGGTAGCCGTTGAAGTCCAGGGTCAGGGACTGATCCTTGTCGATCGGGAACACGTAGTTGGCGTTCACGTATTGTTTCTTCAGCACGTCTTCGACGTCGGAAGCGTACAGCGCAGCCTTGAATTGCTCGGTGAACTGGTAGCTACCGCCCAATACGTTGATCGACTTCAAGCCACCGCTGTCGCGGCCTTCAGCGCTTTTACGCGATTCGGCGGTGAAGCGCCCGGCGTCCAGTTGCAGGCCTTTGATCTCTTTGGAGGTGATCAAGGTGCCGGTGTAGCTTTCCGGCAGCAGGCGCGAGTTGTCGTAATTCAGCACCGGCAGGGCCGGCATCTGGTCGCCGTAGGTCAGGGTGGTGCTGGACAGGCGGAACTTGATCGCCGCGCCGCCCTTGGACAGGTCGTCAGCCGGCTGGCCGCTGTCGCCCTTTTTGAAGAAGTCGATGCCTTGCGCGCCGCTACGGTCTTCGCTGCGTTCCAGGTTCAGTGCGTACAGCCCGAAAGCGTCCACACCCACACCCACGGTGCCTTGGGTGAAGCCGGACGAGAACGTGCCGATGGCCGCCTGGCCCCACTCGGATTTATCCGGGTTGCCGTCTTTGAAGTCACGGTTCATGTAAGCATTGCGCAGCAGCACCTTGAGGCTGCTGTCTTCAACAAAACCCTTGGATTCGGCCTGGTCGTTCGCCATGGCTTGTGTAGCGCTCAACATCCCCAGAGCGATCAGGCTGATTCGCTTGTTCAACATTTTGTTTTTTTCCTTAATACGGTTGATACGCGCTGTGTCGAACGGCCGAAACGGCGCTATCGCGCTCTTATTTCAATGCAAAAACAAAAAGGCCCGCTCACGATTTCTCGCGGCGGGCCTTTTATTGTTTTTGAGTCGTGGCGGTCGGCCACAGGCGTTGGGTCGAATCGTAGCTGCGCCCTCAACGATGTGTCAATTTCATGAATCTTCTGAAAACAGGCGAAAATCGTCCAGGAAATTGCTTTACGCGGCAGGAATATTCAATTGAAGCAGGCATCGAGACCGCAGACTGCTACGGAATTGGATGAGTCCTGCTCCTGCAGCGACTGACTCAGCCACTGCGCAAATGCCTGGGGTTTACCCAGCCATGGCCCGATATCGATCAGGGTGAATTGGTCATTGTGCTCAAGCGCCAGGGTCGGAAAGCCCTGCCCGCCGACCTTGGCCAAAAGAGCCCGGCTGTTCCTGATATGGCCTTCGGTGTCGGCCGCCCTTAAGGCCCTTTCGAAGGTTTCGCGGTCCAGCCCCATACCGTGGGCAAGTTCAAACAGCACCGATTCATCGGCGATGCGGCGCCCCTCCACGTAGTGAGCACTTTGCAAGTGCCCCAGCAACTCCAGCCCGCGACCGGCCATTTGCTCGGCAGCCAGCACCGCAGCGATGGGTGGCGCCGAGTCGAACACGGCGGTGTGATCACGCAGCAAACCTTCGAAATAGGCCTCACCGAACGGCTGCCCGCTGTATTCGGCGATACGCCGGTCATGGGGTATGACGTAATTGCGCAGTTGTGGCGAAACCTTTTGCCGATTGGCACCCGTCATCATGCCGCCGCCGTGGGCAATCACGGGCAGCACAGCCTGGGCGGCCTGCACCAGCGGTTTGGCACCGTAGCACCAACCGCACAAGGGGTCGTAGATGTAATGCAGGATCATGGGAAAGCTCCGACAAAAATTCAGGAAAATTCAATGTCGGCAGATTAGTGCCGCAGCGGTCCCGGAAAAACGCCGGATTGGCTTTCAGACTGTTGCTTGAATCGGTCGAATGGTTGCGTAACAAAACCCTGTGGGAGTTCGCGATAGCGGTGGATCAGTCGACATTTATATTGATTGAACGGACGCCATCGTCGGAACGCCGCCCGGAGCAAGCTCGCTCCCACAGGGAACGGGGTTGTCTACAAAATCTGCACAAAAAAAAGCGCTGCCATCCCGGCAGCGCTTTTTTTTGATCAATCCGTTGTTCTTCTTATCCTTCCATTACATCCCACAACGCATCCAGTTCCGCCTCGCTGAATAAACCAGCAGGGTAACGCTCGATCATCGTCCGGCGCGGATCGGTTTCACCTATCTGACGCATTCCATTGGACTTGAACCAGTGCGCCAGAATCTGGAGCGATTCGCTGTTTATTGCCAGGGGATGCAACGCCTTTTCGCCCACAACATTCATTTCGGCGTTCATTTCAGCGCTCTCTCCCGGTTTGTGAGCGGCTAACTTATCCAAGGTTTATGACAGAACATCGAAGTCCTCTCCCTCCCCGAGTTACAACGGCAGAGATACAAGAGCTGTGCCAAGGTTTCTGAAGTGTGGCCAAGCGGACACAAAAAAGCCCGCAGGCCTGAAGGGCTGCGGGCTCCGTGCAACGCTGGAGGCTGTGAGTGATTTCGCAATCAACTCAAGCTGTTACGACCTCACTCACTCCTTGTGCGGCGCGGGTTGCTGCTGGGTAAGGCAGTGAATATTGCCGCCCCCCAGTAACAGTTCGCGACCAGGCACCATCACCACTTCATGCTGTGGAAACAGGTTCTGCAGGATTTCTTTTGCCGGGCCATCCTGCGGGTCGTCAAAGCTCGGCGCGATGATGCCGCCGTTGACGATCAGGAAGTTCACGTAGGAACCGGCCAGACGAACAGTCGGGTTACGCTCCTGAGTACCGTCCACCGGATCGACACCGGCGCACTCTTGCTCGGTCGCAAACAGCGGCCCCGGGATCGGCATTTTGTGCACCGTGAACGGGCGGCCCTTGGCGTCGGTGCTGCTTTGCAGCACTTTCATCGCGGCCTGGCAGCGCGGGTAGTTCGGGTCCTGAGGATCATCGGTCCAGGCCAACAGCACTTCACCCGGACGCACGTAGCAGCAGAAGTTATCCACATGGCCGTCGGTTTCGTCGTTGAACAAGCCATCCGGCAGCCAGATGATTTTATCCACAGCCAGGTTCGCACTCAGGGCCGCTTCGATTTCCGCGCGATTCATGTGCGGGTTGCGATTGCGGTTGAGCAGGCATTCTTCGGTGGTGATCAGCGTGCCTTCGCCGTCGACGTGAATCGAGCCGCCTTCCAGCACGAAGCCTTCAGTGCGGTAGCGCGGGCTGCGCTCGATCTCGAGGATCTTGCCACCAACCTGTGAGTCGCGGTTCCACGGCGAATACAAGCCGCCGTCAAAGCCGCCCCAGGCGTTGAAGTCCCAGTTCACGCCACGGACTTCGCCACTGTTATTGATGACGAAGGTCGGACCGGAGTCTCGGACCCAGGCGTCGTCGCTGGACATTTCCACCACACGAATATTCGGCACGTCCAGACGGGCACGGGCGTTTTCGTACTGGCCGGCGGAAACCGCCACGGTCACCGGTTCGAAACGGGCGATGGCCTTGGCCACTGCCACATGCGCGGATTGTGCCGGTTTGCCGCCCAGGCGCCAGTTGTCCGGGCGCTCGGGCCAGATCATCCAGGTCTGGGTTTGGGGTGCCCATTCGGCTGGCATGTAGAAGCCGTCGGCGCGAGGGGTGCTGTTCAACGTGGTCATGGCTCAGGACTCCGGAGTGGCATTGATGCCTGACAGAAATGGAAGCGCATTGGTACACGCCGTGGATAATGGCAACTTTATATCCGATAAATATCGACGTTTAAAGCACCTTACATCCACCGTTACAAAAACAACCGATAAAAGGCCGATATCAATCGAACTAATACCGCCATCCATGTGGGAGTGAGCCTGCTCGCGATGAGGCCATGTCAGACACAGTTTTTTCGACTGAAAGACCGCTATCGCGAGCAGGCTCGCTCCTACAGGGGATGTGTTCACAGGCCTTCCGCAAGCACCTTCGACAGCATGTCCACGAAGAAATCCACGCTCTGGCGCGAAGTGACCATCGGCGGCTTGATCTTGAGGATGTTCAGGTAGTCGCCGGTCGGCTGCATGAAGATCCCCAGCTCACGCAAGCGATCGCACAGTGCAGTGGTTTCTTCGGTGGCCGGCTCCAGGGTTTCGCGGTTGCGGATCAGTTCGACGCCCAGGTAGAAACCGGAACCGTGCACCGCGCCCACTAACGGATGAATATCGATCAACGCTTCGAGGCGCCTCTTGAAGTGCCCACCAACGACCTGGGCGTTCTCCCAGAGTTTTTCTTCTTCCATTACATCCAGCACCGCCATGCCGACCTGGCAACTGACCGGGCTGCCGCCGGCGGACGAGAAGAAGTAACCCTCGGCCTCCAGCGCCTCGGCGATTTCCCTGCGGGTGATGACCGCACCCAGCGGCTGGCCGTTGCCCATTCCCTTGGCCATGGTGATGATATCCGGCACCACGCCCTGTTCTTCGAAGCCCCAGAAGAAATCCCCCATGCGCCCGTAGCCGACCTGCACTTCGTCGGCGATGCACACGCCGCCTCTGGCCCGGACCATTGCATAGACTTGTTTCAAATAACCTGGTGGCAGCGAGATACCGCCGGCATTGCCATACACCGGCTCGCAAATGAAACCGGCCAATTGGCGTTGCTGCTCGGCGATTTTCGCCAGGTTGTGTTCGACGCTACGCACATAATCCGGCGTGCTGTCGGGGCCACGGAATTCACCGCGATAGGTGTTTGGCGCGGTCACCGGGTGCACCCAGTCCGGGCGACTGCTCAAGGCCTTGGGGTTGTCGGCGATTGAGGTCGACACCGAGTCGGCCCCCACCGTCCAGCCGTGATAGGCCTCCAGCACACTGAGCATGTCGCGGCCGCCGCTGTAGGCCCACGCCAGTCGAATCGCCAGGTCGTTGGCCTCGCTACCGCTGTTGACCAGGAACACGCGGTCCATGCCATCGGGGGACAGCTTCAGCAAACGCTCGGAGAACTCGGCCACGGCCGCGTAGTTGAAACGCGAGTTGGTGTTGAGCAACGACCACTGACGACTGGCGACGGCGGCCATGCGCGGATGGCCGTGACCCAGCACCGCGACGTTGTTGAGCATGTCGAGGTAAGAGCGGCCCTGCATGTCGATCAAATGGTTGCGCCAGCCGCGTTCGATGCGCGGCGGATCAACGTAATAATGTTTTTGCGTACGGGCGAAACTGGCGTCGCGCCGGGCCAGCAACGTCGCTCCGTCGAGCTCGGCTTCGGCGTCACACGCCAGCCCCAGCAACGCTGCCGGCGACGGGCATAACGCTTGCCACGCCGACGCGCGCGAAGGTGTACAGAACAACGGCGCATTGATCGACGCGCCACGACACAGTTGCACGATCAATGGCCCGTTGACCGAGCCCAGTACCTGGCCTTTGACCAGGGCTGCGCCGCTGTGCAGCGACGGCGTAACACCCCAAAGCCGCACACTCAGTTCCGGGCCGTCCAGTTGCAGCACGCCCGCCGATGGGTGATGCACCACCCCGGCAAACGGTGCTTCGACCGCCGTGCCCTGAGGCACGCGCAATTCGACGTGCAACGGGCAAGTGTCAGGTTCAGTGGCGCTGTCCGGGCGGGTGTGGGACAGGCGGTATTGCCCGTAACGACTGGCCGCCAGGCCATGTGCCGCGGCCGCTTCATCCAGCAGGCGCTGATCGACGCCTTCCTGCTCCCAGTTCCCGCCCTCGAAATGCGGACTGAGTACGCCCAGGTCGATCAGCGCGAACTCACGTCCCACCAGGCTCGGCAACAACGGCGCGAAGCCTTCACTGCCGATGGGGGTCAGGTTCTGGCCGACGGCCGTGAGGATCGCCGCTTCCATCAGCGCCAACGGCACCGACGTGGCCACACGGAAGATTTCCCATTCATGGACCAGGTTATCGCGGCTGTAGGCATTGCCCGGATCGATGCTGACCTGCTGTTCGCCGCTGAGCACCAACACCGCCGCGCGGGCGACAATCAGCGGCCACAACGCCAGCAGCTCTTCGTGCTGCAACGGATTGACCGCGTGATACGCCTGGATGGCCGGCAGAATGCAGAACGGATCGCCCTCGCCATGATGCAGCAGCGCGGCGCAGGTCACCGACAGATCGGTAATGCGCCAGGTGCGCACCAGATCGCCGAAATCGATCACGCCTTGCAGCAGCCAATGGCGCTGCGCATCACGTTGCCACACCACATTGTCGTCGGTGATGTCCATGTGAATGGCCTGCACCGGCAGTTTGTCCTGCAGTGGCTGCAAATGCCGCTCGGCTTGCCCGGACGCTTCGACGATCAATTTGCGCTGGGCTTCGTCCTTGATCACCGGCAGCAAGTGCGCGATCAGGGCGTGAGCATGGCGGGCGTCCCATTGCAGGGTTCGCACCAGTCCCGGATGGTCGAAATCCGCCAGGGCCAGGTCCATTTCACCGCACAGGCGACCGAAGCCGGACACCACCGTCGGGTTGAAATGACCGAGGCTCGTCAGCGGCTGGCCTTCAATGTAATCGAGCAGGCGAACGTGCACCGCCTGGCCACCCACGTCCAGAGACAGCAGGTCTGCACCGTTTTTCGCAGGAATAACACGCGGCACATGAACATCGGGGTGCTCGCCCAGATGCCTGAGCCCGGCATGCTGTGCCTGAAGCTCAAGTACCGAGTAGTCGCCACGGCAGATTTTCAGGACGAAACGTCCCTGCTCGCTGTCGACGCGGTAATTCAGGTCTTGCTGGCTGCCAAGGGCCTGCAAACTGCCGCTGAACCCGTAATGTTCCTCCAGCAGCGCTCGCGCTTGCTCCGCAGACACCTGCGGGCTGGGCAAACTGGCGCGATGAATCAACGTGGCGAGCGGCATACAACGACCCCTGAAATTTTATTAGGCGCCTATATCGCCACTGGTTCGGGCGATACGCAACCCCCCGGAACCGGTAATGGTCATTTGCGGGGGCTGGAACAGGCCAGTAGATTTTTACTTGAGCACTCGCCCCGGTCGGCGCTTTGCGCAAGAATGGCGACCATTCAACGCACACTGCTGGAGAGCCACCATGAATGTAGTAACCACCGACCTGCCCGGTGTTCTGATCCTTGAACCCAAGGTCTTTGGCGACGAACGTGGTTTCTTCTATGAGAGCTTCAATGCCAAGGCTTTCGAAGAAGCCACCGGCCTGAACACTCAGTTCGTTCAGGACAACCACTCCCGCTCGCAAAAGGGCGTGCTACGCGGCCTGCATTACCAACTGGAAAATACCCAGGGCAAACTGGTCCGGGTAACCGACGGTGAAGTACTCGATGTGACTGTGGACATTCGCCGCAGCTCACCGAACTTCGGCAAATGGGTCGCGGTACGTCTGTCTGCCGCCAATCATCGCCAACTCTGGGTACCGGAAGGCTTCGCCCACGGTTTCGTGGTGCTGAGTGACTACGCCGAGTTTCTTTATAAAACCACTGACTACTACACCCCGTCCGCCGAGCGCAGCATTCGCTGGGACGATCCGGACCTGGCCATCGACTGGGAGCTGGAGTCTGCACCGTTGCTGTCCGCCAAGGATCAGGCCGCGCCACTGTTCAAGGATGCTGACGTTTTTTCCTGACCCTGCGTCCCGATTGCTGCATCACTTGCTGCGCAGACTGCGCCCGCAAGCCTAGGCATAATGCGCCTGTACCCACAGGCGCATGCTGCTCATGAAACCGACTCTCCCCCCCAGACCCCGTTGGCGCAGTCTGGCCCTGCTGGCACTGTGCCTGGCACCGTTGCTGTGGCCGCTGGAGCATCTCGCCGAGCGTTACTACCGCAGCGAGCTGGCCAGTCAGAATCGTCAGACCCTCGACCTCTACGTCGCCAACCTGCTGGGTACCCTGCATCGCTATGAAGTGTTGCCGCAGATCCTCGGCGACCTGCCGGCATTGCGTGCCGTTCTCGGCGCGCCGGACGATGGCGTCACCCAAGGCAACGCCAACCGCCTGCTGAAAAACATCGCCACCCAGACCGGCGCCGAAGTCATGTACCTGATGGACGCCACCGGCAAGACCCTGGCCGCCTCTAACTGGGACAAACACGACAGTTTCGTCGGGCGCAATTTTTCCTTCCGGCCGTATTTCAGCGAAGCCATGGCCGGGCGACTCGGGCGCTTCTTTGGTTTGGGTACAACCTCCGCCAAGCGCGGCTATTTCTTCGCCGCCGGCGTACGCGATGGCGAGAAAATCGTCGGAGTGCTGGTGGTCAAGGTCGACCTCGACCACACCGAAAGCCTCTGGGGCAAAACTCCAGAACAACTGCTGCTGACCGACCACAACGGCGTGGTCATTCTCACCTCGCGACCGGAGTGGCGATTCCGCTCGACTCGCCCGTTGAACGAGGAAGAAAGCAAGGCCATCACAGCGATCCAGCCCTATCCAACCCGCGATCCCAAACCACTGAAGCTCAATCCCAATGCCTGGCTGACCCAGACCCGGCAGATCGCCGAAACCGGCTGGGACGTCAGCATCCTCGCCCCGCGCACCTTGATCGACCGTCCGGTGCGCACGGTGGTGGCCATCGGTGGCGCAGCGTTGCTGGTGTTGATGCTGCTGCTCGGCCTGATGATGCAGCGCCGTCGCCATTACCTCGAACGCATCGCTTTCGAAGCCAAGGCCCGCCGCGAGCTGGAAGGTCGGGTCGCCGAGCGCACCAGCGATCTCGAAGGCCTGAACCGGCGCCTGAAACAGGAAGTGCTGGAGCGTGAACAGGCCCAGCAGGAGCTGGTACGCGCCCAGGATGATCTGGTGCAGGCCGGCAAGTTGTCGGCACTGGGCACCATGTCGGCGAGCATCAGCCACGAACTCAATCAGCCACTGGCAGCGATTCGCAGCTACGCGGAAAACGCCGAGGTGCTGCTCGATCACCAGCGCACCGACGATGCCCGCGGCAACCTCAAGCTGATCAGTGAATTGACCGGTCGCATGGCCTCGATCATCGCCCACTTGCGCGCCTTTGCCCGGCGCGACCGGCATGCCCCGGAAAGCGTCGCCCTGCAACCGGCGCTGGACGATGCCCTGGCCTTGCTGGCCAAGCGTCGACGCAGCATGGAAGTCGAGCTGATCCGCGACTTGCCCGCCGCCACCCTGTGGGTCGAGGCCGGGGAAACCCGACTGCGCCAGGTACTCGGCAATCTGCTGGCCAACGCCCTGGATGCCCTGACGGAAAAAGGCCCGCCACGTAAACTCTGGCTGAGTGCCCAATCCACGGCCGATGGCGTCAACCTGTACATTCGCGACAACGGCCCCGGCTTTTGCATGGAAGCCCTTGGGCGCGCCAGCGAGCCGTTCTACACCACCAAGACCCGAACCCAGGGCCTGGGTTTGGGGCTGGCGATTTGCGAAACCCTGATGCGCGCCTTCGGCGGTGAACTGTCGTTCGCCAACCACAAGGAGGGCGGCGCCCTGATTACCCTGAAGCTGCGCGCAGGCGCACCGGGCGTGAGCCTGCAACCGTCCGAGGACCGAAGTGCATGACCATCGACAACCGCATTCAGGTCGTGTTGATCGACGACGATCCCCACTTGCGCCAGGCCCTGAGCCAGACGCTGGATCTGGCGGGCCTGAAAATCCTGCCGCTGGCCGAAGCCAAGGGCCTGGCCGCGCAACTGGAGCGCGACTGGCCGGGTGTGGTGGTCAGTGATATCCGCATGCCCGGCATGGACGGTCTCGAACTGCTGACCGAACTGCATGCCCAGGACCCTGAACTACCGGTGCTGCTGATCACCGGCCACGGCGATGTGCCGCTGGCCGTGCAGGCCATGCGCGCCGGGGCCTATGACTTTCTGGAAAAACCGTTTGCCAGTGACGCCCTGCTCGACAGCGTGCGCCGCGCATTGGCCCTGCGCCGACTGGTGCTGGACAACCGCAGCCTGCGGCTGGCCTTGAGCGACCGCAATGAGTTAAGCGCTCGCCTGGTTGGTCACTCACCTTCGATGCTGCGCCTGCGCGAGCAGATCGGTGCCCTGGCGGCGACCAAGGCCGATGTGCTGATCCTCGGCGAAACCGGCGCTGGCAAAGAAGTCGTGGCCCGGGCGCTGCACGATTTATCAAGCCGTCGCAACGGTCCGTTCGTAGCCATCAACGCCGGTGCCCTGGCCGAATCCGTGGTCGAAAGCGAGCTGTTCGGCCATGAGCCCGGCGCCTTCACTGGCGCGCAGAAACGCCGCATCGGCAAGTTCGAATTCGCCAATGGTGGCACACTGTTCCTCGATGAAATCGAAAGCATGAGCCTGGATGTGCAGGTCAAATTGCTGCGCTTGCTGCAAGAACGGGTAGTCGAACGCCTGGGCGGCAATCAACTGATCCCGCTGGACATCCGTGTCATCGCCGCGACCAAGGAAGACCTGCGCCAGGCGGCGGATCAGGGGCGTTTCCGTGCCGACCTGTATTACCGCCTGAACGTCGCGCCGCTACGGATTCCGCCGCTGCGCGAACGGGGCGAAGATGCCCTGATGCTGTTCCAGCATTTCGCCGATGAAGCCAGTGCCCGCCACGGCTTGCCGCCCCATGAACTGCAACCGGGACAACGTGCCTTGCTGCTGCGCCACACCTGGCCCGGCAACGTGCGCGAGCTGCAAAATGCGGCTGAGCGTTTTGCCCTCGGGCTGGAACTGGCCCTCGACAACAGCACGCCGCAAGGCGGCGCTGGCAACAGGGTCGAAGTCGTCAGCGGCGGTTTGAGCGAGCAAGTGGAGAACTTCGAAAAAACCCTCATCGCCGCCGAACTGGCCCGCTCGCACAGCTCCGTGCGCAGCGTCGCCGAAGCCCTCGGCATTCCGCGCAAGACCCTGCACGACAAACTGCGCAAACACGGTCTGAGTTTCGCCGACAGTGGCGCCTCGGCCCACCCTGACGACCTCGACTGAGCTACCGTCCAATCATCCACTTCAAGCAAGAGGCCCCTGAATGAGCCGCGACAGTCGACAACTGGAATCAGTCCTCCATCACGACATTCCCCTCACCCGGGACATGGGCCTCAAAGTGCTCGATTGGCATGACCAGCAACTGCGCCTGCACTTGCCGCTGGATGCCAACGTCAACCACAAGAGCACCATGTTCGGCGGCAGCCTGTATTGCGGCGCGGTCCTGGCCGGTTGGGGCTGGCTGCATTTGCGCCTTAAGGAAGAAGGCATTACCGACGGGCACATCGTGATTCAGGAAGGGCAGATCAGCTATCCGCTGCCGGTGACGGGCGATGCCAACGCCATTTGCCAGGCGCCGGACCCGGTGATCTGGAAGAAATTCCTGACCACCTTCCAGCGATACAGCCGAGCGCGGTTGACGCTGCATACGCGGGTCGTCAATGAAGGTCGTGATGAGGATGCGGTGAGGTTTATCGGGCAGTACGTGTTGCACCGGTAAACCAGGACCACCGCAAAACCTGTGGGAGCAAGCTCGCTCCCACAAGGTTTTTGCATCAGCGCGTGGCAGCGATCTTATGCGCGTGCCAATTCCAGCAGTTTCTCCCGCCAGGCCGCTTTCGCCGGCAGCGCCAGAAAGAACGCATTCAACAGCGACTCCCGCGCCGGATAGCTGAACGGTTCGCCGCTCAACTCCAGCACCTCACCGCCAGCGCCTTCCAGCACGCCTTGCGCTGCCGCCGTGTCCCACTGCGAAGTCGGCGCCAGGCGCGGATAGCAATCGGCCGCCCCTTCGGCCAGCAGGCAAAACTTCAGCGAACTGCCGATATTGGCCAGTTGCAGCTCGCCAAGACTGGCGCTCAACCCGGCCAGCAAACGCTCTTGCTCCGGGCTCGAATGGCGACGGCTGGCCACCACGGTGAACGACTCGCCTGGCGCTAATGCATCACGCACCTTGATCGCCACCGGCGTGCCACCTTTATCGCCGCGCCAGGCACCGAGGCCGGCGCCACCGACATAGAAACGACCGTTGGTCGGCATCGACACCACGCCGAACACCACTCGACCGTTTTCGATCAGGGCGATGTTGACGGTGAATTCTTCGCTGCCGCTGATGAACTCCTTGGTGCCATCCAGCGGATCAACCAGCCACCAGCGCTGCCATCCGGCCCTCACGCTTTGGGGGATGTTGGCGTCCTCTTCGGAGAGCACCGGAATGCTCGGGTCCAGTTTCGTCAGCCCGGCCAGAATCAGGTGGTGCGCGGCCAGGTCTGCAGCGGTCACCGGCGAATCATCAGCCTTCGCCGTGACGGCCGTGCCCGTGCGCCAGAACGGCAGGATTGCCTCACCGGCCTGCAAGGCCAGCTCGATGACCGGTGCCATCAACGGATGCGGGAAATTCATGGCTGGAACGCTCCGCGCTGAGTCAGCAGGTCTCGGGCCAGGTACAGCGCCGCCAAGGCTCGGCCTTCAGTAAATTGCGGGTTTTGCGCCAGCGCCGAGAGTTCACGCAGATTGATCTTGTCCACCCGCATCGGCTCGGGCTCGTCGCCTTCCAGACGCTCTTCGTAGAGGTCGGTGGCCAGCACCACCTGAATCTTCTGGCTCATGTAACCGGGGGACAGCGACAGCTCGGTCAGGTGCTCCAGTTGCCGCGCACCGAAACCGGCCTCTTCCTTGAGTTCACGCTCGGCCGCCGCCAGCACGTCTTCGCCCGGCTCGATCAAACCCTTGGGCAACGACATTTCATATGCATCGGTGCCGCCGCAATACTCCTCGACCAGTACCGCATGCTCGGCATCGAGCATCGCCACGATCATCACCGCGCCGTACCCGGCACCCTTGCCAACCAGGCGTTCATAGGTGCGCTCCACGCCGTTGGAAAAGCGCAACTTCAGCTCTTCGACGCAGAACAATCGACTGGTGGCGACAATTTCGCGGGCGAGTATGGTGGGTTTCTGGCGCATGCAAAGCTCCTTGGCGTGAACGCGCTACTATAACGCGGCTTGCCCGATTGTTTACGCCAGAAATCTTTCTACTGCCCGAGACGTTGCCATGCCTTCATTACCCTGGTCCGACATCGATACCGTTCTGCTGGACATGGACGGCACGCTGCTGGACCTGCATTTCGACAACCACTTCTGGATGGAGCACCTGCCCCAGCGTTACGCCGAACTGCACGGGGTCAGCCGGGCCATGGCCGAGATGGAATTGCAGCCGTTGTTCGAGCGCAATGCCGGCCAGTTGCAGTGGTACTGCCTGGACTTCTGGAGCGCCGAACTGAAGCTGTCGGTGCGCGACCTGAAACTGGAAACCGCGCATCTGATCGCCCTGCGCCCGGATGCCGACACCTTTCTGGCGGCGATCAAGCGGGCCGGCAAGCGCGTGGTGCTGATCACCAATGCCCATCGGGATGCACTGTCGTTGAAGCTGGAAAAAATCGAGCTGGCGCCGTACTTCGAGCGCTTGATCAGTTCCCATGACTACGGCTTCCCCAAGGAAAACCCGCAGTTCTGGGATGCGCTGCAAGCCGATATCGATTTCGATCCGGCGCGCAGCCTGTTCATCGACGACACCTTGCCGATTTTGCGCAGTGCACGGGACTTTGGCGTGGCGCATTTGCTGGCCGTGCGTGAACCGGACAGCCGCAAGGGGCCGAAGGATACGGCGGAGTTTGCGGCGGTCGGGGATTATCGGGATTTGATTGCGGGGCTTTGATACCGAGGCGCCTGCTTCGCGGGCAAGCCAGGCTCCCACAGGATCTGCGTCGTTCGCATCCTTCGTGAACGGCTCAGATCCTGTGGGAGCGTGGCTTGCCCGCGATGGCCATCACGCGGTTTGACGACTTACTCAGGAATCCGCAACGACTGCCCCGGATAGATCTTGTCCGGGTGCGACAGCATTGGTTTGTTGGCCTCGAAGATTTTGTTGTACTTGTTGGCATCGCCGTACACGCGCCTGGAAATTGCGCTGAGGGTATCGCCCTTCACGACGGTGACAAATACCGCGGCAGCGACTACAGGCCCGGTCACGATAATCTGATCATCCACACTGCCAACCCCGACAATATTGCCCACCGCCAGCAGGATTTTTTCTTTCTCTTCCTGGCTCGCCACTTCACCGGTCACCGTGACCTTGTCACCCTCGACCGTCGCTTGCACATTCGGGTTACCCAGGCCGACTTTGCTGATGTGCTCCTTCAACTGATCACTGGCATTGGCGTTGCCTGGCGTCAGCAGATCCAGCAGCTTTTCGCCCGCTTCCTTCACAAAGCTCAAAAGACTCATGGTGCACTCTCCTTGGGTTTCGGATTCCAGACGTCAAAGCCTAGACCACGGTCGTCACCTGCGAATCCAGCCCGACCAATGACCCCGCATGCGATAGAATCCGCACCTTCCCAACCCCTGGAGCGCAGATGGACATCAAGCAGCTGAAATTCCTCATCGCGCTCGACGAAACCCGCCATTTCGGTCAGGCCGCCGCGCGCTGCCACATTACTCAACCGACACTGTCGATGCGCCTGCGCAGCCTCGAAGAAGAACTCGACCTACCGCTGGTCAATCGCGGTCAGCGCTTCGAAGGTTTTACGGCGCCGGGCGAGCGAGTGCTGGCGTGGGCGCGCACGGTGCTGGCGGCGTACGACGGCTTGTATGCCGAGGCGGCTGCCTGTCGCGGCAATCTGGTCGGCACCTTGCGTCTGGGCGTGGTGCCGCTGTCGAGCTTCGATCCGCTGCCGCTGCTGCAACGCCTGCATGCCGAGCACCCGAACCTGCGCTTCGAGCTTTCGGCGCTGAGTTCGGAGCAAATACTCGAACAACTGGCGAACAATCGCCTGGACCTCGGTGTTTCCTACCTGGAGCGCCTGGATGCCGAACGTTTCGACTCGCTGGCCTTCAGCGAAACCCGCATGGGCCTGCTCTACGACCAACGCTTTTTCAGCTTTGGCGAGGCGCCGCTGAGCTGGGAATCATTGATCGAACTGCCACTGGGCATGCTCACCAGCGGCATGCACTTTCGCCAATCCATCGACCACAACTTCCACAGCCGCGGCCTCACCCCGCAGCCTCTGTTGCAAACGGATGCCGTGCATCAACTGTTACAAGCTGTGCACGGCGGCTTGTGCTGCGCCGTGATGCCGTTGGACGGAGGTCTGGAAGAGCTGACCGATCATCTGCGCCTGCAACCGATCGAAAACGCCCAGACCCTGGGCCGGCTGGGGCTGATCATGCGTCGCAGCGCGCCACGCTCGGCCTTGGCGGAGGCTTGTTTCGCGATCTATCGACAATCGTTGCCCAGTGCTTGATCGACGGAGTCTATCGGCAGATCAGTACTAACGATTAGACGTGACAAGTTGTCACGCCTAGTCTTAAAGCTGATCAAACCGTCGGTGATGCCATGAACACCAAGCGCCCAGCCTGCGCGGCGCCTGCCCTCGAAACGCCCGCGCCTGCCGCCAGCCAGACTTATAGTTACAGCAACCTTGAAGACACGGAATCGACCAGCACCGCGCTGGCCGAGGAAGTCGCGTTGGCGATTGCCTATAACGGCATCAGCCAGGCGGTCATGCTGGTGACACCCACGGATCTGGAAGACTTCATTGTCGGTTTCAGCCTGGGCAGCGGCATCATCGAGGACGCCACTGATATTTATGACCTGCAACTGACCGGCTCTGGCTCGGCGCAATACGCGCAAGTGACCATCGCCAACCGCGCCTTCTGGAACCTCAAGCAGCAGCGTCGGCAACTGGCCGGCACCAGCGGTTGCGGGCTGTGCGGCGTGGAAGCAGTGGAGCAGGCACTGCCCGAGCTCCAGGTATTGCCTGGCGCACCCTTGCCGCCTGCCGAATGGCTCGACGGCCTGCGTCAGCGCATCGGCGCGTTCCAGCCCCTTGGCCAGCACAGTGGTGCGGTACATGCCGCGGTGTTCATGAATGATCAGGGCGAGTTGCTGCTGGGCCGCGAAGACATCGGCCGGCACAACGCCCTCGACAAACTGATCGGCGGATTGATCCGCCAGAAGATCCCGACCGCTGGCGGGCTGGCGATTGTCACCAGCCGCTGCAGCCTCGAATTGATCCAGAAAGTCTTGCGCGCCGGCATCCAGACCCTGGTCAGCCTGTCGTCGCCCACGGGCCTTGCCGTGCAATGGGCCCGTCGCCACAACCTCAACCTCATCCATCTGCCACAGAAGAATGCGCCGCGGGTCTACAGCCCAACGTTGGAGAAACAAGCGTGAGTCAACACCGTCAAGCCGATCAGACACCTGTCCCTCGCTACAAGCCCTACAAAGGCCCGGCCGGTGGTTGGGGCGCACTGATCAGCGTCGCCCAGGCCTGGTTGACCAGCGATAACGCCTTGAAAAACCTGCGCATAATGCTCAAGACCAACCAGAACGGTGGCTTCGACTGCCCGGGTTGCGCTTGGGGCGACTCTCCGGAAAAGGGCATGGTGATGTTCTGCGAGAACGGCGCCAAAGCGGTGAACTGGGAGGCGACCAAACGCCGGGTCGATGCAAAGTTCTTCGCCAGACACAGCGTCACTTCGTTGCTGGAGCAGAGTGACTACTGGCTCGAATACCAGGGCCGCCTGACCGAGCCGATGAGCTACGACGCCGAAACCGACCGCTACAAGCCGATCAGCTGGGACGACGCGTTCGCGCTGATCGCCAAACACCTGAACGGCTTGTCGAGTCCGGATCAGGCCGAGTTCTACACCTCGGGCCGGGCCAGCAACGAAGCGGCCTATCTCTATCAGCTGTTCGTGCGCGCCTATGGCACCAACAACTTCCCTGACTGCTCGAACATGTGTCACGAGGCCAGCGGTGTCGCGTTGTCGCAAAGCGTCGGTGTCGGCAAAGGCACTGTGACCTTCGACGACTTCGAACACGCCGACGCGATTTTCGTCTGGGGCCAGAACCCCGGCACCAACCACCCACGGATGCTCGAGCCGCTGCGCGAAGCGGTGAAGCGCGGCGCTCAAGTGGTGTGCATCAACCCGCTCAAGGAGCGTGGCCTGGAACGTTTCCAGCACCCGCAGCATGCGATCGAAATGCTCACCAACGGCGACAAGCCAACCAACACCGCATTCTTCCGCCCGGCCCTTGGCGGCGACATGGCGATCATGCGTGGCATGGCGAAATTTCTCTTGCTGTGGGAACGCGACGCACAGAAAACCGGTGCTCCGGCGGTTTTCGACCACGACTTCCTCAATGAGCACAGCGCCAATGTGCTGGAGTACCTGGCGGCCATCGACGACACCCCGTGGGAGCAAATCGTCGAGCAGTCGGGCCTGACGCTGGTGGAGATCGAACAAGCGGCGCGCATGTACGCCAAGGGCAAGAACGTCATCATGTGCTGGGCCATGGGCATCACCCAGCACCGCCATTCGGTGGCGACCATCCAGGAAATCGCCAACCTGATGCTGCTGCGCGGCAACGTCGGCCGGCCCGGTGCCGGTCTATGTCCGGTGCGTGGTCACAGCAACGTGCAGGGCGACCGCACCATGGGCATCAACGAGTGTCCGCCAGTGGCGTTCCTCGATGCCTTGGAGCGTCGCTTCCAGTTCAAGGTGCCGCGCCACAACGGCCACAACGTGGTCGAGGCGATACATGCGATGGCTGAAGGCCGGGCGAAAGTCTTTATCGGTCTGGGCGGCAATTTCGCTCAAGCCACGCCGGACAGCCAACGCACGTTCCAGGCCCTGCAGAACTGCGACCTGACCGTGCAGATCAGCACCAAGCTCAACCGCAGCCATTTGACCCACGGCAAGGATGCGCTGATCCTGCCGTGCCTGGGCCGCACCGACATCGATATCCAGGCCGAAGGCCCGCAAGCGGTGACCGTCGAAGATTCGTTCAGCATGGTCCACGCCTCCAATGGTCAACTGCAGCCGCTGTCGAACCAGATGCGCTCGGAACCGGCGATCCTGGCCGGCATCGCCGCCGCGACCCTGGGCAGCCGCCCGGTGGACTGGAACTGGCTGGTGGCCGATTACCGTCGCATCCGTGAGCTGATCGCCGAGACCATTCCAGGCTTCAAGGGCTTCAATGAGAAGGTCAAGAATCCGGGCGGTTTCTACCTGGGCAACAGTGCCGGTGCGCGCAAGTGGAGCACTGCGTCGGGCCGGGCCAATTTCAAGCCAAACATCCTGCCCGAGGATCTGGTGCACGAACGCACCCGCGCCACCGGGGTGCTGCCGGATCTGATCATGCAATCGATGCGTTCCCACGATCAGTACAACACCACTATCTATGGTCTCAACGACCGTTATCGCGGCGTGAAGGGACAGCGTGACGTGTTGTTCGTCAACGAAGCCGACATCATCCGCCTGGGCTTCAAGCCGGGGCAGAAGGCGGACATCGTTTCACTCTGGGACGATGGTGTTGAGCGTCGGGTAAAAGGCTTCACGCTGCTGGCGTTTGATATCCCGGCCGGGCAAGCGGCGGCCTACTATCCGGAAGTGAACCCGTTGGTGCCGCTGGAAAGCACCGGCGATGGCAGCCATACGCCAACATCGAAGTTTGTGGCGATCCAGTTGAAAGCGGCGAGTGAGACCGGGTTGATCATGGCCAGGTCTGCGTAATGTAGTGGCTGATCTGGCGCCATCGCGAGCAAGCTCGCTCCCACATTTGATCTTCTGTGAGCACAGCATTTGTGTTCGACCAGGATCCATTGTGGGAGCGAGCTTGCTCGCGATGGCGTCGGAAGCTTCAACATACAGACCAGCACTGATGAAATACTTTTCAAGCGCCCACAAAAAAGGCCGTTGTCTCATGAAAACGGCCTTTGCGAAGTAGTAAAAGACCGGCAAAAAAACGTTAAGTTCCGCCCGAAAAACAGTAACTTGCAATATTGTATACAGGTCGTGTTATTCGTCGGATTTCGATTGTCACGCCCATTCCAGAGCCTCAGGATCGCGCCGTCATCCCCTTGAGGTTCCTCCATGAAGTTCTCCTCGATTCTCTTGTTGTCCCTTGGCCTGGTCAGCGGTATCGCGTCTGCTGGCGGCACCACCGAAGCCGGTGTAGGCGGCGCATTGGGCGGGGTTCTAGGCTCGGTCGTCGGTCAGTCGTTAGGCGGCAGTACAGGTTCCACCATCGGCGCGGCCCTGGGTGGCGCGGGTGGTAGCGCCGTCGGCGCAAACAAACACAGTCGTGGCGAAGCAGCCCTTGGCGGTGCGTTGGGCGCAGCAGGCGGTAACGTGGTCGGCCGCAGCATGGGCGGCACCACCGGCAGTCTGATCGGCGCCGCAGCAGGCGGCGGTGCCGGTGGCGCGCTGGGTAACCACATGGGCAAAGAGTACGATGATGAAGACGGCGGTCGTCGTTCCTATCGTGACTATGACGATCGTCGTTACTACCGTGGCGGCCACCGTCACCACGGCCATGCCTATGGCCACCGCAAGCATCGCTGGCACGACGACGACTAAGGCATCCATCGCCTCGCTATAACTGGTACATCAAAAATCGCAGCCCAAGGGCTGCGATTTTTTTCCTTACTGAACCGCCAGACGCTCCAGCGCCCCGCGCAACCCTGCAGGAATCGCCACGGGTTGATTCGACGCACGATCGACAAATACATGCACGAAGCGCCCCGCCGCGCAGGCTTCGTTTTCCCCTTGCTTGAACACGGCCAGTTCGTATTGCACCGAACTGTTGCCCAGCTTGCCCACCCGCAGACCGATCTCGATGCGGTCCGGGAAGGCAATGGAAGCAAAGTAATCACAGGCCGAGCTCACCACGAACCCCACCACTTCACCGTCATGGATATCCAGGCCGCCGACTTCGATCAGGTAGGTGTTCACTGCCGTATCGAAGAAGCTGTAATAGGTGACGTTGTTGACGTGACCGTAGGCGTCATTGTCGTGCCAGCGGGTGGTGATGGGTTGGAAGTGCGGGTAGTCGGTGCGTTGGGGCATTGGCGTTGATTCCTGAGTGGGTTCGCCAGTCTAAGGCGAAAACCGCGTTGTATTCATCGCGAGCAGGCTCGCTCCCACATTGGATCTCGACCAGACACACTAGCTGTCTTCAACGCCGATCACCTGTAGGAGCGAGCCTGCTCGCGAAGGCGCCCTCACAGGCGCCGCATCCATCACTTGTCAGCAAAGCCCTTGCCAGCCGCCGCGAGCTCGCCAATCACCCGTGCCGGTTGCCAGTGATCGCCCTGACGCGTCTCAAGGTCCATCAAGCGCCGATGAATGTCCGCCAGTCCCTGCTGATCCGCCCAGGCCATCGGCCCGCCCTTGTCCGCCGGGAATCCGTAACCATAGAGGTAGACCAGATCGATGTCGTGAGCCGATCCGGCGATGCCTTCCTGCAGGATCTTCGCGCCCTCGTTGACCAATGCCAGTAAACAGCGCTCCAGAATCTCCTCCGGGCCGATCTCGCGACGATGGAACCCCAGCCTTTCGCTGACTTCCAGCACCAGCGCATCCACCTGTGGATCGTGTTCGGCCTGGCGACTGCCCGGCTCATAGTGGTAATAGCCATTGCCACTCTTCTGGCCAAAACGCTCCATTTCGCACAGTCGGTTGTCCACCTGAACCTCCGGCGCATCCTGCCCGATACCGGACAGTTGCCGGGCGCGCCACTGCAGGTCGATGCCCACCACGTCGAACATGCGGAACGGCCCCATGGCGAAACCGAACCCTTGCAGCGCTGCGTCCACCTGGTAGGGATAAGCGCCTTCCAGCAGCATTTTGCGCGCTTCGAGCACGTAGGTATTGAGCATGCGGTTGCCAATGAAGCCGTCGCAATTGCCCGCCACCACACTGACCTTGCCCATGCGCTGGCCGAGCGCCAGTGCTGCGTCGAGAACTGCCGGTGCAGTCTGCGCGCCACGGACGATTTCCAGCAGCTTCATGATGTGCGCCGGACTGAAAAAGTGCAGGCCCAGGACCTGCTGCGGGCGACCCGTAACCGCAGCAATGGCGTCGATGTCCAGCGCAGAAGTATTGCTCGCCAGAATCGCTTCAGGTTTGAGCAGGCCATCGAGCTCGCGGAAGATTTTCTGCTTGAGCTCAAGGTTTTCGTACACCGCCTCGATGACCAGGTCGACATCGTGGATGGCCGTATAACCACCTGCCGCCGTAACGCGCGCGACACGGGCATCGGCTTCGCTCTGGTCAATGCGGCCCTGGCGCACATTGTGGGCATAGGTGTCCGCCACGGTGACCAGCGCCTGCTCCAGCATCTGCGGGTTATTGTCGAGCCACTGCACGGCCACTCCGGCATTGGCCAGGCACATGACAAGGCCACGGCCCATGGTGCCCGCACCGATGACGGCGGCGCGCTGAATATTCAACGGAGTCTGGCTCATGTTTTGTTCTCTTGTTGGCGATCCGAAGACAGCCATCACCATAGTCAGCCACTGGGTTTTTTTGAAATTTATTCCTGTGATGAGCAACATTCAGCGAATGGATGCAGCCCCTTTGAATACACCGCAAATCCCTGTGGGAGCGGGCTTGCCCGCGATGAGGTCGGCACATTCAACAGTGATGGTGACTGACAAATCGCCATCGTCGGAACGCCGCCCGGAGCAAGCTCGCTGCCACAGGGTTTTGGTTCAGCCGGCAAGATTCCGCTCGGCCCAACTGCGTACCTCGGCATACGGATAATCTTCCAGCGCCGCAAACCCCGAAATCGTCCTTGCCTTTAGCTTGGTGAACAGCGGCACACTGATCCCGCACAGAAACCGTGTCACGCGTTCAGCCGAGGGCACGTTGCCCATGTGCTGCTCGTGCCTGTGGATAAAATCGCCACACAGCGCCTCGAAATTCTTATCCACAAGCGCCGGCAACTCCGGTGGTGCGGGCAACCGCGCCACTTGCCCGTGACACACCGAACAATGCCCGCATCGCTGCGGGGCATGGTGGTCACCGAAATACTCGGCCAGGCGATAACCCAGGCATCGGTCGGTAGCGAACAGATCCAGCATCGCATGAATCCGCGCGACTTCGGTGTGCTCATGCCGAGTGAAATAGCCGTGCAGCTCCTCGCTCAACGCGACGTTGTCGAACCCGCTTTGCAGCACGCTGTAGACCTCGGTCATCTGCTTGCTTTCGAGCTCCACCCAGCCCTTCTCCTGGAAGTAATCCAGCGCCTTGACCACCCGACTGCGCTCGGCCTGGTGCTGCTCGTACAACGCCTCGAAATTCACCGTGGCCCAGGTCCGGGCACGGCTGGAAGTCTGGATGATCGCAGCGACAAAATCCCTGCGCTCGCCCTCGAAACGCGCCAATAGCGCCTCGGGCTCAAGCAAATACTTGAAACGGTACTCGGCGTAGTACGCGTAGCGCGGGGCGATCAACCCGCGCAATTCGAGTTGCACCAGCAAGGTCTTGAGCGGCAACTGGCGAATATTACTCTGATCGGCCAGCGGTCCCAGCAGAAACTCCCACTGGCCTTCGGGTGCTGCGGCATGCATCTCGTCAAGCACGCAACGGATGCCATCCAGCTCGGGCGTGTCGCCGTAGACGAAATTCTCCAGCACGTTGAGGCTGTCGCGGTTGGCCAACACCAGGCAGTCCGACGGCTGCCCGTCACGCCCGGCGCGGCCGATTTCCTGGCTGTAGTTTTCGATGGATTTTGGCAGGTCGAAATGCACCACGTTGCGGATGTCACTCTTGTCGATGCCCATGCCAAAGGCGATGGTGGCGACGATGCAATTGGACTGCCCGCCCATGAAGCGGCGCTGGATCGCTTCCCGTTGCTCATGGGGCAACCCGGCGTGATAAGCCTCGGCCTGAATGCCGTTGCGGTTCAGGTGTTCAGCGATGTGCTCGGCGGTTTTTTGCAAGGTGACATAGACGATGCCCGGCTGGTCCGGACGCTGGCTCATCCATTCGACCAGACGCCTGCGCTTGTCCGCTCCGCGAACAGGCTCCACCAGCAAATTCAGGTTCGGGCGATAGAAACCGGTGGTCACCACATCCTCGGCGGCGATGGCGAATTTCGCCTGCATGTCGACGATCACCTTGGGCGTCGCCGTTGCGGTCAGCAGCAGCACCTGCGGGATGTTGAACTGGCGTTGATAGTCGGGAAGCTTGAGGTAGTCCGGGCGAAAGTTATGACCCCATTCGGAAATGCAATGCGCCTCGTCCACCACCAGTAGCGAGATCGGCACCTGCTGCAGAAAATGCCGGAAGCGCTCGTTCTTCAGGCGCTCCACCGAGATCATCAGAATCTTCAACTCGCCGGACCTGGCACGGGCCATGACATCACTGGCGTCATCGCGGCTTTGGGCCGAATCGATACTGCCCGCCGAGATGCCGTGGCGCTGCAGGAACGCCAACTGATCCTGCATCAACGCCAGCAACGGCGAGACCACCAGCGTCAGGTGCGGCAGCAACAGCGCCGGCAATTGGTAGCAAAGGGATTTGCCGGAACCGGTGGGGAAAATCGCCGCCGCCGAACGCCCGGCCAGCACGGCACTGACGGCCGTCTCCTGACCGGGTCGAAATTGTGGATAACCGAAAACCTGTTCCAGGGTGTTGTGCATAAGCTGTCACTCCGTTGACCGCTGCAAAGCCAAAAGACTAGTCGGTGATCGCAGCGAATCGAGAAAAGGTCGGGGCATAAACGATACGGGATGATACAGCCTCAACACGCCCTGCTGACGCCACAGAATGAAACACACAGAGCACTTTGCCACCTGACGCACCGTCTCCCCCCACAGGTATGGTTCACCCCCACACCCGTAACGCTGCGCGAAGTCTTCATGACCACAGGAGGCCTGATGTGCGCGGCCCCTGTCGAAGGACCGATCATGTTTCAACGAACAGTTTTTCCATTTGCTCTGTTGCTGCCAGTGCCGCTGCTGCTCAGTGGATGTCTGACCACGCCCGAAAAGCCCGCAATCAAACCAGGCACATTCGAAACAGCCGAGTATCACGCTCAAAAGGGGTTGGCGGTCATCCAGGCATCACGCCTGTACGCACGTGGCGGCACCGGCCAAGGCGTACCAGTCGCATTGATTGACTCAGGCCTGAACGCCGAACTGCCAGAATTTCAAGGCAGGGTCCGCGACCCCGGTTTTGACTATGTCGAGAATCGTCCCGGCACCCATGATCGCGTTGGCCACGGCACTCAAATGGCCGGCATTCTGGCCGCCAACAAAGACGACCGGGGTATGCACGGCGTTGCGTTCAACGCTCAACTGATCCCCTACCGTTTCGGTGACGACAACGAACCCTTCTTCTTCGACAGTGAAATTTCCCGTTCCTGGCAAGCCGGGTTCGATCTCGGTGCGCGCATATTCAACAACTCGTGGGCCAATGCCATTCCAGCAACGGAAATCACCGAAGCACGTTACAAACAGGTCATGCCCGAGTCGCTGACGAGCGCGCGAAAACTGGTTCAGCAAGGCGCGGTATTTGTGTTTCCGACCGGTAATGAACTCAAACGAGAGCCTCTTGCAGAGCCGGGTTTACCCCTTGCCATCCCTGAGTTGGAAAAGGGCTGGATCGCCGTAGTTGCATTGAAAAACGATGGCAGTGCCATCAATGGCAAATCTAATTATTGTGGTGTCGCAGCGGCCTGGTGCATCGCCGTTCCTGGTGGGGACTCAGGCGCAGACCAGGGATTGCTGACCACTGGAAAGGACGGCAAATACGTCCAGACTGCCGGTACGTCCCCCGCCGCCGCATTGGTCAGTGGCGCGTTGGCGGCAGTCCAGAGCCTGTACCCCGAAATGAGTGCACAGCAAGTGCGCAACCACTTGCTTGAAACCGCAAACCGGACCGGTCTCTACGCCAACAGTGAAGCCTACGGCCGAGGATTGCTCGACCTTGATGCGGCGTCGCGACGTCCTCCCGCACCGGCAGTCGATTGAATCCGGCCCATCGAGCACCCTACATATTTTTCTGCGCAGCTTTGTAGGAATCATTTCCTGTAGAAGCATTCTTCGACAAACCCGGGGGGGGGCGTAGGAGCATTCCTCCCAAGGCAGTAAACGCCCTACAAAACCTGTCCATTGCGGCTGTATTGCTCTGCTTCGCCACACTCTTCATAGTTTTAGCGCGGCTGAAAATACAGTGGCGGCCTGCCGGAGTGACCTCCGATCTCTTACCGGACTGAGACATCAATGCCCTCGCTAAAGACATCTACCGAACGCTATCAGTCGCTTAAATCCAGCTACAGTGAAACCCCGGTGCTGGTCATCGATACCGAGGCCGACCCCTTCGAGATCCTCGACGCCGCCCGACAACGCATCCGCGCCGCCAGCGACCTGCTCGAAACCCTTTATTGCACGTGTTTCAAACAGGCCGAAGCGAGCGACATCCCCAAGATCGTCAGCGCCCTGTACCTGCTGACCCAGGACGGCAACGACATGCTCGACATCGCCCGGCAACGCTTGCCGAAACTCACCGGCTGAAGCACCACCATAATCCCCTGTAGGAGCATTCGCACCGCGGACATTTATGTTCTCGCAGTGCATTGCCATGGCGGCTGCGTGCGGGACGCCTTCGGGCGAGCCGGGAGTTCTACAGCACTAATTACACCAGGTAACGAATGAAGTTCCCGCCCCCACCTTTATCCCCTCCCGCCAACCCCCTACATTCACCTCCAACGCCTCTCCCATCATCCCGACGGGAAGGTCACTGGAGTTTCCCTCATGCCTTTCGTAACCGTACGCATCACCCGCGATGGCGTTACCACTGAGCAGAAAGCTCAGGTGATTGCCGAAATCACTGAAACACTGGAACGCGTCCTCAATAAACGCCCTGACCTGACCCACATCGTGATCGAGGAAGTCGACACCGATAACTGGGGTTACGCCGGCATCACCACCACCCAGTACCGCAAGCAACTGGCCGAGGCAGAGGGGAAGTCATGACGACCTCCGTCACCATCGATTTCATCTCCGATGTGGTGTGCCCCTGGTGCGCATTGGGGGCGACGGCGCTGGAGCAGGCGATCGAGAACGTGGCCGGGGAAGTCTCGGTCGAGCTGACCTACAAGCCGTTCGAGTTGAACCCGAACATGCCGGCCGAAGGTGAGCAAGCGGTCGAGCACCTGATGCGCAAGTACGGGAGAACAGCCGACGACATCGCCGCCGGCAAGGCCATGCAAATCGCTCGCGGCGAGGCCATCGGCTTCAAGTTCGATCTGGAGAAACGCACGCACTTCTACAACACCTTCGATGCGCACCGTTTGTTGCTGTGGGCGTTGCAGGAAGGCCGGCAAGTCGAGCTGAAGAAGGTGCTGCTTCGGGGCTATTTCAGCGAAGGCGAGAACCCGAGTGATCACCAGGCGCTGGTGCGTCTGGCGACTGAAGCGGGGCTGGATGGGGCAAATGCACAAGAGGTGCTGGCGTCCGGCGCGTTCGCCGATGAGGTGCGAGAGCTTGAAGCGTACTACCAGCAGCGCGGCATCAATTCGGTCCCGGCCATGGTACTGAACGGTCATCACCTGGTGTCCGGTTCGCAATCGGTCGAGTACTACGAACAGATGTTGAGACAAATGGCCAAGGCACCGGCCGAAGCCTGATTACAGATTTTCTACCCCACTTTTAATTGTCAGAGGTCTTCATCATGAGCAGTTCGAAAAAAGTCATCGTTATCACCGGCGCGTCCCAAGGTCTCGGCGACGGTATGGTCCAAGCCTTCCGTGAACTCGGTTACCGGATCGTCGCCACATCGCGCTCGATCAAGCCGTCCACCGATCCGGACATTCACACCGTGGCCGGTGACATCGGCGAGCCGGAAACCGCCCAGCGCGTCATCCGTGAAGCGATTTCCCGTTTCGGTCGCATCGACACCCTGGTCAACAACGCCGGGATCTTCATCGCCAAACCGTTCACCGCGTACACCGCAGAAGACTACGCCAATGTGTTGTCGGTGAACGTCAACGGCTTCTTCTACATCACCCAACTCGCCATCGCCGAGATGGAAAAGCAGGGCAGTGGCCACGTCGTCAACATCACCACCAGCCTGGTGGACCACGCCATCGACGGCGTGCCATCAGTGCTGGCTTCGCTGACCAAGGGCGGCCTCAACGCGGCAACCAAATCCCTGGCCATCGAATACGCCAAGCGCGGGATTCGGGTGAACGCCGTCAGCCCGGGCATCATCAAGACCCCGATGCACGGCGAAGAAACCCACGCAGCACTGGGCAATCTGCACCCGGTCGGGCACATGGGCGAGATCGATGATATTGCACAAGCGGTCGTGTATCTGGACGGCGCCAAGTTCGTTACCGGCGAAATCCTGCACGTGGACGGTGGTCAGAGCGCGGGACACTGAAAGCGCTTTTCCAACCCCCCGGAAACAATAAAGCCCCTGCATTTATGCAGGGGCTTTGTTTTGTATGGTGCGGCACCAGACGAACGGTATGTTTCAGGGAGGCTAGGTTTTCTGCGGGTCTGGAAGTCGGTGGAAAATTTGGCGTACCCCAACTAGTAACTATAAATAAATCAGCTAATTATGGTGTTCGGTGGAATCGAATCCGGGAATTTTGAGGTATCAGCACATTGTCGGCTGGCAAGTAAACAATTCAGAGCCGCATACGGAATGGTAAACATCCCCCGAAAATAAGTGGTCTGTCCCCAATTCCTGTCCCCAATTCCTTGCAGAAGGTGGTGTGGTACAAATCGTTGGTCCTGAAATCCGCCATGTTGACCATGCTGCCGATCAAGCGCCTGCTGTCGGACACTACCGGGGAAGTCATTACCGATACCGCCATGCGCGTGCCGTATGCCAGTAAGGAGGACGTCGCCGTCGGCGGCTTCCAACAGGTAATTACCTTGGGTTCGCTGCCTGATGCCAAACTGTGGGGGCCGACGGGGATCTCGGCCAGCGCTGAAATCATCAAGCATCCGGGCTTGTCGAGCTGCGGCTTCTATGTCGCCAATGCTCCGTTCTACAACAAGTTTTATTTCAGCGTGGCCGGCAGCGGACTCGCCACCATGGGTGGCGTCAATCACACCACCACCATTGGTGAAATATGGGACGTGGAGAGTGTGATCAGGATGACAGCGGTCACATAGTGAGGGCTTCGATACCCTGATAGTCTTCCGAATGGTCTCAAGCCCGCACGCAGCGGGCTTTTTGATTGCTACCTCCATTCAAATCAGGATAGCGAACACTAGAACCCTGAACACTTTGCCAATGGAACCGAAGGTCGGATAAAAATACAGTAGACGCCATATGGAGCTCTTATGTGTATAGATATTATGGAAAAAGTAGTTGGTTATTTTCAGTCAATACCGGATGTGGTCTGGTCCGGGATTGTAGCGTCAGTGCTGACTCTAAGTGGCGTTATATTATCCAATAGGAGTAACACAAATCGACTGAATATACAGCTGAAGCATGATGCATCGGAAAAGGCGAAAGAACGTATCGCTGGCATCAGGCGTGAAGTCTACCTGCGAGGAGTCGAGGAGGCTCATAAGGTAATGAGGCATTTTATTAATTTGCCAAATATAGACCTGGCGGAAACCAATACATCTGAAGAATTGCATGGATTTCAGTCGGCTTTATCTAAGGCGAAGCTCGTTGCAGAGCCAAAGACGGTTTCTTTGATAACGTCCCTTGAAGCCGAATGTTCGAAGATTTACATCGGATTGATGTTGGATGTTCAATTAATTCAAGATGCCCGAACATATATGTCAGGGTTTAATGAAAATATTGAACTCTTTGAGACTAAAGCCGAAAAAATATTGGCAGAGTTGAACGGTCAAAGAAACAGTCCAGATGCCGTCATGGAAAATTTAAAGTCGCTGATGGCGGGGTACGAGAAATGCTCCGAAATGATTGCTGGGCATAAGAAGCAAAGAGATATTAAAGAGCAAGAACAAGATCGCCTAGTCGCGGAGTTTAATAAAACAATTTATACAATATTGACACCCTTCGGGAAACTGATGGGAGAGCTTGAGATAGCGATGCGAGGTGAACTCGGACTTGCCACCGATGCAGTGGAATACCGTGCGCAGATGGAGCTTCAGCGTTTGGAAGCGGGCGCGTTGCTAGATAAGTCTCTTGCCCATATGCATGCATCGAATATAAAACCGGATAGAGAAGAAAAAAACGGATAAAAAAGCACTTATCCCCCTCCCGCCGATGGGCTTTGCGTCCTTTTTTTGTGCAAATCCGGATGTAGTGCAAACGAACCTATAGCGCAGACGGGCCATGGGGCTCCGCAGACGATCGGTCATTTCACAAAGTGCAAAGTTTTGAAAGGAAATGCAGCGCGGTTGCACAGCGACAGACTGGGAGGTCACGGAAGGAGTGGTGCTTGAAGCCCCGGATTCATTGGGTGAAAAATTTTAAAACGTGGGTTTCAGGGCGTTTTCAAAAAACGCGCACGATCTTTTTCAGGTGGTAATTGCCTGCGTGCGGGGAGAGGCAAATTCCTCTCCGGGCCATGTGTGGCAAGGGGGGAGGCTGATTACAGCGTTTCAGAGGGTTTCACGCCTCCTCAGAGTTATCCATTCCAAGGTGAACCAGGTTGTGCTTGTTCTGCAGGCGCGTGAATTCTGTGGTCACGAACGGGATGAGCACGCGGTTCAGCGCATCGCGCAACCTCACAGCCTGGTCTTCGTTCAGCTTCTTTACGGTCCCCGTCAGTGCACTGGCACACAACACATTGTCGGGATAAATGCCCAAGTCATCCATGGTGCCGTCGATGTAGCCCCGTAGGTATTCGCGGCGTTTGAACAGGATCGAACTTTCGGGTGCTTCCTGGTAATCCCAATGCACCTCCCAAGTCGCGCCGTTCTTGATGATTTCGATGATGGGGACTGCTGCTCGGGATGCTGTCTTACGCATGCTTATTCTCCTCGATCAGTGCGCGTCGGGGCATTTTGAAGGATAGCCTCGAGATGCCTCATTAATGTTTTTTTAGGCTGACCCCCAAATCCCTGTCAGACCATGGATATCTGTCAGCAAATGCTCTGGAGGCCCCGTATTTACTGGGTTTCAGATCTGAAGCTGAGGTTGGATGTTTGTGTCAGTTCTACCATTAGAAATAAAAAACCCTTATAAATCAGCGGCTTGAGAACTGAAGATCTGACAGTGTTGTTTTGTCAGGTTTTGACAGGTCACTGACACCTTTCTGACACTGACCAAAAGAGCTGAGAGACTTGAATTACAAGGGTTAGACAGTAGTTAGAATATTAATCTGACAAAACTGACAAGCTTTTGAGGGGGCAGCCCTAATTTTTTTGCGCTTCGCCTAAGGGGGTGGTTCGTAACACGCGTACACATAGCAACGGCTCGAAAAAACCGACCTCACACACCGCGATACTGACTGTCCTCATGCCCGCTTAAGTACCTGGTAGGTTCTACTCAAGAGTTTCTAAGTGAAGGCTCTTGGGGTACCTCCGCCTTGTCGACCATGAGCTGATAACCCACATGCCGAGAAAGCTGCCAACCCCGCCCATCAAGCCTTGGAAGAACGAGCTATCCTTCGTTAATTCCAGGAGAAATGTCGGACGAGGGCCGTAGACCGCTAACATAAAACCTGCGAAAGCCAGAACTACGGGAGAAAACACCACAGCCATTACGGTGGAGAGTGGTCCGCTTCTCTTTTTCTTTTGAGGCTTCGGGCGCGTGAATCGGCCAAAATTTCGAAAGCTCTGCGGAAGACCTCTCAAGGTGCCCTTGATACGAGGTTGACGATCGGTACTGGTATGCAGAATTTCCACCACAACCCCATCGTTTGCGTCGAGGAAATTGAAATTAAACTCTGCCTCGTTCATCTCTTTCCCTGGTGGGATAACGGTGAAATCGTTGACTGATCGAGTCGCCTTTAATACTGAAATGGACAGGATTTGCCCGTCGCTTCCTACATGGAAGCGAAGTGGGTCTTTGGCGACAATATCGGAACCCAACACCGTATTTTCGCCACTGTTCCAGAAAATCAAAACGGATTTTGTTAGGCGAGGAATGCTAATGCCGTCGTACTGAACGACTATTGCCGGCGGCAGAGCATCTGAGGCGCTGCCCAAAAGATGCTCACCAAGATGGACGTAGCCCAGGCTTGTACGCTTTCGGGTCCACAGGTAGCTAACTAGCGCGACAACGAGACCTACGATCCCAAGCAGCGTTCCCAGCCAGCTTTTTTCCATGAGACTCAGAACGTTATCAATCCACGACATGACCGTATCCCTACAGGTGATGGTGACGCGAAATACTGCTTGTTACGTGGCTTGTTACGTATTGCAGATAAACAAAAGGCCCGCATTTCTGCGAGCCTTCGTTTTGTATGGTGCCGGCACCAGGAATCGAACCCGGGACCTACTGATTACAAGTCAGTTGCTCTACCATCTGAGCTATACCGGCGTGTCAGGGCGACGATTATAGCGATTGGTTGGCTTCTGTAAACCCCTGAATTCTGACTATTTTTGTTCGGGCTTCAGGTCAGGCGCGCAGCAGGGTTTTCTTGAGTTTCTGAATGGCTTTCCAGGTTCGACTGTTTTGCATTGCGCGCAGCTGTGCTTCGGCCTGTTCGGCGCGTTGCAGGGCGGCGGCGAGTTGGTGTTCGGCGTCGCTGACGGGGTGGCTGAAGTTGTGGCCTTTGCAGAACTGGAACTCGTCCAGGTTGCACGGCGGGATGTCGAAGGCGGGTTTGAGGTTCAGGTGTTCTTCGGCGAGGTAGTAGGTGTTGATGCCGTCGAACAGGATGGATTGGTAGCCGGCGTCGGTGACGAGGTTTTCCCAGGTCTGGTCGCGGGCCCAGGGGGTTTCGATGAGGATTACCCATGGTCGCCATTGGCTGAAGTCCATGCCGCGCAGGACGGTTTCTTCGTGGCCTTCGACATCGATTTTGAGGAAGTGAATGGCGCGGCCCCGGGCGTGTTCTTCGCAGATGGAGGTCAGGGTGCGGGACTTGATCGTTTGGCTGCGCACGTCCATGCCGGCGTCTTTGTGCATTTTGGCCATGGCCGGGTCGAGGGTCGAGAGGCCGGTGCCGGCGATGCCGTAGAAGGTCAGGTCGTCAGCACTTTCCCCAGCCGCGCACTGCAGGTTGGTGTCTTTGGGACGTTGCTGGCAAAGGGCTTCGTAGTAGTTGGGCATCGGTTCGACGTTGATGCCGGTCCAGCCGCGGTCGTAGAACGCCTTGGTGACCGAGTCATGGGTGGGATGGTTCGCCCCCACGTCGATGTAGAAGCCGTTCTCGACAGTCTTGAGGGCGCGCCACAGGCGTATGTCTTCGAAATTCTGTGCGTAGGAAATGAAAGTCACTGGCGCATCCTGTCGGAAGAATGTTCTTGTTCGTGGCCGCGCATGCTGGCGCTCTGGCGTTTGTGTATATCAAGAGAAGTGCAGCGGTGCAATTTCCCCTGTCAGCGGTCCGGGATTAGGCATTTATGTCGTTTTCATTAAATGCTTATGCACAATGCCATCGGCAGCGCACTGGGTTTAGGTCGAATTTGTGGATCCGTTCTCATTTGTCCGCAAATACTTGTTTTTTCGATTTTTTATCCGTGTGTACAAAAAATGAACAGTATGGTTTAAGCCCTGAAACAGGCGTGGATATTGGATCCGTGATAATTCCATCAACAGAGTTATCCACAGGTCGGATGTGTTTAAGCGCGTTCGGCCAGGAGCAGGAAATTACGCGGCGTGAGCGGGGTGTCGCAGAAGGTGCCGACGCGCACGCTGTAACCCTGTTCGGCGAGGAAAAGTGCCCGGTCAAGGACCAGCCAAAGTTCCAGCGGGCGTCGAAAAAGTCCGCGCAGTAGTTCAAGGTTGCGCACTTCGGCCAGTCGCTGCCAACCGGCGGCTTCGAGACCTGGCCAATCTTGCGGGCCGATTGTGGATAACTCTTTAAGTGCCGCCAGGTGATGGCAGTAATCGGCGAAGGGTTTGTCCAGCCAGGCGCTGGGCAGGGAAGGGGTTGGCAGGTACTCGTCCATGCCGCGCAGTTGCCGTTGCAGCAAGTCGAAGCCCAGGCGCCGGGCCATGGAGGTGTCGCGTTGACGTCGCACGCGGGCACCGGCGGTAACGGTTTCGCTCATGGGCAATGCGAGGTCGTCGAGGGAAAGCTGTAAGCCGGAGCCTTTGGCGGCCGAGGAAATTGGCGAGTATTTGGCAAGACCGATCCGGTTGTAGCAGCACGGCGCAATGGCGATTTGTTTGCAGCCTGTTGCGCTGGCAAGTTGAATCAGTCGCACATGCAAATCACCGCAGGCGTGAAGCGCGACGGGCGTGTGATACGCACTCAGTAAAGAAGCTGCGTCTGCCGCGAGCACATCCTGTTCAATATGCAGTGCGTGCAGGTGATGACGTTGGCTGAGTGCCTGGCCGCTGGTGACCAGTGCCGGGTCGTATTCCAGGCATGTCAGTTGTTGCCCCGGTTGTAGCAGACGGCGCCCCAAGTGTCCTTTGCCCGAGCACCAGTCCAGCCAGTGCCGCGGTGCTTCGGAAAACTGCAATCGACTGGCGAAGGCTTCGATCTGCTGCCATTTGCGCCCCGGCACATCGACGTTCAACCGATGGCCGGCCGCTTCGAGTGTGCGTGCGGGCAATTCATCCACCGCACTCAAGGCAACGGACACCCTTGCCAGGCAAGCAAAGGGTTCCGGTGCATCTAGAAGGGCGGGTTGATTGTGAGCGATTTCCGCGTCTTCCAGCGTTCGTTCACGTAACCATGAGGCCAAGGCAGGGTAGGACGCTTCCCAGGGTAGCTGCAGATGAGTGAACGGGCGAGGTTTCCACAGGCCCTGATGCTCTGTCAGAAAAGCATCCAGCGCGGTGAAGCGGGCGAGCAGGACCTCGCCCGTCAACACGCCGGTATCAACGCCCTTGGCAGGCATCGACGCGCAGCCAGCGCTCCAGCAGCTTGAAGCCGCGCACCAGCACATAGGCCATCACCAGGTAGAACATGCCGGCGGCGAAGAAGATCTCCACCGGCAGGTAGGTCCGGGCAATGATGGTGCGGGCCATGCCAGTCAGTTCCAGCAAGGTCACGGTGCTGGCCAGGGCGCTGGCCTTGAGCATCAGGATCACTTCGTTGCTGTAGGCCGGCAGGCCGATGCGCGCGGCACGCGGCAGGATGATGTAGAGCAGCGCTTTGGGTTTGGACATACCCAGTGCCCGTGCCGCTTCGATCTCGCCCGGTGGAATGGCCTGAATGGCGCCGCGCAGGATCTCGGCGATGTAGGCCGCTGTGTGCAGGGTCATGGTCGCCGTGGCGCACCAGAACGGATCGCGCAGGTACGGCCACATCGAGCTGTTTCGAATCGCGTCGAACTGCGCCAGGCCGTAGTAGACCAGGAACAGCTGAACCAGCAACGGCGTACCACGGAAAAAGAAGATGTAGCCGTAGGGAAATGCCCGCACCCACCACAGGCGCGACGAGCGGGCGATGCCCAGTGGAATGGCCAGCAGTAAACCGGCGATCACGGCGATGGCCACCAGTTCCAGGGTCAGGGTCGCGCCCTGGGCCAGTCTCGGCAGCCACTTGATGATGACTTCCCAGTTCATTGGGTGCTCCTCGCGAAGCCGCGAGCGGCGCGTTTTTCCAGGAAGTGCATGCCGGTCATCGCCAGAACCGTCAGGCCCAGGTACATGAACGCGGCCACCATAAAGAAGGTGAACGGCTGTTTGGATACGGTCACGCCGATTTGCGCATGACGCATGATTTCTTCCAGGCCGATCACCGACACCAGCGCGGTGTCTTTCATCAGGATCATGAACAGGTTGCCAAGGCCCGGCAGGGCGATGCGCCACATCTGCGGCATGATCAACCTGGTGAAGATGCGCCACTTCGACAGGCTCAGGGCCACGCCGGCTTCACGATGGCCTTTGGGGATGGCGAGGATCGCGCCGCGAAACACTTCCGTGGCGTAGGCGCCGAAGCACAGGCCCAGCGCAATCACGCCGGCGGCGAAGGCGTTGAGTTCGAGGTCGGGGTTGCCGAAGAACTCGCCCAGGGCGCGCATCAGGTTGACCGTGCCGAAGTAGATCAACAGCACCCAGAGCAATTCAGGGATGCCGCGAACCAGGGTCGAATAAGTGCCGCCAAGCCATTGCAGCGGCTTGTACGGGGAAGTCTTGGCCAAGGCGCCGAGCAGACCGAGTACCAGCCCCAGGCACAGGGCCGAGAGTGCCAGTTTCACAGTCATCAGCGCGCCAGCGGCGAGCGCCGGGCCGAATCCGTAGAGGTCGATAATCATGGATTTCTTTTCAAATCGCGGCAGGCAAGGCCGAGAACCGGCGCCATCAGGCGCCGGTCTGGCAGGTCAGTATCAATAGATGCTGAACGGGAAGTACTTGTCGTTGATCTTCTTGTAGGTGCCATCAGCGACGATTTCTTTGAGCGCGCTGTTCAGCTTCTCGCGGATCGGGTCCTTCTTGCGCACGGCAATACCGATCTTGTCGCTTTCTTCCACCGGGTCGCCCTTGAACTCGTAGGCACGGCCAGCGTCGCTTTTCAGCCACTCGTAGTTGACGTACTTGTCGGCCAGGATGGCGTCCAGGCGGCCGGAAGTCAGGTCGAGATAGGCGTTTTCCTGGGTGTCGTAGAGTTTGATTTCAACGCCCGGCATGTTGTCTTCCATGAAGGTGCCTGCCAGGGTCGAACGCTGGGCGCCGATCACCTTGCCTTTCAAGGAGTCCTTGTCAGTTTTGAAGTCGACGTCTTTCTTGGCGACGAACTGCAGCTTGTTGGAGTAGTACGGGTCGGTGAAGTCCACCGCTTGCTTGCGCTCATCGGTGATCGACATCGAGGAGATCAGGAAGTCGAACTTCTTGGCGTTCAGGGCCGGGATGATGCCGTCCCAGTCGGAGGTCACGACAGTGCACTCGACTTTCATCTTGGCGCACAGGGCGTCGCCGATCTCTTTGTCGAAGCCGACGACATTGCCACTGGCATCTTTATTGTTGAACGGCGGGTAAGCCGCTTCGATGCCCATCTTCAGGGTTTCGGCCATGGCACCGGCGCTGAACGCCAGGGTGACGGCGGCAGCCAGGAAGACCTTTTTGCAGTTCTGCATGTGGATAGCTCCGTTAGCGGTTGCTGGACATGAATTGTTTGCAGCGTGCCGAAAGCGGGTTTTCAAACACCTGCTGTGGCGATCCTTGCTCTTCTACCAGGCCCTGGTGGAGGAACACCACTTCGCTGGAGACCTGACGGGCGAAGCCCATTTCGTGGGTCACGAGCAGCATGGTGCGGCCTTCTTCGGCCAGCGCGCGGATGACATTAAGTACTTCCTGGACCATTTCCGGGTCAAGCGCGGAGGTCGGCTCGTCGAACAGGATGACCTTGGGCTGCATGGCCAGGGTGCGGGCGATGGCCGCGCGTTGTTGCTGGCCACCGGACAGTTGCGCCGGGTAGGCATGGCGTTTGTCGGCGATGCCGACCTTGGCCAGCAGGGCTTCGGCGACTTCGATGGCTTCGGCCTTGCTCTGGCCGAGTACGCGGCGCGGAGCTTCGATGATGTTGTCGAGCACGCTCATGTGCGGCCACAGGTTAAAGTTTTGAAACACAAAACCGATTTCGCTGCGCAGGCGATTGATCTGCTTGCCGTCGGCGGCCACCAGTTCACCGTTCTTCGCGGCCTTGAGCTTGAGTTCTTCGCCGGCGACCAGGATCTGGCCCTGGTGCGGGTTTTCCAGCAGGTTGATGCACCGCAGGAACGTGGACTTGCCGGAGCCGGAGGAACCCAGGATCGAGATCACATCGCCGTCGCGGGCGGTCAGCGAGATGCCTTTGAGCACCTCCAGCGAACCGTAGCGTTTGTGCAAGTTGCGGATTTCAAGCGCGGGCGTGGCCTCAGCCATGTGCGTTCCTCATATATGTTGCGCTCCTGCTGTTGGCGGCCTTCCTGGCGAGGCGGCCAACCTAGCATAGCGTTTCAATGGCAGCCAACAGCGCTACGGACGGTAAACGGCTGGTGTGTGGCAGGTTGTCGCATCGGCGCAGCAGACTGTCGCCCCATCAACAACCGAACAGTCGTTTGAACCTTGCCTGTCGGTAAAAAGCGCGGTGGCTGCCGCAAAAAAAGGCGCGATGTTGCCAGCTTTGACAGGGTGTTGGAAGCGCTATCCGGCCAAATGCACCGCTTGTGCACTTTTAATGTGCGCGGAGCCATTTTCAGGTGTGTTTCCGGTGCGCTGATTCACCACACAACGTGGGTCGCAGGGTAACGCTCTGGCGAAGTGCCATTAAATTCAATGGGTTGCGATGATCGTCCGGTCTAGACGAGATCGCCGGGCTAGAGGGTTATGAAATATTTTGGCGCAATTATTGCGTGCAGAATACAGAACGCCCCGTTGGCTTCTTTTTACGAGAAAGATCGCCGAACGGGATGCACGCATTCGCTTCTCCTTACAAAGGTAGTTTTAATGAGCAGTATCCAAAGCTCTAATGGCCTCGAACAGGGGCTCAAACCGCGCCACGTGACCATGCTGTCGATTGCCGGGGTTATCGGCGCCGGCCTGTTCGTTGGCTCGGGTCACGCCATCGCCGCTGCAGGTCCGGCTGTTCTGTTGGCTTACGCCGCCGCCGGTATGTTGGTGGTGTTGGTGATGCGCATGCTCGGCGAAATGGCCGTTGCCTCGCCGGACACCGGCTCGTTTTCGACTTACGCCGACCGCGCGATCGGTCACTGGGCCGGTTTCACCATCGGCTGGTTGTACTGGTGGTTCTGGGTGCTCGTCATCCCGTTGGAGGCCAACGCCGCCGCGACCATCCTGCATGCCTGGTTCCCTGGTGTGGACATCTGGGCCTTCGCTCTGGTCATCACGATGCTGCTGACCGTGACCAACCTCTTCAGTGTAAAGAACTACGGTGAGTTCGAGTTCTGGTTTGCCCTGATCAAAGTGTTGGCCATCATCGGTTTCATTGTTCTGGGCCTCATGGCGATCTTCGGCTTCCTGCCGGGCAGCCAGGTCAGCGGCGTTTCCCATCTGTTCGACACCCAGGGCTTCCTGCCAAACGGCATGGGCGCAGTGTTGGGCGCGATCCTGACCACCATGTTCTCCTTCATGGGCACCGAGATCGTGACCATCGCGGCCGCGGAATCGAAAGATCCGGGCAAGCAAATCTCCAAGGCCACCAACTCGGTGATCTGGCGGATCGGCTTGTTCTACCTCGTGTCGATCTTCATCGTCGTTGCCCTGGTGCCATGGAACGACCCGATTCTGGCCAGCCTCGGTTCCTACCAGACTGTGCTTGAACGCATGGGCATCCCGAATGCCAAGATCATCGTCGACATCGTGGTGTTGGTCGCCGTGACCAGCTGCCTGAACTCGGCGCTCTACACCTCGTCGCGGATGTTGTTCTCCCTGGGCAAGCGCGGCGATGCGCCGGCGATGTCCACCCGTACCAACAAAAGTGGTACGCCTTACTGGGCGGTGATGCTGTCCACTGGTGCCGCGTTCCTGGCAACATTCGCCAACTACGTAGCCCCGGCTGCGGTGTTCGAATTCCTGCTGGCCAGCTCCGGCGCCATCGCATTGCTGGTGTACCTGGTGATTGCGATTTCGCAACTGCGCATGCGTAAGCAGCGTATAGCGCGCGGGGAGAAAATCGCCTTCAGCATGTGGCTGTTCCCGGGCCTGACCTACGCGGTGATCGTCTTCATCGTTGCGGCCCTGACCATCATGCTGTTCCAGGATGCCCATCGTGTGGAAATTCTCGCGACCGGCTTGCTCAGTGCCCTGGTAGTAGCGACCGGCTTGCTGGTGGCGCGCCGTCGCAAACTGGAACAGCGTGGCGCGGTGGTGCTGAACTGATCCATACCGCGTAACGCAAAACGGCCGCTGTCAGTGATGACGAGCGGCCGTTTTTGTTTGAGTCGATTGTTCCGTATTCAGTCGACATCAACCCAGTCTTCTACGCGTAACCCCGGAACGCGCTCGAACTCCCGCAGGTTGTTGGTGATCACGATAAACCCGCGTGAGCGTGCGTGCCCGGCAATCATTTGGTCGTATGGGCCTATGGGTGTGCCGGCCTTTGCCAGCTCGGATCGAATCATTCCGGTGTGTGCTGCTGCTTCGTTGTCGAAGGGGAGGACTTCAAGCCGGGCGACGAAGCCCTCGATGACCGCCAGGTTTTTTTCGGGGGCTGCCGATTTTTCCGCGCCGAAAATCAGCTCCATCAGCGTGACCGCACTGATGCACAGTTGGCCGTGATGACGATTGAACGCCTCCCGTACCACCTGTGGTTTGTTCTTGATGGTGAAGATGCAGATGTTGGTATCGAGCATGTACTTGATCATCAGAACGACTCACGTTCCTGATCGGCGGGTTGCTCGCGATCGGTCATGAAGTCTGCCGTGATGCTTTCGCCATCGAACCAGCTGTCCCAGGTTTCACCGGCGGGCGTGATGATGCGGCTTCGACCGACGGCAACGACGTCGACTCGTTTCACGTCGCTTGGCATGGCTACAGCTTTCGGCAGGCGAACGGCCTGGCTTCGATTGCTCATGAAAAGGGTTGTCTGTTCCATTTGGACCTCCTGCGCTTTTGCTGGCGCGATGAGTCAGAAGGATAGGTTTTGTGTTGGATATGTCAATGGGATATACGAGGTGCCTGACGGAAGGAGAGTGCTCGATTCAGAGCCAAAAAAAGGCCGCTGTCAGTGATGACGAGCGGCCGTTTTTGTTTGAATCGTAACCTTTATTCGGCTTTTTCTTCCGGAGCTTCCAGCGACTCGCGGTAGACATCCAGCGCAGCGCTGAAGTCAGCAATGAACTGCGGCTCGCTCAGCCATGCCTGGGCGGCGTCGCGGTCCATGCCGTCGGCCCACATGCGGTAGTCGATCAGCATGTCGGCGGCCAGGTGGGTGGCGGCCATGCCTTCGTCGTCGGCGTTTTCCATGTCCAGCAGTTCTGGATGGTCGATGATGATAAAGGCGAGGTTCGTCAGCAGCACCGAGAGCATTTCGCTGCGGCTGACCGCTTCGGCGTCGCGCATTTTGCTGAACATCGCCAGGGTGTATTCCGGGATCGGTTCGGCGAGGTGGCCAAGGTCATCGTCCAGCGCGGCGGGTTTGCGGCCGTGGATATTGATCTGTTTGGCTTTGGCTTTTGCACGCTTGGCGCGTTTCTGTTGCTTGTTCAGGGAGGCCATGGGAACTCAGTTCGGTTTCTGTTGGGTTTGCGCGGCAATGGCGTCGGACGCCGCCACGTAGTCAGCCTGGAAGGCCGGTGATTCGATCCATGCCAGGGCGCCGGCTTCGTCGGTTTCAGCGGACCATTGGCGATATTCGATCAGCGCGGCAAGGATGAAGTCTGTCGCTGTTTCCTCACCTTCCTGCTCCAGTACCAGTGCGATAAGCGGATGTTCCAAAAAGGCCGCGCACATGGCTTGCTGGCTGATTTTTTGTGCGTCGATCATCTCTTTGAACATGTCGGTCAGGTCCACCGATTCGAAGTCGATGCGATCGTCGTTCGGGTCCAGTTCCACCGGTGCAGCAGCCCGCTGGGTGCGGTTCTGCTTGGCCTTGGCCTTGGCGCGGGAGGCGCGTTTTTGCTGCTTGTTGGCGGAGGCCATGGGCGTCGTTCCGTATTCGTTGAAAGGGCAAAAGGCCCAGGGGGCGTTCTCAATTAGTTTTCGCGGCGTGAAAACTAATTGAGAGCGCCCCCTAGCTGCGTGGCACTCGCCGCCCGGGGGTATCGGGGGTCAGTTCGCCATTTTGCAGCCAGGCCAATGCAATGGGCCATAGTGTGGCTTGGTATGCGCTGCGAAAAAAGGCGAAATGTCCGACTTCTTCTTCGCCGATGTCTTCAGGGTGGATACGCAAGTGGGAGTTTGTGCTGCCGGTAAAGTAGCCGAGCAGGCGTTCGATGGCCGGGATCGTGCCGTAAGGGTCGTCGCTGATGCTGATGGCCAGGGTTTGCGCGGTGACACCGGCAAAGGGTAGCTGTCCGGCGGTTTTGCTGATTGTGCGGCTGCTGGAGCGCTTCTCGAAACGGGCGGTGGAGAGGCTCCAGTCACGGACCACGCCGGCGGGTGTGTCTTCCAGCCAGCCAAGGCGTTTGCCCGGAAAGTAGCCGTAGATCATCGTTACCAGTGGCATCAGTACATGCCACTTGCCGAACATGCGCCAGCGATGGGCCGGCGCATAGTCGCGCCAGTAGGCGAATTGCGCACCGACCGTCACCAGACGCCGGATCAGGTGCCCGGACGCCCCCAGGCCCGCTGCACAGCCGCCAAAGCTGTGGCCGACCACATCGATAGGCTGCCTTGGGAACTCACGCTGTGCGCGCTTGAGCATCGCCTCGAAATCCAGCGCTCCCCAATCGGTCCACGAGGCTTGAAGCCCCTTGAGCGATGCCGGCCGAGACTCGCCGATGCCGCGGTAGTCATAGGTGATGACATCGAAGCCGTGGGCGAACAGGTAGTCGGCGAAGCGCGAGTAATGGCGACAACGGACCGAGGTGGCGGCATTGATGATCACGACCGGACGAGCGGCGTCCCGAGAAGGGTGTCGCCAGGTGAAGCCACCGAGGATGAAACCGTCCGAGGCGGTTTCCTTGAACGATTTGCCGGGGGTGGTATCCGGCAGCGGCAACTCGATGGAAGTGGGGGCCAGTGGAGGCGTGTCCTGCAAATTCATCGGCGTCAGACCTTTGCGGGTAGCTGCCAACGATAGTCTTGATGCCGTTGATGAACAATCCATTCACCTCAACGCAATGATTGATCGAGCAGCCGTTCTTCAAGAGCCGCCCGTTCCCGATCCAGTTCGTTACGCAGTTCTTCCTCACTCGGCAGGACAAGCTTGTACTTGTTGGCGAGCAGTTGCTCGTTTCCGTCCTGCACGGAGTAACGCACCACGGATTCATCCTTTTGCGCACAGAGAATTATGCCGACGGTGGGGCTGTCTTGCGCGCTACGTTTGAGGTCGTCGTACATGCGCACGTACATGTCCATCTGCCCCACATCCTGATGGGTCAGTTCACCGCGCTTGATATCGAAGATGACGAAGCACTTGAGCAAGTAGTTGTAGAACACCAGGTCGATGTAGAAGTCTTTGCTGTCGGTACTGATGCGTTGCTGGCGGGCAATGAACGCAAAGCCCTTTCCCGGTTCCAGCAAGAAGCCCTGCAATTGTTCGATCAGCGCTTGTTCGATCTCGCTTTCCTGAAGTTTGCCTGCATTGGGTAAACCAAGAAACTCCAGTACCACCGGGTCACGGATGAAATCCCGAGGGCTGGCCTTCATGTTTTGAATGTTGGTGGCGGCCTCCTGCTTGAGACTGCCGCGATCGCGGCTCGCCAGCAGACGTTCGTAGTACAACGTATTGATCTGGCGCTCCAGGGCGCGGCTTGACCAGTTTTGGGTGGCTGATTCGTTCATGTACCAGAGACGAGCGCTGTCGTTGTCGACCCGAAGCAGGCGGCGGTAGTGGGTCCAGCTCAATTCGTGACGCAGTGCGTCACGAATTGGAAAGGCTTGATAGAACAGGCGCATATACCGAAGGTTGGAAGCGTCAAATCCCTTTCCGAATTCAGCAGTTAGCGCTTTGGCCAAGGTAGACAGTAACTCTTTGCCATACCTCGCCCGTCGTGCGCCGTTCTGTTCGAACTCAACGATGTGCCGACCAATTTGCCAACAGGTCTGCACCTGAACGGTATCGACCGCCCGAAGCACCTTCTGACGTGCCTGATGGATCAATTTGCCAAGGTTGCCAAGCAGTGATGCCAGATGTGGGTCGTGAGTGTCGTTGGATGTGAGGGCCGTCATGAGGTCTTCCGCAGCAGGTTGAACGGCGAAAGAGCATGACAAGTGAGCACCCTTCGAAGATGCCGGGAGTTACTGAGAAACAGGCAGGAAATAACGGGTTCTGCGGCAGGACGGGTCTGAGTCTGGGCGAGGGTTGAGGAACAAGTGGCGTAGTACGTTTCGTACTCAGGCCAAATCAATCCAAGACCCCTCCCACCAACAGGAAATCCAATGGATGTAACGATTGGGTACTGCAGAACCCGGGAGTCGTCATCATGAAATACCTCGATTCACTCCTGTTGCCCCTCACCGCCGTCAGCCTTGACGGGTCGGGGGAATGAATACATTCCGGATGTGAGCGTCGTCATCCAGCAGGCCCGGGGCCAGAAACGACAAAACCCGCGATCCCGGTGATGGATACGCGGGTTTTTTCAAATGAAGATTGAGAGTCTGGCGACATTGAGTGGGTGCATCGTCAGATCCCAGGCAAAAGGAAGCGCTGGTCATCACCGAGTGATGATCATAGCGAAGCCAGTGTCTGGATGAGTGCAACGCGTAAAGGGTTGGTTTCTACGCTCAGCAGCTTGATGGCCAAGGCGCAGCAGACCACGATCAACATAGGTTTGATCAGTCGTGGTCCGACCCGAACAGCGGCCCGTGCACCCAATTGAGCGCCGACGAAGGCTGCCAAAGCCATGGCAATGGCTACCGGCCAGATAATCACACCTTTGGTGATAAAGACCGACAGAGAACCGAGATTGCACGAGGCGTTGGCAAGTTTGGTAAAGCTCATGGCCCGCATCATGCCCAAGCCGCAGAGCAGTACGAATCCGACGATAAAGAAAGAGCCCACACCGGGGCCAAATATACCGTCGTAGAAGCCAAGAATCGGCGCCACGCTAAACGAAAAAAGCAGAATGCCGATTCTCTTGCGTCGATCTTCATTGGCCAGCTTTGGTGAGAGCGCAAAATAGATGGCCACCAGTATCAGCATGATAGGCACGCAAACTTCCAGGTAGCGCTTATCAATGGAGCTGACCAGCAAGGCACCACTGGCGCCGCCAATAAAACCGCAGACAACCAGGAAGCGGCCTTCGCGCCACTCGATCATTCCTTTGCGAGCAAAGGTTACAGTTGCCGAAACAGTTGCCGAAGCGGCCTGGAACTTGTTCGTGGCAATCGCACTGATGGGATCTACCCCAGCCAAAAACAGTGCCGGCAAGGTTATCAGTCCGCCCCCACCCGCAATCGCATCAAAAAAACCGGCGCAGAACGCCACGAGCGCCAATAGGCCAATTACATCCCAAGACATCCCAATCCCTCTTTTACAATTATTGGCAAGTCATCCACGTGACTGGCCACTCAACAGTCAGGGCGTGTGGCAAAAGTCAGCCCTGCAGCCTCAACGGGTCTTCTGAAATAACGATAGGAGATGAAAATTTCGACAGGCCAAAAATGCCCATTCTGTGCAAACCGACGATCAGCGTATGTCGTCCATTTCCGTTAAAGCATACTGAGCATTCTGACAGACCAGGGGCAACCAGGAATTACCGATATCCGATGCCTGAAGGCTTTTCGGGGCTCAGCCCCGGCAACCGATACAGGCGCTTACTGGCGTGGCGAGAGGAGGTGGGAATTGTCGCTTCGATGGTGGCTGGAGCAGTGCCTCGTCAAATCGCAGGCATAAAAAAACCCTGAATCTTTCGATTCAGGGTTTTCGGTATTTGGTGCCCAGAGACGGAATCGAACCGCCGACACGGGGATTTTCAATCCCCTGCTCTACCGACTGAGCTATCTGGGCAACGGGGCGCATTAAACGGGTTTTTCAGGGGGTCGTCAAGCAAGTTTTCAAAAAAAATTTAATTATTACCGTCGCTTACGTTCCGACCCCCGATAAATCGGGGTTATTCCGACGGCGGCACGTAGCCTTCGGCCTTGGCGTAATCCTCGCCGGAGAAGTACTTGTCCATCTCGCCCTGAAGATATTTGCGATCTTCGGCGTTCATCATGTTCAGGCGTTTTTCGTTGATCAGCAGGGTCTGGTGCTTCTGCCAGTCGGCCCAGGCCTTTTGCGAGACGTGGTCAAAAATGTCCTGGCCTTTGGCACCCGGGAAGGGAGCACGCTCCAGGCCTGGCAATTCTTCTTTGTACTTGCGGCACATGATGGTGCGGGTCATGACGACTCTCCTGCGTTCAATACGGCGGCCGCGCGTTCGAGCAAGGTCTTGACCGGGGCGGCAAGGCCCAGGCGCGGCGGGGTGGCGAGGTTATACCAGAGCCAGTCAGCCTCGGCCACGTGATGACCGGACTCCTGGACCTGAACCAGCCAGGGTTCGATGGATAATTGAAAATGGCTGAAGGTGTGCACCAGGCTCGGCAATGCCTGTTGGGTGCCCAGTTCCAGCGCGTGCTGCAATGCCAGATGCGACAGGTCGTCGAGGTCGTCGAGTTCCGGCAGGCTCCACAAACCGCCCCACAGGCCCGTGGACGGGCGACGGTAAAGCAGGATCGCGCCCTCGCCGTTGGCGAGCATCGGCATCAGCGTGCGTTTCTGCGGGATGGCTTTGCGCGGCTTGGGGATCGGGTAGCGGGTTTCCAGGCCGAGCATGTGCGCCTCGCAGCCCTTTTCCAGCGGGCACAGCAGGCAGCTCGGTTTGCTGCGGGTGCAGAGCGTGGCGCCCAGGTCCATCATCGCCTGGGTGTAGGCGTTGACGCGGGTCTGCGGTGTAAAGCGCTCAGCGTTGGCCCAGAGCTGTTTGGCGACCTTCGGTTCGCCGGGGTAGCCCTCTTGTGCAGTAAAGCGCGCCAGCACCCGTTTGACGTTGCCGTCGAGGATCGGCGCACGCAGACCCATGCTGATGCTGGCAATGGCGCCAGCGGTGGACAGGCCGATCCCCGGCAGATCAGTGAGTTTTTCCACGTCCCGGGGAAATTCGCCGCCGTACTGCTCGACGACGATTTTCGCGGTCTTCTGCAAATTGCGCGCGCGGGTGTAGTAACCCAGGCCCGTCCACAGGTGCAGCACTTCGTCTTCCGGTGCCGCCGCCAGGGCTTCGACCGTTGGCAACGAAGCCATGAAGCGGTCGAAGTAGTTCAGCACGGTGCTGACCTGGGTCTGCTGCAACATGATTTCCGAGACCCATACCCGATACGGGTTGATGTCCTGTTGCCAGGGCAAATCGTGACGGCCGTGGCGGTCAAACCAGTCCAGCACCGCCGTTGAAAACTGCTCGGCTCTCATCGCTTGAACAGCTCCTTGAGCGCGTCTTTGAGTTTCGGGTTGACCTTGTCGCCCCATTTCTCGTCGATTTTTTCGCTGATCCTGTCGCCAGCCAGTTTGGCCGCGACCTGGCTCATGCGGTCGTTATCCAGACGGCAAGCCTTGGCGCCCAGCTCCAGCGGGCCGCGGCAGCGCAGTGGCCACTCGATGCCGACAAACTTGTCGCCGACCTGACAGGCCGGGTCCGGCATGGCGCTGGTGTCGCCTTCGACGATGATGCCGACACGGTAGTCCATGCCCAGCACTCGCAGATCGATGTCACCATCACCGTTGACGGTCATGCCCGGGATGCGCACTTTCAGGTCGGGGTTGCTGGCCACGCCATTACGCAAGGTCAGGCTGCCCTTGAGCTCCTGGAAGGGAGTGTCCTTGCCCCGGGGCTCGCCGCTGAGGGTTTTGCGGTTGAGCGTGGCGATACCTTTGCACAGCTGTTGCTCAAGGTTGGCGTTGAGCAGCACGCCATTGTTGATGACGAAACTGGCGTTGCCGTTGAGGGTTTCGATCAACGCTTTCTGGCTGTTGCCGCTACCGGTCAGGCTGCTGTTGAGCGTGACCAGGCCTTTGACCGGCGGGTTCTTGCCCTGGCTTTCGAGGATTTTTTCTGCCGGTACCCGGCTGATCTTCGTCTGCAGGTTCAGCGCCGGCACTGGCTGGCGTACATCGAGCGTGCCGGTGGTTTCGAAGCTGCCCTCATAAAGATCGCCGCTCAGGTTGGCCAGCGTCAGCAGGCCGCCCTGGCCGGTGGCCTTGAGCGCCGCGTTATGGATCGGCAGTTTTTGCAGGGTCAACTGGCCGAAGGTCAGGTCGGCGTCCACATCGAGCTTGCTCAAGCGCTCCACGGGCAACAAGCGCTCACTGCTCCAGGCGTCCTTGGTCGGCGCGGGTGGCAACGGAGTGCTGCCGGCGCCGGCCATGGCATCGGCTTCGGTGCTGGCGACTTCGGCCTGACGCACTTGTGTCGCGCTATTGGCCTCGGCAGATTTCGGCGGCAGGTAACGGTCGACATTGAAGGTGTCGGCCTTGAGTGCTGCGCGCAACGATTGCTTGGCGAAGTCTTCGACGGCGATACGGCCGCTGAAGGTGCTGTCGTCGACTTTCAGGTTGAGGTCGTCGAGCGCCAGGCTGGTCGGTGTCGCTGCCAATCGGCTGACCAGCTCGACTTTGCTCAGGCTGCCTTCGGCCATGGCCGGGAGTTTCTGGCCGATGCTGTCGACGAATTTCGCCAGGTCGAACTGGGCAATCGAGATGCCGCCGCTGACTTGTGGAGTCTTGTCGAGGTCGTTGACCTTCAATTCACCCAGTGCCCGCAGTTGGTTGGCGGAGATCTTGATACCGGTCCATTCGGCAACGTTGGCGGCCTTGTCCAGCACCAGCTGGCCCTGGGCGGCGAACGTCATGGTCTTGCCTTGCAATGGGTCGCCGGTCACTTCGCCGGACAACCTCATGTCTTCGAACTGATAGCGCTGCAATGCACGTGCGATGCGCACCTCACCGTTGAGCTCGGTACGCACTCGCAATGCCGGCTGGTTGGCTGACAGGAAAGCCGTGAGCTTAAGCGGAATGTTGACGGAGTCGTGAACCGCACCGGTGCTCAACTGAATGCTTTCGGCGCTGAAGCTCTTGCCGGTTCGTTCGTCGGTGTATTCAACCCGTGCGTTGTTCACGGTCAGGCTGTCGATGTCCAGGCGAATCGGTTGCGGCGGTTTTTCCGCCGCGACGTTGGCTTCGGGCGCAGGTTCGCCAGCGGCCGGCGGGGTGCTGGTCGCGTCGGTGTTGGCCGGTGCCGGCAGCTTGCCGATGTCTTGCCAATTGCCGTGACCGTCCTTGTCGCGGTTCAGGCGCAGGTTCAGGCCTTCGACGCGCACGTCGCTCATCTGCACTTCGCGGCGCAGCAGCGGCAGTACGCGCACCGACAGGCCGAGCATCTGCAAGTCGGCGTACGGTTCGGTCGGTTTGACCATGGTCGCGACACTGGCGTCGTGCAACTCCAGGCCCAGCCACGGGAACAGGCTCCAGCCGATATCGCCATTGAGCGTCAGCTCGATGTGGGCCTTGTCGCGGGCAATCTGGCGAATCTCGTCTTTGTAGTCGTTGGGATCGAATATGTGGGTCAGGGCAAAGCCCAGCGCCACAATGATCAGCAACAACCCGAGAAGTACCAGACCCAGGATTTTGCCGAACGCTTTCATGGGCGAGTCCTTGTAATTAGTCGAATTCAAAATTTAGCCGAAGAGTATAGCGCCCCCGAACAGACGGCCGGTCAGCGATCACGTCGGCAGTACATCCAGCGGCAGTTTCAACTTGGCCGTCAGTGCTTGCGCCTCCAGATGCCCGGCAGGCGCCAGCAAGCGCAGGGTCATACCCGATTGCTCGGCCATTTTCCGGGCTTCGGCGACCAGTCGCTCGGCAACCCCACGGCGACGGGTAATTTTTCGCACACATATTTGGGACAAGTACCAGGCGTCTTGGTGCCTTTGCAGGCGGGCCGCGCCCAGTAGGCGATCATTGAAGCGTCCGGCGATCAGTGTGCCGTCGCGCAAACAGTCTTCGATCAACTGCGCTTCTCCGGAAAACGGCGCGAACAGCCAGTCCGGGGCGTCGTGGTAGATCTTGTGCAGGTCCTGCCGATCCTGGGCGGTGATTTGGTTCAGTGACTCGACAATGATCGGCATGGTGATTCCCGTGAGGTCATGAGGTGAGAGAGATCTGATGTCGTACAAAAAGATGATGTCATTTTGGTTTTTCTGTCATCTGCAGATGGTAACCTTTGCCCGTTCGTCCGTCCTGCTGCGAGCTGTTGTCGCACAACAAGGCACTCCAGCGAAAAAACGGTCATGTCTGCGTGCATCAAGGCCGGGAGTGAGCCGTGGCTGGCGAACCCTACTGATAATTGGGGGATACACAATGACCACGAGCATCACGGCGGACGGCTTCAGCGCCGACCAGCCTGCGTTCCTGTCCAAGGAACGGATCATCGCCAAGCCTGGTTTCAACCGCTGGCTGGTACCACCGGCCGCGTTGGCCATCCACTTGTGCATCGGCATGGCCTACGGCTTTTCGGTGTTCTGGTTGCCGCTGTCCAAGGCACTGGGCATCACCGCTCCGGTAGCCTGCGCGCCGGACATGAGTTTTATCGCGCAGGTCTTTTCGTCCCAGTGTGACTGGCCGATCTCGATGCTCGGCTGGATCTATACCCTGTTCTTCATCTTCCTGGGCTGCTCCGCAGCGATCTGGGGTGGCTGGCTGGAACACGCCGGGCCGCGCAAGGCCGGTGTTGTATCGGCGTTGTGCTGGTGCGGCGGCCTGCTGATCTCGGCACTGGGGGTGTATACCCACCAGATCTGGCTGATGTGGATCGGCTCCGGGGTCATTGGCGGTATCGGCCTGGGCCTGGGCTACATTTCGCCGGTGTCGACCCTGATCAAGTGGTTCCCGGACAAGCGAGGCATGGCGACTGGCATGGCGATCATGGGCTTCGGCGGCGGCGCAATGGTCGGTGCTCCACTGGCGGCGGCGTTGATGGGGCATTTCGCTTCGCCAACCAGCGTCGGCGTGTGGCAGAGCTTCCTGGTGATGGCCGCGATCTACTTCGTGTTCATGATCGGTGGCGCGTTGTCCTATCGCGTCCCACCAACCGGCTGGAAGCCTGAAGGCTGGACCGCCCCGGCGAAAAAAGCCTCGAACGCAATGATCACTCATCGTCATGTTCACGTGAATGTGGCCTGGAAGACGCCGCAGTTCCGTCTGGTGTGGCTGGTGCTGTGCCTGAACGTATCGGCCGGTATCGGCATCCTCGGCATGGCGTCGCCGCTGTTGCAGGAAGTGTTCGGTGGCAAGTTGCTGGGCAATGACCTGGCATTCGGTCAACTCGATGCTTCACAACTGGCTTCAATCGCCGCCATCGCTGCCGGTTTCACCGGTTTGCTGAGCCTGTTCAACATCGGCGGGCGTTTCTTCTGGGCTTCGTTCTCGGATTACCTGGGCCGCAAAAACACCTACTTCGTGTTCTTCGCCCTGGGTTTTGCCCTGTACGCACTGATTCCGAACCTCGGCCACCTGGGCAATGTCGCGCTGTTCGTGGCGGCGTTCTGCATCATCCTGTCGATGTATGGCGGTGGTTTCGCGACTGTTCCGGCGTATCTGGCGGACCTGTTCGGTACGCAAATGGTCGGTGCGATCCACGGTCGACTGCTGACGGCGTGGGCGGCTGCCGGTGTGCTCGGTCCAGTGCTGGTGAACTACCTGCGTGAATATCAGCTGAGCATCGGCGTCGAGCGCGCAGCGGCGTACGACATCACCCTGTACATCCTCGCCGGCCTGCTGGTGCTGGGTTTCCTGTGCAACCTGCTGGTGCGTCCGGTGGCGGACAAGTACTTCATGACCGACGCCGAACTGGCCGCCGAACAGGCATTGGGTCACGACAAAGGCGCTGACAGCAGCACGTCGCTGGAGTGGAAAGCCGCGCCGGGCACCAAGCCGCTGGCGGTTGCGGCGTGGCTGGTGGTGGGCATTCCGCTGGCGTGGGGTGTTTGGGTGACCTTGCAGAAGACGGCGGTGCTGTTTCACTAAGTAAAACGCACTCCCCCTGTAGGAGCGAGCCTGCTCGCGATAGCGGTCTGACAGTCGACAATGATGTTGAATGTGAGGGCCTCATCGCGAGCAGTCGAGCGTCGACCGGCTGCTCCTACAGTTGTTTTGGGTGTCTGAAATGGCTTGTATGGACATGTCTATCGTCGGCACCCCCGAATTCACTCCGTCAGGGATATCACCTCTCGTGTTTCTGTTTGGCGCCCGCACGCCTATAATGGCTGCCTTTTTCGCCCAATGATTTTGCGGAGCTGGTGATGGCCGAACGTAAGGCGTCTGTCGAGCGCGACACTCTGGAAACCCAGATCAAAGCCTCGATCAACCTCGATGGCACCGGAAAGGCCCGATTCGATATCGGTGTTCCTTTTCTTGAGCACATGCTGGACCAGATCGCCCGTCACGGGTTGATCGACCTGGATATTGTCAGCAAGGGCGACCTGCATATCGATGACCACCACACGGTGGAAGACGTCGGTATCACCCTCGGCCAGGCGTTTGCCAAAGCCATCGGCGACAAGAAAGGCATCCGTCGCTACGGCCACGCCTACGTGCCGCTCGATGAAGCGCTGTCGCGCGTGGTGATCGACTTCTCCGGTCGCCCAGGCCTGCAGATGCACGTGCCGTACACCCGCGCCACCGTAGGCGGCTTCGACGTTGACCTGTTCCAGGAGTTCTTCCAGGGTTTCGTCAACCATGCGCTGGTCAGCCTGCACATCGACAACCTGCGTGGCAGCAACACCCACCACCAGATCGAAACCGTGTTCAAGGCTTTCGGCCGCGCCCTGCGCATGGCCGTCGAGCTCGATGACCGCATGGCCGGGCAAATGCCATCGACCAAGGGCGTCCTGTAATGCAGACAGTCGCGGTTATCGATTACGGCATGGGCAACCTGCACTCGGTGGCCAAGGCCCTCGAGCACGTCGGTGCCGGCAAGGTGCTGATCACCAGCGATGCCAACGTGATTCGCGAAGCCGACCGGGTGGTTTTCCCCGGCGTCGGCGCGATTCGCGATTGCATGGCGGAGATCCGTCGCCTCGGCTTCGATTCGCTGGTGCGTGAAGTCAGCCAGGACCGTCCGTTCCTTGGTATCTGCGTGGGCATGCAAGCCTTGCTCGACACCAGCGAAGAGAACGATGGCGTCGACTGCATCGGCCTGTTCCCGGGCGCAGTGAAGTTCTTCGGCAAGGATCTGGTCGAAGACGGCGAACACCTGAAAGTCCCGCACATGGGCTGGAACGAAGTGAAGCAGAAGGTCAGTCACCCGCTGTGGCACGACATTCCGGACCTGGCGCGGTTCTACTTCGTGCACAGCTACTACATCGCTGCCGCCAACGCGCGGCAGGTGGTGGGTGGCGGTCACTACGGTGTCGATTTTGCCGCGGCGCTGGCCGAAGGCTCGCGTTTCGCCGTGCAGTTCCACCCGGAGAAAAGCCATACCCATGGCCTGCAGTTGCTGCAGAACTTCGCTGCGTGGGACGGTCGCTGGTAAATGGCAATCAAAAAGAAACCGCCGATTCTGACCCTCACTCCCGAGCAGGAGAACGAGGCCAATCGCAAGATCAAGCGTTTCATGGAAGACCGCTTCGAACTCGACCTCGGCTCGTTCGAGGCGGCTGAGATTCTTGAGCTGTTTACCCGTGAAATTGCTCCGCATTATTACAACAGGGCGATTTTCGATGTACAGGCGCACCTCAAAGAGAGGTTCGAAAGCATCGAAAGCGACCTGTGGGCGCTCGAGAAAAACTGATTTCCGAGCCAAGCTGAACATTCAAATTTGAAGGTTTGCCAGATGCTGATTATTCCCGCTATCGATCTTAAAGACGGTGCCTGTGTTCGTCTGCGCCAGGGCCGCATGGAAGATTCCACGGTGTTCTCCGATGACCCGGTGAGCATGGCTGCCAAGTGGGTGGAGGGCGGTTGCCGCCGTCTGCATCTGGTCGACCTGAACGGCGCTTTCGAAGGCCAGCCGGTCAACGGCGAAGTGGTGACGGCCATTGCCAGGCGCTACCCGAACCTGCCGATCCAGATCGGCGGCGGTATCCGTTCCCTGGAAACCATCGAGCACTATGTGAAAGCGGGCGTGAGCTACGTGATCATCGGCACCAAGGCCGTGAAAGATCCGGCCTTCGTCGCCGAAGCCTGCCGCGCGTTCCCGGGCAAGGTGATCGTTGGCCTGGACGCCAAGGACGGTTTCGTCGCCACCGATGGCTGGGCTGAGATCAGCACCATTCAGGTGATCGACCTGGCCAAGCAGTTCGAAGCCGACGGCGTGTCCGCCATCGTTTATACCGACATCGCCAAAGACGGCATGATGCAGGGCTGCAACGTACCGTTTACCGCCGCGCTGGCTGCTGCAACAAAGATCCCGGTGATCGCTTCCGGCGGCATCCACAACTTGGGTGACATCAAGACCCTGCTCGACGCCAAGGCGCCAGGCATCATCGGCGCGATCACCGGCCGGGCGATCTACGAAGGCACCCTCGATGTCGCCGAAGCGCAAGCTTTCTGCGATTCGTACAAAGGCTGAGGAAACGACCATGGCCCTGGCCAAACGCATCATCCCTTGCCTGGACGTGGACAACGGCCGGGTGGTCAAGGGTGTGAAGTTCGAAAACATCCGCGACGCCGGTGACCCGGTGGAAATTGCCCGTCGCTACGATGAGCAGGGCGCCGACGAGATTACCTTTCTCGACATCACCGCCAGCGTCGACGGCCGCGACACCACGCTGCACACCGTCGAACGCATGGCCAGCCAGGTGTTCATCCCACTGACCGTGGGTGGCGGCGTACGCACCGTGCAGGACATCCGCAACCTGCTCAATGCCGGCGCAGACAAGGTTTCGATCAACACCGCCGCGGTGTTCAACCCGGAATTCGTTGGCGAAGCCGCGCAGCATTTCGGTTCGCAATGCATAGTGGTAGCCATCGATGCGAAGAAGGTTTCCGGGCCGGGCGAAACCCCGCGCTGGGAAATCTTCACCCATGGCGGTCGCAAGCCAACCGGTCTCGATGCCGTTGAGTGGGCGAAGAAAATGGAAGGCCTGGGTGCCGGCGAAATCCTGCTGACCAGCATGGACCAGGACGGCATGAAAAACGGTTTCGACCTGGGCGTCACCCGCGCCATCAGCGATGCGCTGGGCATTCCGGTGATCGCCTCCGGCGGTGTCGGCAACCTGCAGCACCTGGCTGACGGTATTATCGAAGGCCACGCCAGTGCGGTATTGGCGGCAAGTATTTTCCACTTCGGCGAATACACCGTGCAGGAAGCCAAGGCCTATATGGCTCATCGCGGAATCGTGATGCGTTAAACATACAGGCTAGTGGACATCATGGCGGGCCCAAGGCACTCTTGGGTACGCCATGGATTTCGGTAGCCAGACATGCTTAAACGCTTTCTACTCGTTCTCGCCAGTGCCTCTCTGTTGTTCATTAACGGGGCACACGCTGCAGATCGTTCCGATACCGACCTGGTGTTGCTGACGGAAAACTTCCCGCCATACAACATGGCGAAGAACGGCAAGAACTTCGCTCAGGACGACAACATCAATGGCATCGCCACCGATATCGTCCGCGAGATCTTCAAGCGCGCCGACATTACCTACAGCCTGACGCTACGTTTCCCTTGGGAGCGAATCTACAAACTCGCCCTGGAGAAACCCGGGTATGGCGTGTTCGTCATGGCGCGACTGCCGGACCGCGAAAAGCTCTTCAAATGGGTCGGCCCGATTGGCCCGGACGACTGGATCATGCTGGCCAAGGCTGACAGCAAGATCACCCTCGAAACCTTGAATGACGCGCGCAAGTACAAGATCGGCGCCTACAAGGGTGACGCGATTGCCGAGACGCTGGCCAAGCAAGGCCTCAACCCGATCGTTGTGCTGCGTGATCAGGACAACGCGAAAAAACTGGTCAACGGCCAGATCGACCTGTGGGCCACCGGTGATCCTGCCGGGCGGTATCTGGCGCGGCAGGATGGTGTAACCGGACTCAAGACCGTGCTGCGATTCAACAGTGCCGAGCTGTACCTGGCGCTGAACAAGGACGTGCCGGACGAAACCGTCGCCAAGCTGCAAGCAGCACTGGATCAGCTGCGCAAGGAAGGCGTGGTCGACGAGATCATGGCGCGGTATCTCTGATACCCGGGTGGTAAAATTCTGTTCCCGCGGAACGTGTTATTGATCCGTAGTGGGTGGCGTTATCAGATCAAACCGCGTTGCAGAGGGTTGCAGGTCTGACTCATTGCTGGCGTAACTACATATTTTCAATGGGCTATCTGGCGACAGCAACTCGAGCTCCGCTGCTTTCTTGTACCGTGTATCTCGAAAGTCGGCACAGGGAGTGCTATCGACAAGGGTTGTATAGAAAAAATGCGAACTGAAATCAGGGTATGCACCTTTCCATTGCAGCGATGTGAATTTTTCATTGTAGCCAAACGCTGGTTCAGGAGCGGGTTCTGCAAGATGTGCAGCATGGGTGAATGCATTTTTCAGTAATGCCGTTGTAAGGTTTTTCTCTATTGAACGCACACCTATTATGCACAGTACATGCATGCGCGTTTCGGGACCTACAGAATCGTTGATATGACCCTTTGTAGCGCTGATTGCGGCGCTATAGCCTTCAGGTTTTTCGCAACTTTGCGCATCTCGTACAGTCTTGTATCGATAATATGGAGTATCGATACTGAATGTAAAATTCCATGTTGGCATAAGTTCATTGCCCGAAGGGTCAACTTCAGGCCGAAGCTTGGTCCTGAAAAACAAGCTCTCAAAGTCAACGTTCACGTTGATTTGTTGCAGGTCGCAGTTTTCAGTGCCATTGCTGAATATTCCATTTATGAAGCAGCTTGACAGGAACGCAGGTGAAAAACCGTAATGGCGTTCGGAAACGATGCTCGTGATTTGGTTTGTCTGCCGATCAACCATTGGGCTGCCTGAGCTTCCATAATCCAGATCCTTGCACTCGTTCACCAAACCTCCGGGAAATGCAGGTGGTACGCCTGAGATAGTCCTGGACACTTCCTGTGCGCAGGCACTCAAGCGCAGAGTCCTGTTGTTGAAGGTGCCGGGAGTTCCGACATTAAGCACATCATGAGAGAACAAGGGAGGCGTAGGTGAGAACTCGAGAGGCATGATCTGGTCTTGTAACAATGCAGACAGAGGATTTTCAAGCTCGAGTATCGCCAGATCCGTCCCCAGCATGCTTGTCCAGATGGCCGTACGAACTTTGTAAGTTTTGTGGTTGTCAGCTGTATCTTGAAAGTAATTGAAAGCCACGCTTGCATTTAGCTCATGATTCAACCTTGAAGTGCCATATTCAGCTACTACACAGTGGCCGGCAGTGATGACATAAGCGGGTGCAGTAGTCGTCCACCCAACACCCCGGGTATCGATCAACGCTGCGGTACAAGTACCATTGGGCGTACTGAGAAGCCCAACGCCGGTCCAGCGTGAATACTGGTTGTCATTGTTGGTTAACGATTGGGAGCGAGAACCGTTCTTTAAATTCTCTCCGAGATCTTTTTGTGCGGCTTCAGCGAACAAAAAGAAGTGACTGATAAAGTAAAGAATAAAACTGAGCTGTTTGAATTTCATGACCAATCCTTGGTTATGGATATTTGTGGTTTTGGGCAAGCAGACACGAATGACTACTGCGTCATTTAAAGTCTCGACGTAGTGTGATCATTATTCAAAGGGGTAGGTGGTACATATTTATAGAGTCGGCCACAGCGCAATGACCGGCGCAAAGTCCTTGCGCAATGAATCCGTCAGCCTGGAGGTGGTGGTAAACAAACAAATGGGTCAATTACCGTGCGGGGTCCGGTAAATGCCGTCCTTCCCATGCCCAGCCATCGCCCGATTGCCCCGCACGCTGATCATCATTTTGATATCGATCCAGTCAATTCCCTGAGCTTTCAGCTTGGGCAGTTCACGCTCCAGCACCGCCAACGTCTGCGGATACGGATGCCCGATCATCACTGCCGAACCCTGCTTGCGCGCCAGGCTGATTGCAGTCTGTAGCTGCGTGAAGATCGCCGCTTCCGTTGGCTCGTCATCCAGAAACACATCCCGCGAAACACTCGCCAAACCAACCTTCTGCGCCTCGGCGGCCGCCACCGTCTGAGCGCTGGTACGGCTGTCGACAAAGAACTTGTGCCGACGTTGCAACTCGGCCATCAGCCAGGCCATGGCCGGTTGCTGGGCGGTCATGCGGCTGCCCATGTGGTTGTTGATGCCGCTGGTGTACGGGACCATATTGAACGCGGCGTTCAGGCGTTTTTCCAGCTCCTCGACGGGCAGCTCGGGATGCCAGGCGAACGGTCCGGTGGCCGGATCCATAGGCATGTGCAGAATGACGATCTTGCCGGCGCGATGGGCTTCGCGGGCGAATTCGGTGGCGTGGGGCGTGTCGGGCATGATTGCCGTGGTCACCGGGCCGGGCAGGGCCAGCACGCGGCGATCCCGGGGCAGGTTCTGCCCCAGGTCATCGATGATCAGACTCAGGTAGGCTTTGTGGGGCGTCGATCCGACGGGTTCTGCGTGAGCAACCCCCGCCAGACAACACAACAGCCCGATCAGCAACCGCAGAAGCATCTCAACGGCCGGACGTGATGCTCAGCCCTTTGAGCAGGCTCAGGGCCTGGGCCAATTGGTAATCGTCGTCCTGCGGCATCGGCTTGGCTTTGCCGCTGGAACCGGTCGGTTTGTCGGCGCCGCCGTTGCCATTGCCCAGGTGGCCCTGCAAGTCGGCTTCCTTGAAGTAGTCGCCGTCTTGCTCGCTGGTGATCTTGGCCTTGCGCACTTCGATGTCCGGGACGATGCCCTGGGCCTGGATGGAGCGGCCGTTCGGTGTGTAATACAACGCCGTGGTGATCTTCAATGCGCGCTCGTTGTTGAGCGGCAGAACCGTCTGTACCGAGCCTTTGCCGAAACTGGTGGTGCCCATCAGCACGGCGCGTTTCTGGTCCTGCAGGGCGCCGGCGACAATTTCCGAAGCCGAAGCGCTGCCGCCGTTGATCAGCACGACCATTGGCACGGCTTCGCTTTCGTCCTTGCCGGTGGCAGAGAAGCGCAGCTCGGAGTTGGCAATACGGCCCTTGGTGTAAACGATCAGGCCCTTGGTGATGAAGTGGTCGACCACTTCGACCGCCGCCTGCAGCACCCCGCCCGGGTTGTTGCGCAGGTCGAGAATGATGCCCTTGAGCTTCTTGCCGTTGTCCTTGCGCAGCTTGGCCAGGGCCTTGGAAACCTCTTCGCCGGTCTTGACCTGGAACTGGGTGATGCGGATATAGCCGTAGCCCGATTCCAGCAGCTGGCTCTTCACGCTCTTCACCTGAATGACGGCGCGGGTCAGGGTCACGTCGAACGGTGTGCCGCCGTCGCGCACCAGGGTCAGGGTGATTTTCTGGCCGATCTTGCCGCGCATCTTGTCCACGGCTTCGGTCATGCTCTGGCCACGGGTCGGTTGGCCGTTGATCTTGACGATGAAGTCACCGGCCTGGATGCCGGCCTTGGAGGCCGGGGTGTCATCGATGGGCGAAACCACCTTGATGAAGCCGTCTTCGGCGCCGACTTCGATACCCAGGCCACCGAATTCCCCGCTGGTGCTTTCCTGCAACTCGGCGAAATCTTCAGGGCCGAGGTAGGCCGAATGCGGATCGAGGTTGCTGAGCATGCCCTTGATGGCGTTTTCCAGCAGGGTCTTGTCATCCACCGGTTCGACATAAGCGGCTTTGATCCGGTCCATCACCTCGGCAAAGGTACGCAACTCATCCAGCGGCAGTGGCGCCTTGGTGGTCGCAGCAGTGCCCGCAGGCGCAACCGCCGGGGCTGGTTGAGCGGCAAACGCCAGAGGCGCGCCGATCACCAGGGCGATCGTCAGGGCCAACGAGGTAAGGCGGGACAAATGCAGCATGTCTAACAAACTCCTGAATTAGGTAACGCGCTTATCCTTGCGCGCGGCACCATTGCGCCGGATCACTCGGGTGACCCTGCTGACGAATAGCAAAATACAGCGCTGGCGTGTCCTGCCCACCACTGTTGCCGACAGTGGAGATGGACTCACCGGCTTTAACCACATCACCCGCAGACTTGAGCAGCGTCTGGTTGTGACCATAAAGACTCAAAAAACCGTTGCCGTGGTCGAGGATCACCAGCAACCCGGCGCCTCGCAGCCAGTCGGCAAACACTACGCGACCACCATGCACCGCATGCACGGTGCTGCCGGCAGACGCGCCGATCATCACGCCATCCCACTTGGTCCGGGCATCGTCGCCACGGCTTTCACCGTAGCGCGCCAGCAGTCGACCATCGACAGGCCAGGGAAGTTTGCCGCGGGTTGATGCAAACGGGCCGCCAAAGGTCTCGCCGGAACTGGAAACCAGTGCGCCTGGTGTCGATCTGACTGGTTTGCGTGGGGCATCGTCGCTGGCATCTGCCTGCGCCTGGGCCTCACGTAAACGCTTTTTTTCGGCTTCCTGCTGGGCAATCAGCGCTTTTTGCCGCGCTTCTTCTGCCTCGCGAGCCTGGCGGGCAAGAGTTTCTTCAATGGTTTTAAGGACTTTAGACAGGTCTGCCTGATCCTGCTCGCGCGCCGCCAGTTTCTGATCGCGAGCCTTTACGTCGTCATTGAGCTTGGCCAGGACTTGCTGGCGCTCCTGGCGAACTTTCTCGAGTTCGCCACGCTGGGTGTCGAGGCTGCTTTGCTGCACCAGCAATTGCGCCTGCTGCATGGCGATATCTTTCTCGACATTTGACAGTTGGCGCAGGGTTTCGTTGAAGTTTTTCAGTTGCTCCAGGCGAGCCTGGCTCAGGTAGTCGTAATAGGTGAGGGTACGGGCGAATTTTTCCGGGTTTTGCTGGTTGAGCAGCAGCTTGAGGTATTCCTGACGACCGTTCTGGTAGGCCGCCCGGGCCTGCATGGCGATCAGTCGTTGCTGTTCAGTGCGCGCGCTCTGGAGTTTTTTTTTCTCTGCATCGAGGCGCTGTAGCTCGGCTTCGCTTTTCTTCAACTCTTTTTGCAGGGCTTCGACCTGTTTCTCGAGCTTGCCCATCTCGGTTTCGGTGCCCTTGAGCTCTTTCTGCACACCGGACTTCTCTTCCTGCAGCTTGCCCAGCAGTTTCTTCAACTCGGCAATGTCCTGACGCGTGGCGTCCAACTGTTGTTGGGTGTCTGCGCGCTCGTCAGCAAAGGCCGGTTGGAGCAGGCATGTCAGAGTCAGGGCTATCAGGACGCGAAGCATAGGGGCGGGCGGCACCAGGGAAAGGGACGGCCTAGTATGCCCGCCATGGGCGGCAAAAAAAATGCCCATTTCTGACTGTGTGATGACTGGATCGAAGTTGTCCCTGAAAACACCCCAAAACCACTGTGGGAGCAGCCGGTCGACGCTCGATTGCTCGCGATGGCGTCCGATCATTCAACATAGATGTTGGCTGTCAGATTGCTATCGCGAGCAAGCTCGCTCCCACAGGTTTTGTGGCGTTTTGGAGATCCAATCAGACCAGAATCGAAGTCCCGGTCATTTCCGCCGGTTGCTCAAGGCCCAGCAACTTCAGCATGGTCGGCGCCACGTCCGCCAGCACGCCGCCTTCGCGGACCTTCAGGTCGCGCTTGCCGACATAGATGAATGGCACCGGCTCGGTGGTGTGCGCAGTGTGCGCCTGGCCAGTGGTCTCATCGGACATCTGCTCGACGTTACCATGGTCAGCCGTGATCAGCGCTTCGCCACCGACCTTTTCCAGCGCATCGACGATGCGACCCACGCACAGGTCCAGGCATTCAACGGCCTTGACCGCCGCTTCGAACACGCCGCTGTGGCCGACCATGTCGCCGTTGGCGTAGTTGACCACGATCACGTCGTAACGCTGGTTTTCGATGGCGTCGACGATGCGGTCGGTGACTTCCGGTGCGCTCATTTCCGGTTGCAAGTCATAGGTGGCGACTTTCGGCGACGGAATCAGGATGCGCTCTTCGCCCGGGAACGGTTCTTCGCGGCCGCCGGAGAAGAAGAAGGTCACGTGGGCATATTTTTCGGTTTCAGCGATGCGCAGCTGGGTCTTGCCGTTTTTCGCCAGGTAGTCGCCCAGCACGTTTTCCAGGCTGCCGGCAGCGAAAGCCGAAGGCGCAGGGATGCTGGCGGCGTATTGGGTCAGCATGACAAAACCGGCCAGTTTCGGCTGGCGGGCACGCTCGAACTCACTGAAGTTGTCTTCGACGAACACGCGGGTCAGCTCGCGGGCACGGTCGGCGCGGAAGTTCATGAACACCACGGCATCGCCGTCTTCGACTTTTACCGGCTCGCCGATGGAGGTGGCCTTGACGAATTCGTCGCTCTCGCCACGCTCGTATGCCGCTTGCAGGCCTTCCTGGGCGGTGGCGGCGTTGAATTCGCCCTGGCCATCGACAATCAGGTTGTAGGCCTGGGACACACGGTCCCAACGGTTGTCGCGGTCCATGGCGTAGTAGCGGCCGATGATGCTGGCGATCCGGCCTTTGCCCAGGGCCTGGAAGGTCGCGTCGAGCAGCTCGATCGATGACTGCGCGCTTTTTGGCGGAGTATCGCGGCCGTCGAGGAAGGCGTGCAGGTAGATGTTTTGCGCACCGCGCTTGAAGGCCAGTTCGGCCATGGCGACCAGGTGATCATGGTGGCTGTGCACGCCGCCATCGGACAGCAGACCCATGAAATGCACGGCTTTGCCGGCGGCGACGGCTTTGTCCACGGCGGCGCAGATGGTCGGGTTCTCGAAGAACTCGCCGTCGCGGATCGATTTGGTGACGCGCGTGAAGTCCTGATACACCACGCGGCCGGCGCCCAGGTTCATGTGGCCGACTTCGGAGTTGCCCATCTGGCCATCCGGCAGGCCGACGTCCATGCCGCTGCCGGAGATCAGGCCGTTCGGCACGGTGGCCCACAGGCGGTCCAGTACGGGCTTCTTCGCGGCGAAGATGGCGTTGGATTCAGGGCTCTCACTGTGACCGAAGCCGTCGAGAATGATCAGGACCAAAGGTTTAGGCGTGGTAGTCATGGAATCCACTCGTGGCTGAGGTAAAAGGGGTAATGGAAAAGGGAGTGGCAGTTTAAAGCGAAGTTCCGGCCACGTCACCGCCGGACGGGGTTTGGCCCACCATAGTGGCTGTGTATACTGGCCGACATTTTAACGCCCTGGAACCTCCTTCGATGGTTGCTCACCTGATTGAATTCGCCACTAACCATTACATTCTCGTCGGTATCTTCGTCGTACTGCTGGCGTTGCTGATTGCCTATCAAATGCAGGGCGGCGGCCGTAGCCTGAGCACCGGCGAACTGACCGGGCTGGTCAACAAGGACGCAGGCGTGGTGATCGACATTCGTCCGACCAAGGATTTCGCCGCCGGTCACATTGTCGGTGCGGTGAACATTCCTCAGGACAAACTGGCCGCCCGCGTTGGCGAACTGGAAAAGCACAAGGCCAAGACCATCATCCTGGTCGACGCCATGGGCCAGACCGCCGGCACCCACGCCCGCGAGCTGATGAAATCCGGCTTCACTGCCGCCAAGCTGTCCGGTGGTATCTCCAGCTGGAAAGCCGACAATCTGCCGCTGGTGAAGTGATATGAGTAGCGTCGTCGTCTATTCCAGCGATTACTGCCCTTTCTGCTCGCGAGCCAAGTACCTGCTCGAGAACAAAGGCGTGGCCTTCGAAGAGATCAAGGTCGATGGCAAGCCGCAGGTGCGCGCTGCGATGGCCCAGAAGGCCGGGCGTACGTCCGTGCCGCAAATCTGGATCGGCAGCACCCACGTGGGCGGTTGTGATGATTTGTTCGCCCTGGAGCGTGCCGGCAAGCTCGACACGCTGCTCAGGGCCTGACGGTAATACCCCAAACAAGCAAACCTAAAAGAACCCTGGATCAAGAAGGATCTGCGATGACTGACCAACAGAACACTGCTGCGAACGAAGAAGAAACTGCACCGCAATTCTCCTTGCAGCGCATTTATGTGCGTGACCTGTCCTTCGAAGCTCCGAAAAGCCCGGCGATCTTCCGCCAGCAGTGGGAGCCGAGCGTCGGTCTGGATCTGAACACCCGTCAGAAGACGCTGGAAGCCGACTTCCACGAAGTCGTGCTGACCCTGTCGGTTACCGTGAAAAACGGTGACGAAGTGGCGTTCATCGCTGAAGTGCAACAGGCCGGGATCTTCCTGATCAAGAACCTGGATGACGCTTCGATGAGCCACACCCTGGGTGCGTTCTGCCCGAATATCCTGTTCCCGTACGCTCGCGAAACCCTGGACAGCCTGGTGACCCGCGGTTCGTTCCCGGCACTGATGCTGGCTCCGGTGAACTTCGATGCGCTGTACGCGCAAGAGCTGCAACGCATGCAGGCTGCTGGCGAGACTCCGACCGTTCAATAAAAGCGTTTCAATACTGTGGGAGCGAGCTTGCTCGCGATGAGGTCACCAGCTTCAACATCAATGTTGACTGATGCACCGCCATCGCGAGCAAGCTCGCTCCCACATTTTTTATGCGGTGTTATTTGAAGTCGTTCTGACGCCAGGCTTCGTACACGGCCACTGCCACGGTATTGGACAGGTTCAGGCTGCGGCAGCCCTCGCGCATCGGCAGGCGCAGGCGTTGCTCGCCGGGCAGGGCGTCCAGCACCTCTGCGGGCAAGCCCCGGCTTTCCGGGCCGAACAGGAACGCATCGCCCGGGGCGAAGCTGGCATCGTGGAACGGCCGCGAACCCTTGGTGGTGAAGGCGAATACCCGCGGATGGCCGAGGCTTTCCAGGCAACTGGCCAGGTCCGCGTGGCGTTGCAGGGTGGCATACTCGTGGTAATCGAGGCCGGCCCGGCGCAGGCGCTTGTCGTCCATCTCGAAGCCCAGCGGTTCGATCAAATGCAGGTGGCAGCCACTGTTGGCGCACAGCCTGATAACGTTGCCGGTATTCGGCGGAATTTCTGGTTGGAAAAGGATGACGTGAAACATGCACGGCTCCGAAGGTAAAGATGACGCGCATTCTACGCCGCCAGAAGGCGTGCGTTCGAAACTATTCCTGCGGGTAATGGGCTCGCTGGCGATTGTCGGGGTGATGGTCGGGATGATGATCGGTCGCCTGACTACGCCAGACCCCAGCCAGTTGCAGCAGGTTGAGGTGACGAGCGACGGGCTGGTGGTGTGGTTCAACAACGAACCCAAGACCCACGGCGAGATGGTTGATGGCAGTGTCGCGCTGCTGTTTGGCGCCGAGGGCAAGGCGCAGAAAGGCCAGCTCAAGCTCGGCGGCAAGGACGTGAACTGGCGGGTACGTTTGAGCGATGGGGGGTTGTTGCTGACACTGGTGGCGGCCCGGCCCCTGCAGGGCGAGTGGACCGGTAGCGAGGTCGATGACCGCTGGCGGCTGGAGATCCATCTCCGGGAGCAATAAAAGAGGGGAATCCCCGGCCTGCCTGTACCAAGGTCCCCAAAACGGGAGGGTTCGCGCATCGCGTCTGAACCCGGTGTAAAGAGGGAATCCCCGGCCTGCCTGTACCAAGGACCCCAAAACGGCTGGGCTCGTCGCGGATGCGATGTGAGCCCGGTGTAAAGAGGGGAATCCCCGGCCTGCCTGTACCAAGGTCCCCGAAACCGGGTAAGTGATCTGATTCACTTGAAAGGGTTATTGCAGGGGGCGTGCCAATTTTCACAAAGAGAAACAAAAAACCGGTTTGAAACGCTGAAAGCCCCGAGATTCGGGGCTTTCGTGTTTTTTCGAAAGGGATTCGATTGCGAAAGCAGGTGGGGATTCGAAGCTGTTTTCGTGCGCGATTGCGGTTCACGGTGCATTGCGGCGGTGCACTGATAACCCAAAAAGCATCGCGAGCAAGCTCGCTCCCACAGTGGATATTCAGTGTTGTCACGATTGTGTGAACACCAATTAACCCTGTGGGAGCGAGCTTGCTCGCGATTGGATCTAACTAGCCGCGATTAACTACAGACTGTTTAAGCCTCATCCCCCTCATCATCATCCCCACCATCCACCTTCATCCCCAATTCCTTGATCTTGCGGGTCAGGGTGTTGCGCCCCCAGCCCAGCAATACGGCGGCATCGCGGCGGCGGCCGGCGGTGTGTTTGAGGGCGGTCTCGATCATGATCCGCTCGAAGGCCGGCACGGCGCTGTCGAGCAGGCTCGACTGACCGCGGGCCAGCGCCTGGTCGGCCCACTGGCGCAGGGCCTGTTCCCAGTTGGTCACGGGCGCCGAATCCTGTGGCAGGCTCAGCAGCTCCGGCGGCAGGTCGCCGATGTGCACTTCGCGACCCGAAGCCATCACTGTGATCCAGCGGCAGGTGTTCTCCAGCTGCCGCACGTTGCCGGGCCACGGCAAGTTCTTCAGGTATTCCTCGGTTTCGCTTTTCAGCAGCTTCGGCTCGACCGCCAGCTCCTGGGCGGCGCGGCCGAGGAAGTGCTTGGCCAGGGTCGGGATGTCTTCGCGACGGTCCGACAGGCGCGGGATGTGGATGCGGATCACGTTGAGGCGATGGAACAAGTCCTCACGGAACTTTCCGGCATGCACCAGGGTTTCCAGATTCTGGTGAGTCGCGGCGATGATGCGCACATCGACCTTCACCGGCACATGACCGCCGACGCGGTAGAACTCGCCATCAGCCAGTACGCGAAGCAAGCGGGTCTGGGTGTCGGCAGGCATGTCACCGATTTCATCGAGGAACAGCGTGCCGCCGTCAGCCTGTTCGAAGCGCCCGCGCCGCAGGTTGGCCGCGCCGGTGAATGCGCCTTTCTCGTGGCCGAACAGTTCGGATTCCATGAGGTCTTTGGGGATCGCCGCCATGTTCAGCGCGATGAACGGCGACGCTGCCCGCGGACTGTGACGGTGCAGGGCGTGGGCCACCAGCTCTTTACCGGTACCCGATTCGCCGTTGATCAGTACGGTGATGTTGGAGTGGCTCAAGCGCCCGATGGCGCGAAATACTTCCTGCATCGCCGGCGCTTCGCCGATGATTTCCGGGGTGCGGGTCAGGGTCGGGGCGACTTCCAGGCCTTGTTGTTCCTGGGCGTGCTGGTTGGCGCGTTTGACCAGGGAAACCGCTTCGTCGACGTCGAACGGCTTGGGCAGGTACTCGAAAGCGCCGCCCTGATAGGACGCGACAGCGCTGTCCAGATCGGAGTGAGCGGTCATGATGATGACCGGCAGTCGTGGATGCTGCTCGCGAATCCGCGCCAGAAGGTCCAGGCCGCTGGCGCCGGGCATGCGGATGTCGGAAATGATCACGTCCGGCTGCTGGCGCGCCAGGCGGCTCATCACACCATCGGCGCTGTCGAAGCTTTGCGTGGTCATGCCTTCCTGCTGCAGGGCTTTTTCCAGGACCCAACGGATAGAACGGTCGTCATCGACGATCCACACGGTTTCACTACGGCTCATGTCGATGTGGCTCCTTGTTCCAGTGGCAGAAAGATCGAGAAGGTGGTGTGGCCGGGGTGGCTGTCACATTCGATCAGGCCCTGGTGCTGGCTGATGATGTTCTGGGTAATGGCCAGGCCCAGTCCGGTACCGTCCGGACGTCCGCTGACCATGGGGAAGAAAATGGTTTCCTGAAGTTCTGCAGGGATGCCCGGACCGTTGTCGATGATCTCGATCTTGGTCACCAGGCGATGGCGCACGTGGCCGATGGTGAACTGGCGCATGGCGCGGGTGCGCAGACTGATGCGACCCAGGCGCAGCTCGTTCTGGCTGCTGATGGCCTGCATGGCGTTGCGCACGATGTTCAGCACGGCCTGAATCATTTGCTCGCGGTCGATCAGGACGTCGGGGATGCTTGGGTCGTAGTCGCGCACCAAGGTGATGCAGCCCTGGCTTTCGGCTTCTACGAGATGGCAGACGCGCTCCAGCACTTCGTGGACATTGCACATGGCCAGCGACGGCAACTTGTTGGAGCCGAGCATGCGGTCCACCAGATTACGCAGGCGGTCGGCTTCTTCGATGATGACGTTGGTGTAGTCGCGCAGGCTTTCTTCCGGCAGTTCCCGGGCCAGCAATTGTGCCGCGCCGCGAATCCCGCCCAGCGGGTTCTTGATTTCATGGGCCAGGCCGCGCACCAGCATCTTGCTGGTTTCCTGCTTGGAAAGCTGTGCTTCTTCCTTGGTGATCCGCAGCAGGCGGTCACGAGGGTGGACTTCGAGCAGCAGCATTGTGTCGCCGTTGCTCAGGATCGGCGTTACCGCGTAGTCGACGGTCAGGGTCTGGCCGGTGAGGGCGGTGAGCATGGCTTCGCGTTTGGTGAACGGGTGCGCTTGTTCGACGGCCTGGCGCAACGAATTCAGCGCTTCGGTCGATTCGGTAAACAACTCACTGATGAACTGCCCATGGCTGCGCTGACCGCTGATGGCCAGCAGCATCTCCGCCGCCGGGTTCATGTACTCGAGGCGCAGTTCGGCGTCGAGCAGGATGGTGGCAGTGGTGAGGTTGTCGAGTAGCAAGCGGTGGAGTGCGTCGCTTATGGTCATCGGGACCTCTTTTAGGGCAGAGCATGCGCAAGAAAAAAGCGCTGGTACGGGCAAAATGCAAAAACCAAACCAAGGCTCCGAAAAGAAGCGTTCAGCGCCTGAAACAGGCGTTTGACGCTCGTTTGCGTGGCGTTCTGCCAGCTATCGCGGGTAGTTTCGAACCAAAATGGGTTGGAATGTGAGTACGGTGCAAGCAGCTGCACCAATATAGTGCGCAAACCTGAACGAGGTTAGAAAAGTCTCAGAAAAGGATTTTTTTCTTCGGCGGGTTTGTCGCTGAGCGGGCATTCCGGTCGCTGGCCGTAGTCTTCGAGGGTGCAGGGTTTGATCCTGCGCTTCTGGGCGAGAGACGTGCGTTGCATGTGGAAAGGCTGGCTGGCGGTGCGTTCGACGATGCGTCCCTGTTCGTCGAGGATTTCCACGGACAGGGTATGGCTGCCGCGATCGATGTTGCTCAACGGGAACACCGGGCTCAGGCCGGGTTCGGCAGTGGGCTGGCCGTCGAGCAGCAACCGGTAGCGATGACCGGGTTGCAGGCCGGGCTCGTTGGTGGCGCTGACGATGACTTCACCGGCGTTGCTGCGGATGGTGGCGTCGGGTTCCGGGACCAGGATGCGCAACAAGTCATAGTGGAACGGCGCTTGAACTTCAGGACTGCTATCAGCACTCAACGGCGTTGCACCGGTGGGGATGGCCGCTATTCGATTGCTCTTTGTCAGCGGTACGCACCTGGCGTTACCGGGTTTTGGCTGGTCGGTGAAAACCCGATTGCCCTGAGCGTCGACATACATGAAGACCTCTGCCGAGGCGGGCAGGGCGATCAGGCAGGCGATCAGTAGCCAGGCCTTCAAGGCTTGTGCACCCGCTGTATGGCGAATGTCACCGCAGGGCTCTGCTGTACAACGTTTTCGCCATCGATCACTTGTACGGCGAGACGGTGTTCGCCGCGATCGATGTTCACCAGTTGCAGGATCGGCACATTGCCTGGCTGGCCGTAGGGCTGATCGTCCAGCAGTAGCTGCAACAGGTGGGGGGCTTGCAGGCGCGGCTTGATCAGCACCGTTATGGTGAACGTGCCGTTGTTGGCGCGCAGGGCTTCGGTGGTGGGCAGGCCGGTCAGCTCCAGCACTTCATAGGTCTTGTGAGGCTGTTCTTTACGACCGGCCTCGGCAGCAGGTGCGACTTCGCCGGGAGGCTGGCGCTCGACGCTGTTGAGGGGCGGCAAGTCGACCGGATGGGCGCTGACGCCGTCGGGCGGTTGATTGCTGTACGCGGTGGCGCCGTTGGCGTCCGTGTATTTGTAGATCTGCGCCGTGGCGGGCAGAACGATCAGCAGCAGGATGAACAGATAACCGCGACCCATAAAAACAACCGGAAACGAAAACGTAGGGTTGCAGCATAGGTCAGGGTTGGTGGTTGGCCCAAGTCGCTAAACATTTGCGCATGATTCACGGAGATCTGGCGGACGCCTCAATCCCCTGTGGGAGCGAGCTTGCTCGCGATTGCGGTGGTTCAGTCAACATTGTTGTTGAATGTCAGTCCGTCATCGCGAGCAAGCTCGCTCCCACAGGGAAACAGATCAGCCATCGAATCGTGCACATAAAAAAGGCCCCCCGAAGGAGGCCTCTCTTTTGTCACGCCGCTTGCGCGGGCGCTACCGGATCAGCAGCTGTAGTACAGCTCGTATTCCAGTGGGTGTACGAAGGTACGTACCTTGATTTCTTCTTCGCTTTTCAGGGCGATGTAAGCGTCGATGAAGTCGTCGCTGAAAACGCCGCCTTTGGTCAGGAACGCACGACCTTTGTCCAGCTCTTCCAGGGCTTCTTTCAGGCTGCCGCAAACTTGTGGGATCTCTTTGGCCTCTTCAGGCGGCAGGTCGTACAGGTTTTTGTCAGCGGCGTCGCCAGGGTGGATCTTGTTCTGGATGCCGTCCAGGCCAGCCATCAACAGTGCGGCGAAGCACAGGTACGGGTTGGCAGCCGGATCCGGGAAGCGTGCTTCGATACGGCGGGCTTTCGGGCTCGACACGTAAGGAATACGGATCGAAGCGGAACGGTTGCGAGCCGAGTAGGCCAGCATTACCGGAGCTTCGAAGCCTGGAACCAGACGCTTGTAGGAGTTGGTCGCCGGGTTGGTGAAGCCGTTCAGGGCCTTACCGTGCTTGATGATACCGCCGATGAAGTACAGGGCGGTGTCGGACAGGCCGGCATAGCCTTCGCCTGCGAAGGTGTTCTTGCCATCTTTCCAGATGGACATGTGCACGTGCATACCCGAACCGTTGTCGCCGTACAGCGGCTTAGGCATGAAGGTAGCGGTGCGGCCGTAGGCATCGGCAACGTTGTGCACGACGTACTTCAGGGTTTGGGTTTCGTCGGCTTTCTTCACCAGGGTGTTGAACTTGACGCCGATTTCGTTCTGGCCGGCAGTCGCCACTTCGTGGTGGTGAACTTCGACGGTCAGGCCCATTTCTTCCAGTGCGTTGCACATGGAGGTACGGATTTCGTGGTCGTGGTCGAACGGTGGAACCGGGAAGTAGCCGCCTTTGACGCCTGGACGGTGGCCTTTGTTGCCGCCTTCGATGTCCTGGTCGGACATCCACGAACCTTGTTCAGAGTAGATCTTGAACATGGAGCCGGAAATGTCGGACTTGAACTTCACCTGGTCGAAGATGAAGAACTCTGGCTCTGGACCGGCGTACACAGTGTCACCGATAGCGGTGGCTTTCAGGTACTCTTCGGCGCGCTTGGCGATCGCACGTGGGTCGCGATCGTAGCCTTGCATGCTCGAAGGCTCGATGATGTCGCAGACCAGGATCAGGGTCGGTTCTTCGGTGAACGGATCCAGAACAGCGGTGGAGTCGTCCGGCATCAGGATCATGTCGGAGGCTTCGATGCCTTTCCAGCCAGCGATGGAGGAACCGTCGAACATTTTGCCGACTTCGAAGAAGTCGTCATCCAGCGCATCGCGAGCCGGCATGGTCACGTGGTGCTGAGTGCCTTTGGTGTCCGTGAAGCGCAGATCAATCCACTTGACGTCATGATCTTTGATGAGTTGAACCGACTTCGACATAGTGTCCTCCGGGTGGCTTCGGGCTAGTAATGGATGCCCTTAAATGTGGGTGATGCCGGCGCGAATACTCTGCCAAGGCAACCTGCCTCACAAGGGAGCAAATTGCATGCCAGTGCCCCACCATGGGTTTTTTGCCCCAATTTCACGCCTGTCAGGTGGAAAAGCACCTTAAATCGGAAAATCCCGCCCTACAATGTGGCGTTCATTTCAATAAATGACCTGTTTTGGTGCGCGCAAAACCTTCTACACATTAACTGGTTAAACCTTGAGCAATTTCCGCTATAATCCGCGCCCCCCTTTTTCGGCAGACCCTGCGCGCGCTGTTTCCATGAAATTAATCGTAAAAGTCTTCCCCGAGATCACCATCAAGAGTCGACCTGTCCGGACGAAATTTATCCGCCAGTTGGCCAAAAACATCCGCGCCGTGCTCCGCGATCTGGACCCGGCCGTGGTGGTGAACGGCGTGTGGGACAATCTCGAGCTGGAAACCCGCGTCACCGACCCGAAAGCCTTGAAAGAGATGGGTGAGCGCCTGACCTGCATGCCGGGCATCGCGCACTTTCTGCAGATCGACGAGTACCCGCTGGGCGACTTCGACGACATCACCGAAAAGTGCAGGCAGCACTACGGCGATGCGCTGGCCGGGAAGATTTTCTCGGTGCGCTGCAAGCGTGCGGGCAAGCACCCGTTCAGCTCGATGGACGTCGAAAAATACGTCGGCAGCAAGCTGCGTCGTGAATGCGGCGCCGCCGGGATCGACCTGAAAGCGCCGGAAATCGAAGTCCGCATCGAAGTTCGCGACCAACGGTTGTTCGTGATCCACAGCCAGCACAACGGCATCGGCGGATATCCGCTGGGCGCCCTGGAACAGACCCTGGTGCTGATGTCCGGTGGCTTCGACTCCACCGTGGCGGCCTACCAGATCATGCGCCGCGGCCTGATGGCGCATTTCTGCTTCTTCAATCTGGGCGGACGTGCCCACGAACTGGGCGTCATGGAAGTCGCGCATTTCATCTGGAAGAAGTACGGCAGCTCCCAGCGCGTGCTATTTGTCAGTGTGCCGTTCGAGGAAGTGCTGGGCGAAATTCTCGGCAAAGTCGATAACAGTCATATGGGCGTAGTATTGAAGCGTATGATGTTGCGCGCTTCGTCCCGAATTGCCGATCGACTGCACATCGACGCACTGGTCACCGGTGAGGCGATCTCCCAGGTGTCGAGCCAGACGCTGCCGAACCTGAGCGTGATCGACTGTGTGACCGACAAGCTGGTCTTGCGTCCGCTGATCGCCAGTCACAAGCAGGACATCATCGACCTGGCCAACGAAATCGGCACCGCCGATTTCGCCCGGCACATGCCGGAGTACTGCGGTGTCATCTCGGTCAATCCGAAGACCGCGGCCAAGCGCTATCGCGTCGAGCATGAAGAGAAAGAATTCGATATGGCGGTACTCGAGCGTGCGCTCGAAAACGCCAAACTGGTGCCGATCGATCGCGTGATCGACGAATTGGGCCAGGACTTGCAGATTGAAGAAGTCAGCGAAGCGCTGGCCGGTCAGATCGTCATCGACATCCGTCACCCGGATGCCGCTGAGGACGACCCGCTGGAACTCGCTGGCATCGAGGTACAAACGATGCCGTTTTATGCAGTGAACGCTCGTTTCAAGGAACTGGACCCTACTCGCCAGTACCTGCTGTATTGCGACAAAGGCGTGATGAGTCGCCTGCATGCCCACCATTTGCTCAGTGAGGGGCATGCCAATGTGCGCGTTTATCGACCGAGCTAAGTGCCCGGGGCTGTTTGCCTGTGGCCTGCGTCACCGGCCCCCCGACGCCACCGTCAAGCTGTAACGGCTTTCACGGACGCTACTGTTAATCGCTGCCAAGACTTGTCAGCACACCGAATCCTCTGATCGAGATACACAAGTGATCGAAAATCTACGCAACATCGCCATCATTGCCCACGTTGACCATGGTAAGACCACCCTGGTAGACAAACTCCTGCGTCAATCCGGCACCCTGGAGCGCAACGAGCTCAACGACGAGCGCGTGATGGACTCCAACGACCAGGAAAAAGAGCGCGGTATTACCATTCTGGCGAAAAACACCGCCATCAACTGGAACGGCTACCACATCAACATCGTGGACACCCCGGGCCACGCCGACTTCGGCGGCGAAGTTGAACGCGTAATGTCGATGGTCGACTCCGTTCTGCTGCTGGTTGACGCTCAAGACGGCCCTATGCCGCAAACCCGTTTCGTGACCAAGAAGGCTTTCGAAGCCGGCCTGCGTCCGATCGTGTGCATCAACAAGGTTGACCGTCCAGGCGCGCGTCCGGACTGGGTTCTGGACCAGATCTTCGACCTGTTCGACAACCTGGGCGCCACCGAAGAACAGCTGGACTTCAAAGTCGTCTACGCCTCGGCCCTGAACGGTATTGCCGGTCTGGACCACACCGAAATGGCTGAAGACATGACCCCGCTGTACCAGTCGATCGTCGACAACGTACCAGCGCCGAAAGTCGACCGTGACGGTCCGTTCCAGATGCAGATCTCCGCACTGGACTACAACAGCTTCCTGGGTGTTATCGGTGTTGGCCGTATCGCTCGTGGTCGCGTCAAGCCGAACACCCCGGTTGTGGCTATCGGCGCCGACGGCAAGAAGCGTAACGGTCGTATCCTGAAGCTGATGGGTCACCACGGTCTGCACCGTGTAGACGTTGAAGAAGCTGCTGCAGGCGACATCGTGTGCATCAGCGGTATGGACTCGCTGTTCATCTCCGACACCCTGTGCCACCCGGACACCGTTGAACCGATGAAGCCGTTGACCGTCGACGAGCCAACCGTTTCCATGACCTTCCAGGTAAACGACTCGCCTTTCTGCGGTAAAGAAGGCAAGTTCGTGACTTCCCGTAACATCAAGGAACGTCTGGACAAAGAGCTGCTGTACAACGTTGCACTGCGCGTTGAAGAAGGCGACTCGGCTGACAAGTTCAAGGTTTCCGGCCGTGGTGAGCTGCACCTCTCGGTACTGATCGAAACCATGCGTCGCGAAGGCTTCGAAATGGCTGTAGGCCGTCCGGAAGTGATCATCCGTCTGGTTGACGGCGTGAAGCACGAACCATTCGAAAACGTCACCATCGACACCCCTGAAGAATCCCAGGGCAAGGTGATGGAAGAGATGGGCCTGCGTAAGGGCGACCTGACCAACATGGTGCCGGATGGCAAGGGCCGTGTACGTCTGGAATACAACATCCCTGCTCGTGGTCTGATCGGTTTCCGTAACCAGTTCCTGACCCTGACCAACGGTGCTGGCATCCTGACCTCGATCTTCGACCGTTACGACGTGATGAAGTCCGGCGACATGTCCGGCCGTCAGAATGGCGTTCTGGTTTCGGTTGAAACCGGCAAGGCGCTGACCTACTCCCTGGAAACCCTCCAGGCACGTGGCAAGCTGTTCGTAGAACACGGTCAGGAAATCTACAACGGTCAGATCGTTGGTCTGAACAGCCGTGACAACGACCTGGGCGTTAACCCTACCAAGGGCAAGAAGCTCGACAACATGCGTGCTTCGGGTAAAGACGAAACCATCGCCCTGGTTCCACCTGTTCGCTTCACCCTGGAACAGGCTCTGGAATTCATCCAGGATGACGAGCTGTGTGAAGTGACTCCTAAGTCCATCCGTCTTCGCAAGAAGATCCTGGACGAAAGCGAGCGTACCCGCGCTGCCAAGAAAGCCAAGGCATAAGATTTAGCCTTGCTTAACGAAAACGCCCCCGGTCGAAAGGCCGGGGGCGTTTTTGTTTGTCTGGGGTTTGTGCGGTGTTTGTGCGGTGTTTGTGCTGGCCTCATCGCGAGCAAGCTCGCTCCCACAGTGTTCGAGGTGAACCACAAATTGTGTGAACACCACAGAACCCCTGTGGGAGCGAGCTTGCTCGCGATGAGGCCAGTACCAGCGCCGCAAATTCCAGGGGTGTCAGAACCGCTCGATACTCCGCGAACTCCGCTCGCGCTCCACTTCCTTGGGCTTGTACGCACAATACCCCGGCCGCGGGCCGATTTTCGGGTGGTTGCGGCAGGTATCCGGGCGCTTTTCATAAATAGTGCACAGACGGCTCTTACGATCCAGGTACAGGCAATCGTTGTTGCTCATGCGCTGGAGGGTGAAGATTCCTGACTTCTGGTTGAAGCGCTCGACCAAGCCTTCCTTTTGCAGGCGTTTGGCGATGTTCTTCGGCGGATCGCCCAGCTCGAACTCATCGACCACGCCGATGCGGATCAGATCCTTGATCTTGACCTCGACGGGCAGGGTGCAGCAGCTGGACATGCACGAGCCGCACATCGGGGCAGAGTACTTGGCCCAGGTATCGAGGCGGTCGATCTCTGCGGCAGCGATCAGGTTCGGCTTCATCATCGTTTGTTACCAGCGTGTGCATCAGGGCGCGCGATAATACCGGGACTGGTGGATTTTTGAACAACCTTTCGCCAGATTTTTTCACTGCCGGCCAATAAACCGCTAATCCGGCACGCCCCCTGCATTGAATCAGGTACACGACAATGTATTGCCGACCCGATTCGCACTCACAGGAAAAACTGCCGAACCAGAGCCTCTACTGCCTGTCAGACCGTCTAGGCTCAGACAACTTCAAGCTCGCTCGAGGTCCTATCGATGACTCAAGAACCACTTGTTCGCGAAGCAGAGGTGGCCGCATTCCGCGACGCCGTCTTGACCAAACTCACTTATGCAGTGGGTAAAGACCCGGATCACGCCTTCGACCATGACTGGTTCGAAGCCATTGCCCTGGCCGCGCGGGACCACATGGTCGAGCACTGGATGGACCATACGCGGCAGATCTACCGCAAAGGTCAGAAGCGTGTTTATTACCTCTCCCTGGAATTTCTCATCGGTCGGCTGCTGTTCGACAGCCTGAGCAACCTCGGCCTGCTCGACGTGGCCCGCGAAGCCCTGACCGAACTCGGCGTCGACCTTGAGCGCATCCGTCTGCTGGAACCCGATGCGGCCCTGGGCAACGGCGGCCTCGGGCGTCTGGCGGCGTGTTTCCTGGAAAGCATGTCGACCCTCGGCATCGCTGGTCATGGCTACGGCATCCGCTATGAGCACGGGTTGTTCCGCCAGGCGATTGTCGATGGCTGGCAGCAGGAGCAGACCGAACACTGGCTGGATTTCGGTAACCCGTGGGAGTTCGAGCGGCCGGAGGTGGTGTACCCGATCGGCTTTGGCGGCAGCGTCGAAACCGTGGCCGATGAAAACGGCAAGTCCAGGCAAGTCTGGCACCCGGCGGAAACCGTGCGGGCCATTGCCTACGACACGCCGGTGGTCGGCTGGCGTGGGGCGAGCGTCAACACGCTGCGCCTGTGGCGCGCCCGGGCCATGGAAGATCTGCACCTGGAGCGTTTCAACGCCGGTGACCACCTGGGCGCCGTGGCCGAAGTGGCCCGGGCCGAAAGTATCTCCCGCGTGTTGTACCCGGCGGACAGCACCGAGGCCGGCCAGGAACTGCGCCTGCGCCAGGAATACTTCTTCGTCGCGGCGTCCCTGCAGGACTTGCTGCGCCGCCATCGCAACATGCACACCTCGGTGCTTACCCTGGGCGATCACGCTTCGATCCAGCTCAACGACACTCACCCCTCGATTGCCGTAGCTGAACTGATGCGACAACTGGTCGACGTGTATGACGTGGCATGGGATGCGGCGTGGCAGGTCACCGTCGATACGCTCTCCTACACCAATCACACATTGCTGCCCGAAGCGCTGGAAACCTGGCCGGTCGGCCTGATGGAACGCATGTTGCCGCGGCACATGCAGATCATCTACCTGATCAACGCCCAGCACATCGACTCCCTGCGAGCCAAGGGCATCCACGATTTCGATGTGCTGCGTGCGGTGTCGCTGATCGAGGAGGACAACGGTCGTCGGGTGCGCATGGGCAACCTGGCGTTTCTCGGTTCCCACAGCATCAACGGTGTGTCCGGTTTGCACACGCAACTGATGCGACAAACGGTGTTCTCTGAACTGCACAAACTGTACCCGGAGCGAATCAACAACAAGACCAATGGCATTACCTTCCGCCGCTGGTTGTATCAAGCCAACCCCGAGCTGACCTCGATGCTGGTCGATGCCCTCGGGCCTAAAGTGCTGGATAACCCGGAAGAGCGTTTGCTCGCCCTCGAACCGTTCGCCGAGAGAAATGCATTCCGCAAGGCGTTTGCCGAGCAACGCCTGCACAGCAAGAAAGCCCTGGCGTACCTGATTCATGAGCGGCTGGGCGTCGCGGTCAACCCGGCGGCGATGTTCGACGTGCAGGTCAAGCGAATCCACGAATACAAACGCCAGTTGCTCAACCTGATGCACACCGTGGCGTTGTACCAGGCGATCCGCGCGGAACCGGAAATCGACTGGGTACCACGGGTGAAAATCTTCGCCGGCAAGGCCGCCGCGAGTTATCACCAGGCCAAACTGATCATCAAACTGACCAACGATATCGCCCGGGTGGTGAACAACGATCCCACCGTGCGTGGTTTGCTCAAAGTGGTGTTCCTGCCCAACTACAACGTCAGCCTGGCGGAGAGCATCATCCCGGCGGCGGATTTGTCCGAGCAGATCTCCACCGCCGGTTTCGAAGCTTCGGGCACCAGCAACATGAAATTCGGCCTGAACGGCGCGCTGACCATTGGCACCCTGGACGGCGCCAACGTGGAAATGAGCGAACGCATCGGCACCGAGCACATGTTCATCTTTGGTCTCAGCGCACAGCAGGTCGAGGCGCGCAAACAGAACCATGAGTTCAATGCGACGCCGGATATCGCCGCCTCCCATCGTCTCAACGATGTGCTGCAAGCTATTCGCAGCGGCGTGTTCTCGCCGGATGATCCGTCCCGTTACACCAGTCTGATCGACTCGTTGGTGGATTACGACCGCTTCCTGGTCTGCGCCGACTTCGACTCGTACTGGAACGCACAGATGCGCGTCGAAGCCCATTGGCACGATTCGAACCAGTGGTGGCGTTCGGCGGTGTTGAACACGGCGCGGATGGGCTGGTTCTCGTCGGACCGAACCATTCGCGAATACGCCACGGAGATCTGGAAGGCGCTGGAGTAGTTTTCAGCCAGAACTGCGAGCAAGGCCCGGTTGTCGCCGGGCTGGATCGATATACTAGGTGACGGATTACCGGGCGGCAGGGATCAGCCAGATTTGGAACGCGCCACAATCCTTTGTGGGAGCGAGCTTGCTCGCGATAGCGGACTTACATTCAACATCAGTGCTGAATGCTATGGCCTCATCGCGAGCAATCGAGCGTCGACCGGCTGCTCCCCCAGGGTTTGTGGTGTTTTCACACTAGACTGATCAGACGCTGTACCGCTTGGACTTGCCCCACGACGGGGCTGCTTAGGGATATCGACCATGCAATGGATGTTCATGCTGATCGGACTGGTGCTCGGCTGGATACTCGACGAGTCATTCAGTGATGCACTGCTGGGCGGATTACTCGGATTGGGTATCGGCCAGGCCGTTCGCATGGCTCGCTTGGACCTTCGGGCAGTCGAGCAGCAGCGACTGCTGGAACAGGCGCAAGTAGCGCTGCAAGCGGTCGAGCAACGGCTGGCACTGCTTGAAGCATCGGGCGTCAAGGCGCCGCAAACCCGTGAACCGCTTGTCTCACCTGAAACCCGCCTTGATGAAGTACCCGCTAACGCCCCGGAGTTGATCTGGGAACTGCCGCCCGAACTCGAGCCAATCCCCGCAGCGGCCAGCGAAATCGCCGATGCCTGGAAACCCGGGCCGACTGCTCGCGAAGCACAACCACCGGTCTCCCCGCGTGGCCCGAATCTCATCGTCCGCGCCATCAGTCGCGCCCGCGCCTGGTTGTTCGGCGGCAATACCGTATTGCGGGTCGGCGTGGTGCTGCTGTTCCTCGGCTTGGCCTTTCTGCTGCGCTATGCCACCGAAGGCGTGGTGGTGCCGCTTGAGTTGCGCTACGCAGGCGTTGCGGCGGCAGCCTTGGGGTTGCTTGGATTGGGTTGGTGGTTGAGAGCCCGCAACAGCAGTTACGCGTTGATCTTGCAGGGCACCGGGATCGCCGTGTTGTACCTGACAGTATTTGCCGCGATGCGCCTGCATCCGTTGCTCGATCCCTCGGCGGCGTTTGGCCTGCTGGTGGCGGTGACGATCTGTTCGGCGATTCTCGCCATTACCCAGGACTCCCTGGGGCTGGCTGCCGCTGCCGCACTGGGTGGCTTCGCCGCGCCCATCCTGGCCTCCACCGGCGCCGGCAGCCACGTCGCGCTGTTCAGTTACTTTTCCCTGCTCAACGCCGGCATCCTCGCCATCGCCTGGTTCAAGGCCTGGCGGCTGTTGAATGTCATCGGATTCACCGGCACCTTCGGCATCGGTTTCGCCTGGGGCCTGCGCTCCTACTCTCCGGAGTTGCTGTGGAGCACCGAGCCGTTCCTGATTGTGTTTTTCCTGATGTACCTGGCCATCGGTCTGTTGTACGCCCGGCGCAAGCTGATGCAGATGAGCGATGCACCGGCAGAGGGCAATCGCGAAGCGCTGCTGCAGTGGTCGGCGCGCAAGGGTGACTATGTCGACGGCACGCTGCTGTTCGGCCCGCCGCTGGTGGGTTTCGGCTTGCAGTTCGCACTGGTGCAGCATCTTGAATTCGCGGCGGCGTTCAGTGCGTTGATGCTGGGCATGATTTACATGGGGCTCGCCCGTTGGCTGATGGCCGGGCGCCCGCTGTTGCTGGGGGAAACCTGCCTGGCCCTGGGCGTGATCTTCGCCAGCCTGGCGATTCCGCTGGGGCTCGATGCGCGCTGGACGACGGCGGCGTGGGCGGTGGAAGGCGCAGGGATCTTCTGGCTCGGTTTGCGTCAGCAAAGGCCCGTGGCCCGGGCCTTTGCCTTGCTCCTGCAACTGGGGGCGGCGCTGGTGTTTCTCAGCGAGTTGCACAGCAGCGAGAGCAGCCTGCTCGGCGGTGTACCGCTAGGCGCGCTGTTACTGGGCGTCGCATTGCTGTTCAGCTTCTACCAGTTACGCAAAGCCTTGCCGGAACAGATCAGGCCTTGGGAGCTGATAGGCCTGCCAGTCCTGGCGTGCCTCGGCCTGGCGTTTCTCTATTTGCTGGCACCGCTGTTTTTCTTCAGCCACGGCACGGTGATCGGTTGGGCCTTGGCCGGGGTGCTGACATTGTCGGTTGGCTTGCGCCTGCCATCGCGCACGTTCGTGTTCACCGCGCTTGCTGTGCAACTGTTGGGTGGCGCGCTGTTCCTGGTGACAGGACCGCTGTTCAGTGACGGTCTGCGACCCCTGGCCCATGGCGGGTTCTGGGCACCGCTGGTGCTGGGGCTGGCCGCGTTGGTCGGGGCCTGGCGTTTGCAAAAGGGTCATGTGCGTGGAGCGTTGAAAGGGTTGAGTTTGTTGCGGTTGTCCCAGGCGTTGCTGGTGTGGGGCGCAGGCTGGTGGGCGCTGGCCTGGGTCATCGAGGTGCTGCATTTCGCGTCGCTGCCGATGCAGGCGTCTTTATTGTTGAGCATCGCTGCCGTGAGTGTCGCGCTGTGGGCAGCGTTGGCGCTGCGCCTGAGTTGGCCGTCACTGGGCGTGCTCTGCACGGTGTTGGTACCTGCTGCAGCGCTGGTGCTGCTAGCGGCCTGGCACTCGCGTTATCACCCGGCGGCCAACTTCGGCTGGCTGGCATGGGCTGCCGTGTTCGTCGTGCATTTCATGTCCCTGCGACGCCTGGCACCCATGCTGCCGGCGCGCGTGCTGAGTGTCGCCCATGTGCTCGGCTGTTGGCTGTTGATGGGGGTGCTGGCTTTGCAACTGCGTTACGGCTTGCTGGTGTTGTCCGAGCAATACAACGCCTGGCGCTGGTTGGGTTGGGCGATTCTGCCAAGTCTGTATCTGGTGTCGATGGCGGCACCTCGTGCGTGGCCTTGGCCGGTGTCGGCGTATTCGAGGGAATACCGTGTATACGCCGCCGCGCCGCTGGCGTTGCTGATGCTCGGCTGGTTCTGGCTGGCGAATGTCGCCAGTGACGGCAACGCTGAGCCACTGCCCTACGTGCCATTGATCAACCCGCTGGAGCTGGGCCTGTTGTTTGCGTTGTTCGGCGTCTATGTCTGGTCCCGCAGCGCCATGACACAACTGGCGGTCCGCAAGGATTACGCCGCGAACGCCACGCAAGGGGTCGCCGGCGCCTCGCTGTTCGTGTTCTTTACTGCATTGGTGATGCGCACCGCGCACCATTGGAGCGGGGTACCGTTCGAGCTGGATCTGTTGCTGGCGTCGATGCGGGTGCAAGCCGGCCTGTCCATCGTCTGGACCCTGATGGCCCTGAGCCTGATGATCGGCGGCCATTTGCGTCGCCGCCGCGAAATCTGGCTGATTGGCGCCGCCTTGATCGGGGTGGTCGTGGCCAAGCTGTTTTTTGTCGAATTGAGCAATCGCGGCGGGCTGGCGCGGATCGTGTCGTTTATCGGTGTCGGCGTGTTGCTGCTGGTGGTGGGCTATTTCGCCCCGTTGCCGCCCAAGCGCGCCGACGCTGTGTCGGATACCGGGAAACCGCTCGCGGAATCCGAAGGAGTGTCATCTTGAGTCAGAAGCTGAACCTGGGTTGGCTGGGCGCTGTTGCCATGGGCGTGGTGTTGTCGGCGGTTGCCCTGGAAAAACCGGCGGACTTCACCACCCAAGTACCCCTGTCGGTGACGGGCGAAGGCCCTTGGTACCGCCTTGAACTGCCCCTGAACGTACAACTGAATGCACGCCAGGCCGACCTGAGGGATCTGCGGGTGTTCAACGCTGTCGGTGATGTTCAGGCTTATGCCCTGGCCCGGCAGTCGGCGCAGAGCAGTGAAGCGCGCACCTTGAGCGAGGTGAAATGGTTTCCGTTGTACAGCTCGGTGGACACCACTGAAGCCGCGCCGGGCGTGCGGGTGCAATCGAGCGCCAACGGCACCTTGGTCGAGGTGCAGCCCTCCAGTCAGCTGGAGGCGGGTGAGGAGGAGTTGCGCGGCTGGTTGCTCGACGCTTCCGCGATCAAGGCGCCGTTGCAGCAGTTGATTCTCGACTGGACCAGCGAGCGCGACGGCTTCCAGCGTTTCACCGTCGAAGCCAGTGACGATTTACAGCATTGGCAGTTCTGGGGCGAAGGGCAGGTGGCGCGCCTGACCTTTTCCGACGAGCGGGTCGAGCAGCATGAAATCGGCCTGCCGGGCCAGTCGGCGCGCTACTTGCGGTTGCTGTGGATCACTCCGCATTCGGCACCGACCCTGACTTCGGCGCAACTGCAAAGCGCCAGTACCCGCAGCCTGCCGCTGCCGTTGGTCTGGTCCCAGGCGTTGACCGGCAGCAGCACGAAGGCGGGTGAATACACCTGGCAGTTGCCGATGGGGCTGAATGTCGAGCGAGTGCAGGTCGAGCTGAGCCAGCCCAACAGTCTGGCGCCGGTGAGCCTGGCCGGTCGGCGCGACAGCAGCCTGCCATGGCAGCCGTTGAGCAGCGGTTTGCTCTATCGTTTGACCCAGAACGGTGAGGACGTGGTGCAAAACGAATTGCAGCTGTCAGGGCAAATCGTCCAGCAATTGAAACTGACCGTGGACGAGCGCGGCGGCGGCCTGGGTGATCAGGCACCGACGCTGAAGTTTGCCGTGCGCGCCACGCAACTGGTGTTCCTGGCGCGCGGGCCTGGGCCTTACACGCTGGTCGTGGGGAATGCGACGGCGAAGGCGGCGAACTTGCCGCTGTCGACGCTGATTCCGGATTACAGCCCGGCGAAGCTCGCGACCCTGGGCCGGGCCATGGTGGATGTCGGGGCGGTGGTCTCGAATGCATCGACAGAGAAAACGCTGGCGACGACGGACACCCAGTGGAAGAAGTTCGGCTTGTGGGCGGTGTTGTTGCTCAGTGTCTTGTTCCTGGCGGCGATGGCGTTCAGTTTGCTGCGTAAGCCATCGGCAAGACCCTAGGCTGGCGCTTCGCGCCAGATCGCGGGCAAGTCGGAACTGACACCAAAAATATCGAATTCGCCCCCCATTCACGGCTCACATCCAGCCCTTTTCCAACTACGCTCATCCCCGCGCATGAACTCTCTTCGGCCGATCACGTCTGATAGGAGGAAATGCGCCCCGACTCGCGCTAAACTGCGCGGGTTTTTAGCCCCCCCATTCCTCCGGAGCCTTCCATGTCCCGCGTTACCTTGAGTCGCTATTTGATTGAGCAGACCCGCAGCAACAACACTCCTGCCGATCTGCGCTTCCTGATCGAAGTGGTGGCGCGTGCCTGCAAGGAGATCAGCCACGCCGTGTCCAAAGGCGCCCTGGGTGGCGTACTGGGCAGCATGGGCACTGAAAACGTCCAGGGCGAAGTGCAGAAGAAGCTCGACGTGATCTCCAACGAAATCCTGCTCGAAGCCAACGAATGGGGCGGTCACCTGGCCGGCATGGCGTCCGAAGAAATGGACAACGCCTACCAGATCCCGGGCAAATACCCGAAAGGTGCGTACCTGCTGGTATTCGACCCGCTGGACGGTTCGTCGAACATCGACATCAACGCGCCAGTCGGAACCATCTTCTCGGTACTGCGTTGCCCGAACGAATACCTGAGCCAGAACGAACCTTTGAATGAAAAGGCCTTCCTGCAGCCAGGCACCCAGCAGGTAGCCGCCGGTTACGCGATCTACGGCCCACAGACCATGCTGATCCTGACCTTGGGCCACGGTGTGAAGGGTTTCACCCTGGACCGTGAAATGGGCAGCTTCGTGCTGACCCACGAAGACATCACCATTCCTGAAACCACCCAGGAATTCGCCATCAACGCGTCCAACCAGCGTCACTGGGAAGCTCCGGTACAGCGCTACGTCGGCGAATTGCTGGCAGGTGAGACCGGTCCGTTGAAAAAGAACTACAACATGCGCTGGGTCGCTGCGATGGTGGCCGACGTGCACCGCATCCTGACCCGCGGCGGTTTGTTCATGTACCCACGCGACAGCCGCGAGCCTTCCAAGCCGGGCAAACTGCGCCTGATGTACGAAGCCAACCCGATGTCGTTCCTGGTGGAACAGGCGGGCGGTGCGTCCACCGACGGCCACCAGCGCATCCTCGACATCCAGCCGGAAGGCCTGCACCAGCGTGTTGCGGTGTTCCTCGGTTCGAAAGAAGAAGTTGCCCGCGTCACGGCTTACCACAAGGAATAAATCATGACCGCGCCCTGGCAGCCGTTGCTTGACTGGTGGTTCGGAAGCTCCGAATCAGCGAGGGAAGTGGCGGCGCAGAAGGGCAAGTTGTGGTTCGGCAAGCGCGACAGCCAGGACCTCGAAGCGCGCGAGCGTTTCGGGGACTGGACCGAGCAGGCACTGGCCGGCGGATTGACCGAGTGGATGCAACATCCCGAAGGTTGGCTGGCCCTGGTGCTGTTGCTCGATCAAATCCCGCGAATGATCTTTCGCGATATTCCCAAAGCCTTTGCAGGCGATCTCCGGGCGCAGATGCTGGTAGCCCAAGGCATTGCCGCGGATTTCGATCGGCAGTTGCGGCCGATTCAGCGGGTGTTCATCTACCTGGTGTTCGAGCACAGCGAAGACCTCGCGGTGCAGAACGAAGGCGTCTCGCGCTATATCGAATTGGTGGCGCAGCAGCCTGAAGGTGACCGAGCGTTGTTTGCCGATTACCTGGATTACGCCGAGCGGCATCAGAGGGTGATTGCGCATTTTGGGCGGTTTCCGCATCGCAATGCGGTGTTGGGAAGGGAGTCTACGGCTGAGGAGTTGGCGTTTCTCTCAAAGCCTGGGTCAAGGTTCTAATTTTGCGCTGTTGCTGAATCCGTCATCGCGAGCAAGCTCGCTCCCACAGTAGATCTCCGGTGCGACAAAGATCCCTGTGGGAGCGAGCTTGCTCGCGATGAGGCCGGTGAAGGTCTTAGATCCTGAAGCTACCCACCAACTGCTTCAACCGCGCCGCCTGCTGCTCAAGATCGGCACACGCACGCAAGGTCGACTGCAGGTTCTCCACACCTTCCTGGTTCAGCGTGTTGATCTCGGTGATGTCGACGTTGATCGACTCCACCACAGCCGTCTGTTCTTCAGTGGCGGCGGCGACCGACTGGTTCATGCCATCGATCTCGCCGATGCGCTGGGTCACGCTGCCCAGGCGTTCGCCTGCCTGATTGGCGATGCCGACGCTGCTTTCGCTCTGGCGCTGGCTGTCGGTCATGATGCCCACCGCTGCCCGGGCGCCGACCTGCAGCTCTTCGATCATCGTCTGCACCTGCTGCGCCGAGTCCTGGGTGCGGTGAGCGAGGTTGCGCACCTCATCGGCCACCACCGCGAAACCACGCCCGGCCTCACCGGCACGTGCTGCTTCAATGGCTGCGTTCAGTGCCAGCAAGTTGGTCTGCTGGGAGATGCTGGTGATCACTTCCAGAATCTGCCCGATGTTGACCGTGTTGCTGTTGAGGGTTTCGATGTTGCCGCAAGAGTCGCTGATCTTGGCCGACAGCTGCTGCATCGCTGCGATGGTTTTATCCACCACCTGCTGGCCGTCTTCGGCCAGGCTGCGGGCATCGCTGGAATGTTGCGAGGCGAGGGCGGCGTTCTGGGCGATTTCCTGGGCGGCGGCACCGAGCTGGTTGATCGCCGCGGCCACGCTGCTGGTGCGCGAGGCTTGCTGGTCGGAGTTGAACATCGACGAATTCGACGCGGCCACTACACGCAGCGCCACTTCGTTGACCTGGCCGGTGGCCGAGGACACTTCGATGATCGAGGTATGAATGCGTTCGACGAAGCGGTTGAACGACAGTCCCAGCGCGCCGAATTCGTCGTGGCCGTGAATGGTCAGGCGTTTGGTCAGGTCACCTTCACCTTCGGCGATGTCGTGCATGGCGCGGCCCATGGTCAACAGCGGCTGCATCAGCAGGCTGATCAGCATGCCCAGCAGCACAATGATGATCACCACGGCAATCACCATGGCGATGATCGCCGAGGTGCGGAATTCGCTGAGCATCGAGAACGCCGTTTCCTGGTCAAGCACCAGTGCCACGTACCAGTTCGCCGATGGCACGCCGTTGACGTGGGTGAAGGAGATGAACTGGCGCTTGCCGTCGATCTCGACTTCTTTCATGCCCGGGCTGACTTTGGGGGTGTCGCTCGGATAGGCCTCGGTCAGGTTCTTGAGCACCAGCTTGCTGTCCGGGTGAACCAGGATCTTGCCATCGGCACCGACGATGAACGCATGACCGTGACCGCCGAAGTTCAGCGAATTGATGATTGCGCTGACGCTGGACAGGTCGATGTCGGCGCCGGCGACGCCGATCATCTGGCCTTGGTGCTGCACCGGGGTGGCCACGGTGATCACCAGTTTGCCGGAAGACGCGGCAATGTACGGTTCGGTGACAATGGTCTGTTGTGCGCTATTGGCCGCCTTGTACCAGCCACGGACACGTGGGTCGTAGTCCGCCGCGCGGTTGCCCGCCGGGACCGAGAACATCACCCCGTCGGCGCCACCGAAGTAACTCAGCTGGAAGTTGCCGGTGTAGGCGGGCAGGTCGATGATCCGTTTCAGGCTGGCGGGAGCATTGCCATCGGCGGTGATCTGTTGGGCCATCGACAGCAGCAATTGCATGCGGCTTTCCAGCCAGGTCTGGATGTTGCTGGTGGTCAGGCTGCCGAGTTCCTGCATCGAGGCTTCGGTACTGTTGCGCAAGGTTTCGCGCTGGCGATAGTCGTTGAACAGGATGAAACAAGCGAATGCGACGGCCACCACGAGGGCGGCAGCCAACAAGATCTTGTGGCTGAACTTCATGTTTCTGGTCATGGATGAGCTACCGCAGAGGGTCAGGTCTACAAAAGGGGGGTGCAAATACCACCGACTTGGCTTTGCGTTGCATGTATGTCGACTGATCGGCGCCAAAGATTAGGCGGATTTGCTGAAAAACGACGAAATGCTCGATGAACAAGGAAAGTGATTGATTTTCGGCAAAAGGTAGACGAGTGGCCCGATAAATAGCCTGCCGGGTACGGAACCTCACAGGGGTTTTCTCTTCTAAGCTTCAGCTTGGCAGCCATGCCAATCCCTACGCCCCCCGGAGTTTCACCATGTCGCTGCGTTCCATCGCCCTGCTTTCGTTTTGCGTGTTGCTGGCTGCCTGCAGCAAAGTCAATCAGGAAAACTACTCTAAGCTCTCGTCCGGCATGGCGAAAGCCGATGTGGAGACCCTGTTGGGCAAGCCCGCCGATTGTTCAGGCGCGCTCGGCATGTCCAGTTGCACCTGGGGCGACAAGAACAGCTTTATCAGCGTGCAGTTCGCCGGTGACAAAGTGCTGATGTTTTCCGGCCAAGGCCTGAAGTAAACCGGGGCGTTTGCCCGCGGGAGAAAAATAATGAAGCGGTTATTGATCATCCTTTTTGCCGGCCTGGTATTGGCCGGCTGTGCCACGTCTGTCCAGGATCCATTGGCTCCCAAGACGGTCAAAAGCGTCAACCTCAAGCGCTACCAGGGCACCTGGTACGAGCTGGCTCGTATGCCGATGTACTTCCAGCGCGACTGCGCGCAATCCGAAGCCCATTACACGCTCAAACCCGACGGCAACGTCGCGGTGTTGAATCGCTGCCTGACGGCACAGTGGCAATGGGAAGAGGTCAAGGGCACGGCTTATCCACAGGAGCCCGGCAAGGGCGACAAGCTGTGGATCGAGTTCGATACCTGGTTCTCCAGGCTGATCCCGGGTACGGCGAAGGGCGAATACTGGGTGCTGTACGTCAGCGATGACTACAAGACCGCCATTGTCGGTGATCCGAGCCGGAAGTATTTGTGGCTGTTGTCGCGCTCGCCGACCGTGAACGGTGTGGTGCGTGAGGAGCTGCTGAGCAAGGCGCGTCAGCAGGGTTACGACACCACGCGGCTGATCTGGCGGGCGTCGGAAGAGCAGATGGCCGAGACCTCGAACTAACAACGCATGACCCTGTAGGAGCGAGCCTGCTCGCGATGGAGTATCAGACACAATGATGTCGACTGACACACCATCGCGAGCAGGCTCGCTCCTACAGGTTTTTTTGCATTAGTTCAGAAGATCGCGCAGTACCTGAGTGAAGGCACGGCTGCTTTCTTCTTCCCCGGCATGCCGCCCGTCACGCACCACCCACTGGCCGTTCACCAGCACATCCCGCACCTGGCGATCACCGCCGGCAAACAGCCAGCGGTTGAGAATTCCGTCACCATTGGCTGTCGCCAGATACGGATCGTTGCCATCGAGCACCAGCCAGTCGGCACGCTTGCCGACCTCCAGCGCGCCAATCGGCTGGCCCAGCGCCTGGGCGCCGCCATCCAGCGCGGCATCGAACAACGTGCGGCCGACCATTGGCTGATCCGCGCCATACAGACGATTACGCCGCTGGTCGCGCAGACGCTGGCCGTATTCCAGCCAGCGCAATTCTTCCACCACGCTCAATGACACATGACTGTCGGAACCGATGCCCATGCGCCCGCCTTGGGCGAGGAAATCCACCGCCGGGAAAATCCCGTCGCCGAGGTTGGCTTCGGTGGTCAGGCACAGGCCGGCGATAGCGCGACTCCTGGCCATCGACGTGACTTCTTCCGGGTTGGCGTGGGTCGCATGAACCAGGCACCAGCGCTGATCGACGTCGATGTTTTCGTACAGCCATTGCAGCGGGCGACGACCGCTCCAGGTCAGGCAGTCGTCGACTTCTTTCTGCTGCTCGGCGATGTGGATGTGTACCGGGCATTGCTTGTCGCTGGCCGCCAGTACTTCGCTGATCTGCTGCGGCGTGACCGCGCGCAGCGAGTGGAAACACAAGCCGAGCGACTGCGCCGGTTGCTGCGCCAGCACCGGTTGCAGGCGCGATTGCAGCTTGAGGTAGTTTTCAGTGCTGTTGATAAAGCGACGCTGACCGTCGTTCGGCGCTTGGCCACCGAAGCCTGAATGGCTGTAGAGCACCGGCAGCAGGGTCAAGCCGATACCGGCGGAGCTGGCGGCCTGGCTGATGCGCAGGGCCAGTTCGGCCGGGTCCGCATAAGGCTGACCATTGATGTCGTGATGCACGTAGTGAAATTCCGCGACCGAGGTGTAACCGGCCTTGAGCATTTCGATATACAGCTGGCGGGCGATGACGCCGAGTTGTTCCGGGCTGATTTTTCCGACGAGGCGATACATCAGATCGCGCCAGGTCCAGAAACTGTCGTTCGGATTGCCCGCCACTTCCGCCAACCCGGCCATGGCCCGCTGGAAGGCGTGGGAGTGCAGGTTCGGCATGCCAGGCAGCAGCGGACCGCTCAGCCGCTCGGCGCCATCTGCCTTGGAATCGGCCTGGATATGGGTCAATACGCCGTCGGCGCTGACCTCAAGACGTACATTGTTGGCCCATCCACTAGGCAGCAGCGCGCGTTCGGCAAAGAAGGCGGACATGGTTCATCACCCTATCGTGTGTTATTTGTATATACATATACAGACGTTTGCCTGCCCGGTAAACTCCGGCAAGCTAGCGACATCATTCAAATAACCAAGGATTAACCGTGCCGACTCCGCCTCCAGTCTCTCCGTTGGCCGCGAACATGGGCGACAGTCCGGCGCCCTTGTACGCCCGCGTCAAACAAATGATCACCCAGCAAATTGACAGTGGAAACTGGCCGCCGCACTACCGCGTGCCGTCGGAAAGTGAACTGGTCAGCCAGTTGGGCTTCAGCCGCATGACCATCAACCGCGCCCTGCGCGAGATGACCGCCGATGGCCTGCTGGTGCGCATGCAAGGCGTCGGTACGTTCGTCGCCGAGCCGAAAAGCCAGTCCGCACTGTTCGAAGTGCACAACATCGCCGATGAAATTGCCTCCCGCGGTCATCGCCACACCTGCAAGGTCATCACCCTTGAAGAAGAGGCCGCCGGCTCCGAGCGCGCCCTGGCCCTGGACATGCGCGAAGGACAGAAGGTGTTCCACTCGCTGATCGTGCATTTCGAAAACGATATTCCGGTGCAAATCGAAGACCGTTTCGTCAATGCGCTGGTGGCACCGGACTACCTCAAGCAGGACTTCACCCTGCAAACGCCCTATGCCTATCTGAACCAGGTCGCGCCGCTGACCGAGGGCGAGCACGTGGTCGAGGCGATCCTGGCCGAGCCGTCCGAATGCAAATTGCTGCAGATTGAAAAGGGCGAGCCGTGCCTGCTGATTCGTCGCCGCACCTGGTCCGGTCGTCAGCCAGTGACCGCCGCTCGCTTGATCCACCCCGGTTCCCGTCATCGTCTGGAAGGTCGGTTCCATAAATAGAGAGCCATAAATGAATCAGTTGAAGGTTTTACGCGCCAAGGATTACCCGCGCATGCCGTGGAAAAACGGCGGCGGCAGCACTGAAGAAATCACCCGTGATGCCGGCACTGGCCTGGATGGCTTTGGTTGGCGCCTGTCGATTGCCGACATTGGCGAGTCGGGTGGTTTTTCCACCTTCGCCGGTTATGAGCGGGTGATCACCGTTTTACAGGGCGACGGTATGACCCTGACGGTGGATGGTCAGGACGCTCGGCCACTGTTACCGCTGGATCCGTTTGCCTTCAGCGGTGAAAGCAAGGTGTCCTGCACATTGCTCGGCGGTCCGATTCGCGATTTCAACCTGATTTACGCACCGCAGCGTTACGCTGCGCGGTTGCAGTGGTTGAGTGGCGAGCAGCGGTTCTTCAGTTCGGCGGGCACGGTGTTGGTGTTCAGCATCAGCGAAGCACTGGAAGTGAAGGTCGGTAACAACACTTCGCAACTGGGCCGGCATGATTGCCTGCAACTGGACGGTAACACTGGCCTGCTGGAAGTCTCCGTCAACGGGCCATGCTGTGTGATTGAGCTGTCCGCGCACTGACCCAAAACTCAAGCGACACAATCGCGGGCAAGCCCGCTCCTACAGGTCCTGCGAAGATCCTGTGGGAGCGGGCTTGCCCGCGATGCTTTTTGCCACTTCAAATCCGTTCCCCATCGCGCACCACTTTGTTACCGAACGCCCCAGCGTGGCGCAAAACCACGCTCAAGTAACAAAATCCCATCGCCACAAAAATCCTCCCGAAAAAATTTCATCTACGCCAGAACCCTTGTCCCAGGCGCTCTCCAGCCGTTTCAGGATTTTTCTTGAATGCTCATCCAACAAGTTGGCCGCTTGATTGCATATGCTTGTATGTACAAGTAAAGACGTATGTGTATGAGTCACGAGGACTCAACCATCGTCCACTGATTCGCCGGTGTGCATTGATGCCCATTGGCTTGCTCGCCCACTGCCTGGGTTGGTTTGGATTGATTGCTGAGGAGTCTTTTTCGTGACTGACATTAAACCCACTAAGTTTCGTGACGTTGAAATCCGTGCTGCACGCGGTAACAAGCTGACCGCCAAGAGCTGGCTGACGGAAGCGCCGCTGCGCATGCTGATGAACAACCTCGACCCGGAAGTCGCCGAGAACCCTAAAGAACTGGTGGTTTACGGTGGTATCGGTCGCGCTGCACGTAACTGGGAATGCTACGACAAGATCGTTGAAAGCCTGACCAACCTGAACGACGACGAGACCCTGCTGGTGCAATCCGGCAAGCCGGTCGGCGTGTTCAAGACCCACGCCAACGCCCCGCGCGTACTGATTGCCAACTCCAACCTGGTTCCACACTGGGCGAGCTGGGAACACTTCAACGAACTGGACGCCAAAGGCCTGGCCATGTACGGCCAGATGACCGCTGGCAGCTGGATCTACATCGGCAGCCAGGGCATCGTCCAGGGCACCTACGAAACCTTCGTCGAAGCCGGTCGCCAGCACTACAACGATGACCTGAAAGGTCGTTGGGTCCTGACCGCTGGCCTCGGTGGCATGGGCGGCGCTCAGCCTCTGGCCGCAACCCTGGCTGGCGCTTGCTCGCTGAACATCGAATGCCAGCAGGTCAGCATCGATTTCCGTCTGAAAAGCCGCTATGTCGACGAGCAAGCCACTGACCTCGACGACGCGCTGGCCCGCATCGCCAAATACACCGCCGAAGGCAAAGCGATCTCCATCGCCCTGCTGGGCAACGCGGCAGAAATCCTGCCGGAACTGGTCAAGCGCGGCGTGCGACCGGACATGGTCACCGACCAGACCAGCGCCCACGATCCGCTCAACGGCTACCTGCCGGCCGGCTGGACCTGGGACCAGTACCGCGCTCGCGCCAAGACCGAGCCTGCCGCTGTGATCAAGGCCGCCAAGCAATCGATGGCCGTTCACGTTAAAGCGATGCTGGACTTCCAGAAAATGGGCGTGCCGACCTTCGACTACGGCAACAACATCCGCCAGATGGCACAAGAAGAAGGCGTGGAAAACGCATTCGACTTCCCTGGCTTCGTACCGGCCTACATCCGTCCGCTGTTCTGCCGCGGTATCGGCCCGTTCCGCTGGGCTGCGCTGTCGGGCAACGCCGAAGACATCTACAAGACCGACGCCAAGGTCAAAGAACTGATCCCGGACGACGCCCACCTGCATAACTGGCTGGACATGGCTCGCGAGCGCATCAGCTTCCAGGGTCTGCCGGCACGTATCTGCTGGGTTGGCCTGGGCCTGCGCGCCAAGCTGGGTCTGGCGTTCAACGAAATGGTCCGCAGCGGCGAGTTGTCCGCGCCGATCGTGATCGGTCGCGACCACCTGGACTCCGGTTCGGTATCGAGCCCGAACCGCGAAACCGAATCGATGCAGGATGGTTCCGACGCCGTGTCCGACTGGCCACTGCTCAACGCCTTGCTCAACACCGCGAGCGGCGCGACCTGGGTGTCCCTGCACCACGGCGGCGGCGTCGGCATGGGCTTCTCCCAGCACTCGGGCATGGTGATTGTCTGCGACGGTACTGACGAAGCGGCCGAGCGTATCGCTCGCGTGCTGCACAACGACCCGGCGACCGGCGTCATGCGTCACGCCGATGCCGGTTACCAGATCGCCATCGACTGCGCCAAGGAACAAGGGCTGAACCTGCCGATGATTACCGGCAAGTAACACAGAACCTGTGGTACCGCTTTACCTGTGGGAGCGAGCTTGCTCGCGATGAGGCCGGCACATTCAACATCTGTGCTGACTGGCAGATCTCAATCGCGAGCAAGCTCGCTCCCACAGAAAGCAAAGCCCACAAGCAGTTTCACCGTGAATTCCCAGAACAATCCACAGAGGTTGAACCATGGCTGTTAACAGCGAACGTGCAGGCAGTAAACCGTTGATCGAGAAGCGCTCGATCGACTACATCCCGGAAGCGGAAAGACACGGTCGTCTGTTGAGCCAGTTCACCCTGTGGATGGGTGCCAACCTGCAAATCACCGCGATTGTCACCGGTGCCTTGGCGGTGGTGCTTGGCGGTGATGTGTTCTGGTCATTGATCGGTCTGTTGATCGGTCAATTACTGGGTGGCGGCGTGATGGCGCTGCATGCGGCGCAAGGCCCCAAGCTTGGCCTTCCACAGATGATTTCCAGTCGGGTACAGTTCGGCGTGTACGGCGCGGCCATCCCGATCGTGCTGGTCTGCTTGATGTACCTGGGTTTCACCGCAACGGGAACCGTGTTATCCGGCCAGGCGCTGGGCCAGTTGTTTGGCGTCAGCGACACCGTCGGTATCCTCCTTTTCGCCAGTGTCATCGTGTTGGTTACGGTGCTCGGCTATCGGGTGATCCATTGGATCGGCCGTGTTGCCAGTGTCATTGGCGTGATTGCCTTTGTTTATCTGTTCAGTCGTCTGATGAGCCAGGTTGACATTGGCGCACTGTTGCAAATCCGCCACTTCAGCTGGAGCAGTTTCTTGCTCGCGGTGTCGCTCGCAGCGTCCTGGCAGATCGCCTTCGGCCCTTATGTGGCTGACTATTCTCGCTACCTGCCGAGCAAGATTTCTTCGGTAAAAACCTTTTTCGCCGCTGGCGCAGGTTCGGTCATTGGTGCACAGGTGGCGATGGTCCTCGGCGTGTTCGCTGCCGCTTCGGCCAACGGGCAATACGCCGGCCACGAAGTGGCCTACATCGTTGGTCTGGGTGGTACCGGTGCCACCGCTGCGCTGCTGTACTTCAGCATCGCGTTCGGCAAGGTCACCATCTCCACGCTGAACTCCTACGGCAGCTTCATGTGCATTGCGACCATCATCAGCGGTTTCCGGGGTGACCTGAAGGTAACGCGCTTGCAGCGTCTGGTGTTCGTGCTGGTCATCGTCGGGGCTGCGACCCTCATGGCGTTGCTCGGTCAGCACTCGTTCCTCGGTGCGTTCAAGTCCTTCATCCTTTTCCTGCTGGCGTTCTTTACACCTTGGAGCGCGATCAACCTGGTGGACTACTACTGCATCACTCGCGAGCGCTATGACGTACCGGCGCTGGCCGATCCGAATGGTCGCTACGGTCGTTGGAACCTTCTCGGTATCAGCGTCTATGTGTTCGGTGTGCTGGTGCAACTGCCGTTCATCTCCACCAAGTTCTATACCGGTCCGCTGGTGGCGGCCCTGGGTGATGTGGATATTTCCTGGATCATCGGTCTGCTGCTTCCCGCAGCCCTGTATTACCTGTGTGCAAAAAAATGGCACGGCACAGTGCCTGATCGTTTGATCCTGCCGGTCGAGCAGGGCGCGATCACCGAACAAAAGCTGAATGTGGGTCGCGCTGCGGCGCAGGCCTGATTGGACGTGGACAGGGCTGGATGCCTCTTGACTGCCGTAAGCCAACTCATGATTAGGAGCGTCACAACAATGAAATCGAACAAGACCCTGCTGACCACATTGCTTTCCATGGGCCTGCTGGCCAGCGCCGGCGCCACTCAGGCGGCGGGTTGGTGCGAGTCGGGGAAACCTGTGAAATTCGCCGGCCTGAACTGGGAAAGCGCCATGCTCCTGACCGACGTGCTGCAGGTCGTGCTGGAGAAAGGCTACGACTGCAAGACCGACAGCCTGCCGGGCAACTCCATCACCATGGAAAACGCCCTGAGCAGCAACGACATCCAGGTGTTTGCCGAAGAGTGGGTCGGCCGCAGCGAAGTCTGGAACAAGGCTGAGAAGGCCGGCAAGGTCGTCGGTGTCGGCGCGCCAGTGGTGGGTGCCGTCGAAGGCTGGTACGTACCGCGCTACGTGATCGAAGGCGACGCCAAGCGCAAGCTGGAAGCCAAGGCCCCGGACTTGAAACACATTGCTGACCTGGGCAAATACTCGGCGATCTTCAAGGACGCCGAAGAGCCATCCAAGGGCCGTTTCTACAACTGCCCGGCCGGCTGGACCTGTGAGCTGGACAACAGCGAAATGCTGAAAAGCTACGGCCTGGAAAGCACCTACACCAACTTCCGCCCAGGCACCGGCCCGGCGCTGGATGCCGCCGTGCTGTCGAGCTACAAGCGTGGCGAGCCGATCCTGTTCTACTACTGGTCGCCAACGCCGCTGATGGGTCAGGTTGATGTGGTGAAACTCGAAGAGAAGCCAGGCGTGAACAAGACCGTGGATATCAAGGTCGGTCTGTCCAAGACTTTCCACGACGAAGCACCAGAACTGGTAGCCGTGCTGGAAAAGGTCAACGTGCCAATCGACCTGCTGAACCAGAACCTGGGGCGCATGACCAAAGAGCGGATCGAATCACCAAAACTGGCCAAGATCTTCCTGAAGGAACATCCTGAAGTCTGGCACGCATGGGTGAGCGAAGACGCAGCCAAGAAAATCGACGCGGCCTTGTAGGTTGGGCCTCTCCGGCTGCCAAAAGCGGCAGCCGGAAGCTTGATCGCAACCCCTTGATTGAGAGTCTCTTATGTTTCCCGAAAGCTTTACCTTTTCCATCGCCGACTGGGTCAACGGTTGGGTCGATTCGCTGGTCACCAACTACGGCGACGTGTTCCGGCACATCTCCGACACCCTGTTGTGGGCCATCGTCAATCTCGAAAGCCTGCTGCGTGCGGCGCCCTGGTGGCTGATGCTGGCGATCGTGGCCGGTGTGGCCTGGCACGCGACCCGCAAGGTCGTGACCACCGCCGTCATTGTCGGCTTGCTGTTCCTGGTGGGTGCGGTCGGCCTCTGGGACAAGCTGATGCAGACTCTGGCGCTAATGATGGTGGCGACGATCATTTCGGTGTTGATCGGCATTCCGCTGGGCATTCTCTCGGCGCGCAGCAACCGCCTGCGTTCGGTGCTGATGCCGTTGCTGGACATCATGCAGACCATGCCGAGCTTCGTGTACCTGATTCCGGTGCTGATGCTGTTCGGCCTGGGCAAGGTCCCGGCGATTTTCGCTACCGTGATCTACGCCGCGCCGCCGCTGATCCGCCTGACCGATCTGGGCATTCGCCAGGTCGACGGCGAAGTGATGGAAGCGATCAACGCCTTCGGTGCCAACCGCTGGCAGCAACTGTTCGGCGTGCAACTGCCGCTGGCCCTGCCGAGCATCATGGCCGGGATCAACCAGACCACCATGATGGCCCTGTCGATGGTGGTGATCGCCTCGATGATCGGTGCCCGTGGTCTGGGTGAAGACGTGCTGGTGGGGATTCAGACCCTCAACGTCGGACGCGGCCTTGAAGCCGGTCTGGCGATCGTGATTCTGGCTGTGGTGATCGACCGCATTACACAGGCGTACGGTCGCGCACGGCATGAGGTGAGCAAATGAACAACGCAACCGTGAGCAAGATCGAAGTCAAAAACGTCTTCAAGATTTTCGGCAACCGTGCCAAGGACGCGCTGGCCATGGTCGGCCAGGGCAAGACCAAGGACCAGGTGCTGGCCGAAACCGGCTGCGTGGTGGGCGTGAACGACCTGTCGCTGAGCATCGGCAGCGGCGAGATCTTCGTGATCATGGGCCTGTCGGGTTCCGGCAAGTCGACCCTGGTCCGCCACTTCAACCGCCTGATCGACCCGACCAGCGGCGCGATCCTGGTGGACGGCGTGGACATCCTGCAATACGACATGGAAGCCCTGCGCGAGTTTCGTCGGCGCAAGATCAGCATGGTGTTCCAGAGCTTCGGTCTGTTGCCGCACAAGAGCGTGCTGGACAACGTCGCCTACGGCCTGAAAATCCGTGGCGAAAGCAAAGCCATGTGCGCCGAGCGCGCGCTGCACTGGATCAACACCGTGGGCCTCAAGGGCTACGAAAACAAATACCCGCACCAGCTTTCCGGCGGCATGCGTCAGCGTGTGGGCCTGGCCCGTGCCCTGGCGGCAGACACCGACATCATCCTGATGGACGAAGCGTTCAGCGCCCTCGACCCGCTGATCCGCGCCGAGATGCAAGACCAGTTGCTGGAGCTGCAAAAGACCCTGCACAAGACCATCGTTTTCATCACCCACGACCTCGACGAGGCCGTGCGCATCGGCAACCGCATCGCGATCCTCAAGGACGGCCGCCTGATCCAGGTCGGCACGCCGAGAGAGATCCTGCACTCGCCGGCGGATGAATATGTCGACCGCTTTGTGCAGCGTCGGGCGGCGGTGGTTTAAAAGGTTTGTGCCGGCTGTGCCGGCCTCATCGTCGGAACGCCGCCCGGAGCAAACTCGCTCCCACAGTGGGTCCCCGGTGTTCACAAAACCTGTGGGAGCGAGCTTGCTCGCGATGAGGCCGGAAAAGCTGCATCAATATTCAGGTTTGTACGCAGAGGTTGAAGATGTCCCAGGCTGAAAAAATCGTTATCACCGAAGCGCAGGTAAGCTGGCAGGATGTGGTCGCCGTTGCCCGTCATGGCGCACAGCTTGAACTGTCGGCGCCGATCTGGGCGCGCATCGAAAACGCGCAGGCCATCGTCCAGCGCATCGTCACCAGCGGCGAACGTGCCTACGGCATCAACACCGGCTTGGGTGCGCTGTGCAACGTCTCGCTGCAGGACGAACAACTCAGCCAGTTGTCGCGCAACACCTTGCTCAGCCACGCTTGCGGCGTGGGTGCAGCGCTGAGCAACGAGCAGACCCGCTCGATCATGTGCGCCGCCATCGTCAACTACAGCCACGGCAAATCCGGTCTGCACCGTCAGGTCGTCGAAGCACTGCTGGCGCTGCTCAACCGTGGCATCACCCCGCAAGTGCCGTCCCAGGGTTCCGTGGGCTATCTGACCCACATGGCCCACATCGGCATCGCCCTGCTGGGCGTCGGCAATGTCAGCTATCGCGGTCAGATCGTTTCCGCGCAGCAAGCGCTGGCCGAAGAGGGCCTGCAACCAGTCAAGCTCGGCGCCAAGGACGGTTTGTGCCTGGTCAACGGCACACCGTGCATGACCGGCCTGAGCTGCCTGGCCATTGCCGATGCTACGCGCCTGCTGGAATGGGCCGACGTGATTGGTGCCATGAGCTTCGAAGCCCAGCGTGGGCAGATCGACGCGTTCGATGCCGAGATCATCGCGCTCAAGCCGCACCCGGGCATGCAAAAGGTCGGGATCAACTTGCGAGCCTTGCTCGACGGCAGCGAAGTGATCGCCCAGAGCAAAGGCATTCGTACGCAAGATGCCCTGAGCATCCGCTCGATCCCGCAGGTGCACGGCGCCGCACGCGATCAACTGGTGCATGCGACCAAACAGATCGAAACCGAACTCAACGGCGCCACCGACAACCCGCTGGTGCTGGGCACCGCAGACAATTACCGCGTGGTGTCCCAGGCCAACCCCCACGGCCAGTCCGTGGCAATGGCGGCGGACCTGCTGGCGATTGCCATGGCGGAAATCGGCTCCATCGCCGAGCGTCGCCTGGACCGCTTGATCAACCCGCATGTCAGTGGCCTGCCGGCCTTCCTGGTGGCCAATCCGGGGGTGAACTCCGGGATGATGATCGTGCAATACGTGGCCGCTTCACTGTGCGCGGAGAATCGTCAACTGGCGCAACCGGCGGTGCTGGATAACTACGTGACCTCGGGCCTGCAGGAAGATCACCTGAGCCTGGGCACCAACGCCGCGCTGAAGCTGCACCGCGCGCTGGAAAACTGCACGCAGATCCTCGCCATTGAGTATTTGCTGGCGGCCCAGGCGTTCGAGTTCCTCAAAGAACAACGCTTTGGCGCAGGCACCGATGCTGCCTGGCGTCTGCTGCGTGAGCACGTTGCCCCCTACGACCAGGATCGCTGGTTGGCACCGGACATCGCCGCCGCTGCCGCGGTATTGAAAGACCCGATTTTGCTGCACAACGCTTTTCCTAACCTGAACTGATTTCAACAACACCAGCGTGCCAAGGCGCGTCTCCCCAAAAGGCAGACGCGACGGACAACGGACATCTCCGGAGCGTCTGGTGAGTTAACAACAACTCTCAAAAGGAGCACAAAATGACTGCGCTAAACCTGATTCCCGGCCAACTGGCCCTCGCCCAACTGCGTGACGTCTATCAGCAGCCGGTGAAACTGACCCTCGACCACAGCGCCTCGGCCCAGATCGAAGCCAGCGTTGCCTGCGTGGAACAGATCCTCGCCGAGAACCGCACCGCCTACGGCATCAACACCGGTTTCGGCCTGCTGGCCTCGACCCGCATCGCCAGCGAAGATCTGGAAAACCTGCAGCGCTCGCTGGTACTGTCCCACGCCGCCGGTGTCGGCCAGCCGATCAGCGATGAGCTGGTGCGTCTGATCATGGTGCTCAAGGTCAACAGCCTGAGCCGTGGTTTCTCCGGCATCCGTCGTGTGGTGATCGATGCACTGATCGCCCTGATCAACGCCGAGGTGTACCCGCACATTCCTCTGAAAGGTTCGGTCGGTGCGTCCGGTGACCTGGCGCCTCTGGCGCACATGTCGCTGGTGCTGCTGGGCGAAGGCAAGGCGCGCTACAAAGGCGAGTGGATGGAAGCCACCGAAGCGTTGAAAGTCGCCGGTCTGACCCCGCTGACCCTGGCCGCCAAAGAAGGTTTGGCGCTGCTCAACGGCACTCAAGTCTCCACCGCGTTTGCCCTGCGTGGCCTTTTCGAAGGTGAAGATCTGTTCGCTGGTGCCTTGGCCCTGGGTGGCCTGACTGTTGAAGCGGTGCTGGGTTCGCGCTCACCGTTCGACGCACGCATCCACGCTGCCCGTGGCCAGAAAGGCCAGATCGACGCCGCCGCCGCGTACCGCGATCTGCTGGGCGAGCGCAGCGAAGTCTCCGACTCCCATGAAAACTGCGAGAAAGTACAAGACCCGTACTCCCTGCGTTGCCAGCCACAAGTCATGGGCGCGTGCCTGACCCAGTTCCGTCAAGCGGCTGAAGTGCTGGCGATCGAAGCCAACGCCGTGTCGGACAACCCGTTGGTGTTCGCCGCTGAAGGCGACGTGATCTCCGGTGGCAACTTCCACGCCGAGCCGGTGGCCATGGCCGCTGACAACATGGCATTGGCCATCGCTGAAATCGGCTCCCTGAGCGAACGCCGTATCTCACTGATGATGGACAAGCACATGTCGCAACTGCCGCCGTTCCTGGTGGCCAACGGTGGCGTGAACTCCGGCTTCATGATCGCCCAAGTGACCGCGGCGGCACTGGCCAGCGAGAACAAGGCGCTGTCCCATCCGCATTCGGTGGACAGCCTGCCGACTTCCGCCAACCAGGAAGACCACGTATCGATGGCTCCGGCGGCTGGCAAGCGTCTGTGGGAAATGGCCGAGAACACCCGTGGGATTCTCGCCGTGGAATGGCTGGCGGCAGTCCAGGGCCTGGACCTGCGCAACGGCCTGAAGACTTCGCCGAAACTGGAAAAGGCTCGGGGCATTTTGCGTAACGAAGTGCCTTTCTATGAGAAAGACCGCTTCTTCGCGCCGGACATCAATGCGGCGTCTGAATTGTTGGCCTCGCGTTGCCTGAACGAACTGGTGACGACGAAGTTGCTGCCGAGCCTGTAATAGCCCCTTCGCGAGCAGGCTCGCTCCCACAGGTTTCATGCAATCCTATGTGGGAGCGAGCTTGCTCGCGATTCGATTTTGCGTCGAATAACAATAATTAGGGACGAGAAATGCAACAGCCAGAAAAAGGTTTGAAACGCGGGCTCTCTGCCCGACATATTCGCTTCATGGCGCTGGGGTCGGCGATCGGCACCGGGCTGTTTTATGGATCTGCCTCGGCCATTCAAATGGCCGGGCCTGCAGTACTGCTCGCTTACCTGATAGGTGGTGCGGCCGTGTTCATGGTCATGCGCGCCCTCGGTGAGATGGCGGTGCACAACCCGGTGGCCGGTTCCTTTGGCCAATACGCCAGTACCTATCTTGGGCCGATGGCGGGCTTCATCCTCGGTTGGACCTACGCATTCGAAATGGTCATCGTCGGCATGGCCGACGTCACGGCATTTGGTATTTACATGGGCTTCTGGTTTCCGGAGGTCTCCCGCTGGATCTGGGTGCTGGGTGTCGTTTCCATCGTCGGCGGCTTGAACCTGTGCAACGTCAAAGTCTTCGGTGAAATGGAGTTCTGGCTGTCGCTGCTCAAGGTCGCGGCCATCGTCGCGATGATCCTGGGCGGTTTCGGCATCATGCTGTTCGGCATCAGCTCGGCCCCTGGCCAGGCGACCGACATCAGCAACCTCTGGACCCAGGGTGGCTTCATGCCCAATGGCATGGGCGGTCTGATTGCTTCGTTCGCGGTGGTGATGTTTGCGTTTGGCGGTATTGAAATCATCGGCGTAACGGCAGGTGAGGCCAAAGACCCGCAACACGTGCTGCCCCGGGCGATCAATGCCGTACCGTTGCGGATCCTGCTGTTTTACGTGCTGACGATGCTGGTGCTGATGTCGATCTTTCCATGGCAGCAGATCGGCAGCCAGGGCAGCCCGTTCGTGCAGATTTTCGACAAGCTGGGCATCAGCTCGGCGGCCACCATCCTCAATATCGTGGTGATCACGGCGGCGATTTCGGCGATCAACAGTGACATCTTCGGCGCTGGCCGCATGATGTTCGGTCTGGCCCAGCAAGGGCATGCACCCAAGGGCTTCGCGCGCCTGTCGCGCAATGGCGTGCCATGGATGACCGTGGTGGTGATGAGCGCCGCGCTGCTGCTGGGCGTGTTGCTGAACTTTTTGATCCCGGAAAACGTGTTCCTGTTGATCGCTTCCATCGCGACCTTTGCCACGGTGTGGGTCTGGCTGATGATTCTGGTGACCCAAGTGGCCATGCGCCGGTCCATGAGCGCCGAGCAGGTTGCACAATTGAAATTCCCGGTACCGCTCTGGCCCTATGCGCCGGCGGCGGCGATTGCCTTCATGCTGTTCATTTTCGGCGTGCTGGGCTATTTCCCGGACACCCAGGCAGCGCTGATCGTCGGCGTGGTCTGGATCGTGCTGCTGGTGCTGGCTTACCTGACGTGGGTGAAACCGGCGGCGGGCCAGGCAGCCCTGGTGACACAGGACCCTGTTTTTTCTCATCGATAACCTAATGGAGGCCAAGGATGAAAACTCTCTGGCAACACTGCCACGTCGCAACCATGGTACAAGGCGTCTACTCGATCATCGAGGACGCGGCCATCGTGACGTCAGGAGCGCACATTGAGTGGATCGGCCCGCGCGGTGAGTTACCGGCGGGCGAGTACCCGGCCGTCAACGACTTGAGCGGGGCCTGGGTCACACCGGGCCTGATCGACTGCCACACTCATACGGTGTTCGGCGGTAACCGCAGCGGTGAATTCGAACAGCGCCTGCAAGGCGTCAGCTACGCGCAAATCGCCGCCAGCGGCGGCGGTATCGCCAGCACCGTGCGCGCCACCCGCGCGGCCAGCGAAGACGAACTGTTCGCCAGTGCCGCCAAGCGTCTGAAAAGCCTGATGCGCGACGGCGTCACCAGCATCGAAATCAAGTCCGGCTACGGCCTGGACCTGGCCAACGAGCGCAAGATGCTGCGTGTGGCCCGTCGCCTCGGCACCGAACTGCCGGTCAGCGTGCGCAGCACCTGCCTGGCGGCTCATGCCCTGCCGCCGGAGTACAAGGACCGCGCTGACGACTATATCGATCACATCTGCGCCGACATGCTCCCGGCCTTGGCCGCCGAGGGATTGGTGGACGCGGTGGACGCGTTCTGCGAGTACCTGGCGTTCTCTCCGGCGCAGGTCGAGCGGGTGTTCATTACCGCCCAGAAACTGGGCCTGCCAGTGAAGCTGCACGCCGAGCAGTTGTCGTCGCTGCATGGCTCGAGCCTGGCGGCGCGTTATCACGCGCTGTCCGCCGATCACCTGGAGTTCATGACCGAGGACGACGCCATTGCCATGGCCAAGTCCGGTACGGTTGCCGTGCTGTTGCCCGGCGCCTTTTACTTCCTGCGCGAAACCCAATTGCCGCCGATGGATGCCTTGCGCAAGCACGGTGTGAAAATCGCCATCGCCAGCGACCTCAATCCGGGCACCTCGCCGGCACTGTCGTTGCGCCTGATGCTGAACATGGCTTGCACCTGTTTTCGCATGACCCCGGAAGAAGCCCTGGCCGGCGCGACGATTCACGCCGCCACGGCCTTGGGCATGGCCGACACCCATGGTTCGCTGGAGGCGGGCAAGGTTGCGGATTTCGTCGCCTGGCAAATCGATCGTCCGGCCGACCTCTGTTACTGGCTGGGCGGCGATCTGGAAAAACGCGTCGTGCGCCACGGCGTCGAATCAAGTCTGTAGGAGATCTGTTGTGGATAAGGTTCTGAACTTCAAACAAGGCCGCGTGCCGCTGCTGATCAGCATGCCACACGCCGGTGTGCGCCTGACGCCAGCGGTCGAAGCCGGGTTGATCCCGCAGGCAAAAAGCCTGCCGGACACCGACTGGCATATCCCGCAGTTGTACGATTTCGCCGCTGAACTGGGCGCCAGTACCCTGGCCGCCGAGTACTCGCGGTTCGTCATCGACCTTAACCGGCCGTCCGACGACAAGCCACTGTACGTGGGCGCAACCACGGGCCTGTACCCGGCGACGCTGTTCGACGGCGTGCCATTGTTCCGCGAAGGGCTGGAGCCTTCGAAAGAAGAGCGTGCGACCTATCTGGAACAGATCTGGACGCCTTACCACAGCACCCTGCAGCAGGAACTGGCGCGATTGAAGGCCGAGTTCGGCTATGCGCTGCTGTTCGATGCGCACTCGATCCGCTCGCTGATCCCGCACCTGTTCGACGGTAAACTGCCGGACTTCAACCTTGGTACCTTCAATGGCGCCAGTTGCGATCCACAGCTTGCGACCCAACTGGAAGCGATCTGCGCGCTTCACGACAATTACACCCACGTGCTCAACGGGCGCTTCAAGGGCGGGCACATCACCCGTCATTACGGCAATCCGGCCGAGAACATCCACGCCGTGCAGCTGGAGCTGGGGCAGTGCACGTATATGGAGGAGTTCGAGCCGTTCCGTTATCGCCCGGACCTGGCGGAGCCGACGCGGGTGGTGTTGAAGGAGTTGCTGCAAGGGTTGTTGGCCTGGGGCGAGAAGCACTACAACCGCTAACCTGCCGCATAACTTGTGGGAGCGAGCTTGCTCGCGATGGCGGCCTGGCAGGCAACATCAATGTTGAATGTCATGGCCTCATCGCGAGCAAGCTCGCTCCCACAGGTTTTCATATGCCTCAATATCTGCTCATGACAGTCGCCACCGTGCAAAACACGGTCGCCACAGTTCGCTTCTACCGCTCGTCTGCTGCGTAATGTTCTGGCCACGGTGCACAAAGACACCGCCCCGACAATAATCCGCTGCCGCACGAGAATGCTCTCTATGACAAGCCCCAAAGGTCTGTTCACCCGCTGTCTCTCAATCTTCTGCGGCACCGCTCTGTTGAGCGCCGGCGCCATGGCCGCGGACGACGCTTCCTGCAAAACCGTGCGCATGGGCGTGGTCAACTGGACCGACGTGATCGCCACCAGTGGCATGGCCGATGTGCTGCTCAACGGTCTTGGCTATGAAAGCAAGCAAACCAGCGCCGTGCAGCAAATCATCTTCGCCGGCATCCGCGACAACCGCCTGGACATCTTCCTTGGTTACTGGAAACCGGCGATGGATAAAAACATCGCACCGTTCGTAGCTGCCAATCAGGTCAAGGTCATGGACAACCCGAGCCTGGCCGATGCCCAGGCCACCCTCGCGGTCCCGGACTATGTGGCGGCGGCCGGGCTGAAAACCTTCGCCGACATCGCCAGATTCAAGGATCAGCTAGGTGGCAAGATCTACGGCATCGAGCCGGGCAGCGGCGCCAACACCACGATCAAGACCATGATCGAGACCAATCACTTCGGCCTGAAGGATTTCAAACTGATCGAGTCCGGTGAGGCCGGGATGCTGGCGGCCGTGCAGCGGGCGGTGAATCGCAAGGAATTCGTGGTGTTCGTCGGCTGGACCCCGCACCCGATGAACATCAACATGAAAATCAACTACCTGACCGGCAGCGAAGATGTCTATGGGCCGAATGAAGGTGCCGCGACCGTTTCCACCGTAACCGCGCCGGATTACGCCCAGCGTTGCCCGAACGTCAATCGCCTGCTGGAAAACCTCACGTTCAGCGCCGCCCAGGAAAGCCAGTTGATGGTGCCGATCATGGAGCGCCAGACAGCTCAGGATGTCGCGAAAAAATGGCTGCGTGACCATCCCGAAGACTTGCAGCGCTGGCTGGCGGGTGTCAGCAGCTTCGATGGCAAGGATAGCGTGGCGACGGTTCAGGCCAGCCTGAAGAACTGACCCCTGTCTGCTCTGTGCAAGACCTGTGGGAGCGAGCTTGCTCGCGATGGCGGCGTATCAGTTGACATCAATTTTGAATGTCCTACCGCTATCGCGAGCAAGCTCGCTCCCACAGGTGGTCACCACACATCTCCCTGAACGGGCACCAGGCTAATGACTCCTTACCCGCTTTCCGAGCAAATGACGGCATTCGTCGAGAAAACCGTCAGTTTCAACAGCACCGACAGCAGCATCGCCGGATTGCGCCAGGCTTACAGCGAGATGTGCCGGGCGTTTACCCCGGCGCGCCCTGCCGGGTTGTCTGTGGTTGATTTCGAGTTGGCCGGTGTTGCGGTTCGTTCCTATCAACCACCGGCCAGCGGTGCGTCGTGCATCGTTTACCTGCATGGCGGTGGCTGGGTGGTGGGGGGCCTGGACTCCCACGATTTCATCTGCGCCGAATTGGCATCGACACTGGGTGTACGGGTGATCGCCGTCGATTACCGCCTGGCGCCGGAGCATCCGTTTCCCGCCGGGTTCGATGATTGCCTGAAGGTCTGGCGAGCACTGCTCACCAGGCCGTTTCAACTCGACCCTGCGCGCATGCTGGTGGCCGGCGACAGTGCCGGTGGCAACCTCGCGGCGGCGTTGTGCCTGGCGCTGCGCGATACCGGCGAGCCGCTGCCGTGCGCGCAGATTCTGATCTATCCGGGATTGGGCGGCGATTACCGGCTGCCATCGCGCAGTGAGTGCATCGACGCGCCGTTACTCAGCAGCAGTGACGTCGATTGCTATCACGCGCTCTACCTGCAAGGCACCCGTCATCCGAACGCCTACGCCATGCCATTGCTCGCCACGGATTTCAGCGGTCTGCCAACGGCATGGATCGCGGTGGCGCAATTCGACCCGTTGCGCGATGACGGCGTGCTGTATGCCGAGCGACTGAAGGCTGCGGGCGTGGCTGCCACGCTATATGTCGGCGAGGGTTTGGTTCATGGCTGTTTGCGGGCTCGCGGGCAGGTGGCCGAGGTCGATACGCTGTACGAAACCTTGTTCGGATATCTGGCGGCGAAACTCTGACTTCGCACGGGCATGCTCATTGACGTAATTCGGGTTTATGATGCCGGACGGCAGAATAATAGAAGTCCCCCCAGGGATGACCTTGACCCCTTACGGAGTGCGCAATGCAGACTTTGTACCCGCAGATCAAACCCCACGCCCGGCACGATCTGGCCGTCGACGAGACTCACACGCTGTATGTCGACGAAAGCGGTTCACCGGAAGGTTTGCCCGTGGTGTTCATCCATGGTGGTCCCGGTGCCGGATGTGATGCCCAGAGTCGTTGCTTCTTCGATCCCAATCTCTATCGCATTGTCACGTTCGATCAGCGCGGTTGCGGTCGCTCCACGCCCCACGCCAGCCTGGAAAACAACACCACCTGGGATCTGGTCGCCGACCTCGAGCGGATTCGCCAGCACCTGGGAATCGACAAATGGGTGCTGTTTGGCGGCTCATGGGGTTCGACCCTGGCGCTGGCCTACGCACAAACCCATCCTGAACGTGTACACGGTCTGATCCTGCGCGGGATCTTTCTCTGCCGTCCGCAGGAAATCGAATGGTTCTACCAGTCCGGCGCCAGCCGCCTGTTCCCCGATTACTGGCAGGACTACATCGCGCCGATCCCGCTGGACGAGCGCAATGACTTGCTTACCGCGTTCCACAAGCGTCTGGTCGGCAACGACCAGATTGCCCAGATGCACGCGGCCAAGGCCTGGTCCACCTGGGAGGGCCGCACCGCGACCCTGCGTCCTAACCCGCTGGTGGTCGATCGTTTCTCCGAGCCGCAGCGTGCATTGTCGATTGCCCGCATCGAATGCCACTACTTCAGCAACCACGCCTTCCTGGAGCCGAACCAGTTGATCCGCAACATGGACAAGATCGCCCATTTGCCCGGCGTGATCATCCATGGTCGCTATGACGTGATCTGCCCGCTGGATAACGCCTGGGAATTGCATCAAGCCTGGCCGAACAGCGAACTGCAGGTCATCCGCGATGCCGGTCATGCCGCTTCCGAACCGGGCATCACCGACGCGCTGGTGCGCGCCGCCAATCTGATGGCCCGGCGACTGCTTGACCTGCCGCCTGAAGAAGCATGAAGGGCCTGTTGCAACGGGTGCGCGGCGCGCGGGTCGAGGTCGCGGGCGAAGTCGTAGGTGCCGTCGATCAGGGATTGCTGGTCCTGGTAGCCGTCGAGCCCGACGACACGCGGGCCAGCGCCGACAAACTTCTCAATAAGCTGCTTAACTATCGGGTGTTCAGTGACGCTGAGGGCAAGATGAATCTATCCTTGGCGGATGTGGGCGGCGGGCTGCTGCTGGTCTCTCAGTTCACTCTGGCTGCCGATACTAAAAACGGGCTGCGTCCGAGTTTTTCGACTGCGGCCCCTCCGGCGCTGGGCGAGGAGCTATTCGACTATTTATTAAACAAAGCGAAACAGGTGCATGGCACTGTGGCATCAGGTAGATTCGGCGCGGATATGCAGGTGCACCTGGTCAATGATGGCCCGGTAACCTTCCTGTTACAGACCTGAAAGCGTTTGAAACAAGTTTTTACGCTCAATTCGACTGAAAGCAGGGCTTTTTCGCGATAAATACTTTGTTACCCCTGATGCGTTGTAACGCGGCCTACTAGATAATCGCGCGCTACGGGGATCAGCGTTCGTTGGTCCATTTTGACTTAGGTAGAGACTTGTCCGGATCCGATTGGGGAATCATTTCGCCCCAGCGGAGTCGGAACAATGCTCGCCAACTTGGCAAGAGTGGTTTGCAAGGGCGGTTTTTTCATACCGTACACCGTGCAGACCCTTTAACTGGCCGTTGGTTTTTTGATCTGTTTTCGGCGAGGGTTGCTCGTGATTGTTAGTCCCTGTAACGCACCAAAATTGTCTGCCAAACGGTTACGCAGCGCCCTGGTAGCGGGCTCTGCATTGCTCTGCCTGCTCAGCGCCGGCCAGCTTTGGGCATTTAGTCTGGATGATGTATCGGCCAAGGCAAAAGAGCTGGCCGGGCAGAAATACGAAGCGCCGCGCAGTAACCTGCCGAACGAGTTCCGCGACATGAAATTCGCGGACTATCAGAAAATTCGCTTTTTGACGGAAAAAGCCGAATGGGCTGATCAGAAGACGCCGTTCAAGCTGTCCTTCTATCACCAGGGCATGCATTTCGATACGCCGGTGAAAATCAACGAAATCACTGCGAACACCGTCGAAGAGATCAAATACGACCCGAGTCGTTTCGATTTCGGCGACATGCAGTTCGATCCCAAGGCCACTGAACAACTGGGTTATGCCGGTTTCCGTGTGCTGTACCCGATCAACAAGGCCGACAAGCAAGACGAAATCATGACCATGCTCGGCGCGAGCTACTTCCGCGTCGTCGGCAAGGGTCACGTCTATGGCTTGTCCGCTCGCGGCATGGCGCTTGATACCGCGTTGCCGTCCGGCGAAGAATTCCCGCGCTTTCGCGAGTTCTGGATTCAGCAGCCCAAGCCAGGCGACAAGCACCTGGTGATCTTCGCCCTGCTGGATTCGCCACGTGCCACCGGCGCCTATCGCCTTATTTTGCGTCCGGGCAGCGATACCATCGTCGACGTCAAGGCGCAGATGTTCCTGCGTGACAAGGTCGGCAAGCTGGGTATCGCCCCGTTGACCAGCATGTACCTGTTCGGCGCCAACCAGCCGTCGAAAGTACTGAACTACCGTCGCGAGCTGCACGACTCCAGCGGTCTGGCGATCCATGCCGGCAACGGCGAGTGGATCTGGCGTCCGCTGAACAACCCGAAACACCTGGCCGTGAGCAACTTCAGCGTGGAAAACCCGCGCGGATTCGGTCTGCTGCAACGTGGCCGTGACTTCAGCCACTACGAAGACCTCGACGATCGCTACGACAAGCGCCCAAGCGCCTGGATCGAGCCGAAGGGTGACTGGGGCAAGGGCACGGTCGACCTGGTCGAGATTCCGACCGCCGACGAAACCAACGACAACATCGTTGCCTTCTGGAACCCGGAAAAATTGCCGGAACCTGGCCAGCCGCTCGATGTCGCTTATCGTATGCACTGGACCATGGACGAAGAGACGATTCACGCGCCGGACAGCGCCTGGGTCAAACAGACCCTGCGTTCCACCGGTGACGTCAAACAGTCCAACCTGATTCGTCAGCCGGACGGCAGCGTTGCCTATCTGGTGGACTTCGAAGGCCCGTCTCTGGCGGCATTGCCGGCAGATGCGGAAGTTCGCAGCCAGGTCAGCATCGGCGACAACGCCGAACTGGTGGAAAACAGCGTGCGCTACAACCCTGAAACCAAGGGCTGGCGCCTGACCCTGCGGATGAAGATCAAGGATCCGGGCAAGGCCACTGAAATGCGTGCTGCACTGGTGCAGAATATTGTGCCGGCGGACCTGGCCAAGACTTCGATCCCGTCGTCGAACTCGTCGGTTGCCAAGGCCGACAAGGTTGCCGCCAAGCAACAAGAGAAAGCGGACAAGGAAGCCAAGCAAGCGGAGGCCAAGCAGTCTGAAGCGAAGCCTGCTGCAGAGGCCAAGGACAAGGCCAATAAAGACGCCAAGCAGCCTGCCGCTGCCGACGCGGCCCCAGCCACACCGGAATCGGCCCCGACTGAAGAAGTCCTGACCGAAACCTGGAGCTATCAGTTGCCTGCCGATGAGTAACTCTCAAGTACGGCCAGAAACTCTCTCCGAGTATCTGGCGCATCTGCCGATGACCGACGAGCAGCGCGCGGAACTCGCGGGCTGCCAGTCTTTCAGCGAATTGCACGAACGCCTGTCGTCATCGACGTTCGATGCCCCGACCGAAGCCGCCCAGGCTTCGGTCGGCAAACGCCTGACCCTGAGCACCGCCGAGGAGCTGCAGGACGCGGAAATGCTGGCGCTCGACGCCAACGGCCGGGTCTGCCTCAAGGCGACCCCGCCGATCCGGCGGACCAAGGTCGTGCCGGAGCCGTGGCGCACCAACATTCTGGTGCGTGGCTGGCGCCGGATGACCGGTCGAACCAACCCGCCGAAGCCGCCGAAGGACGAACGGGTGTTGCCTGCCGCGCGCTGGCGCACCGTGGGTTCGATCCGTCGCTACATTCTGTTGCTGCTGATGCTCGGCCAGACCATCGTTGCCGGCTGGTACATGAAAGGCATCATGCCGTACCAGGGCTGGTCGTTCGTCGACCTCAACGAAGTGCTGCACCAACCGCTGCTGCAAACCGCCACGCAAGTGCTGCCGTATGCGTTGCAGACCAGCATCCTGATCCTGTTCGGGATTCTGTTCTGCTGGGTATCGGCCGGTTTCTGGACCGCACTGATGGGCTTCCTCGAATTGCTGACCGGCCACGATAAATACCGTATCTCCGGTAAAAGTGCCGGCAACGAGCCGATTCCCAAGGATGCGCGCACCGCCCTGGTGATGCCGATCTGCAACGAAGACGTGCCACGGGTATTCGCCGGTTTGCGCGCGACTTTCGAGTCGGTCGCGGCCACGGGTGACCTGGACCGCTTCGACTTCTTCGTCCTCAGCGACAGTAACGACGCCGATATCTGTGTCGCCGAGCAACAGGCCTGGCTGGATGTCTGCCGTGAAGCCGGGGGCTTCGGCAAGATCTTCTATCGCCGCCGTCGTCGTCGCGTAAAACGTAAAAGCGGCAACCTCGATGACTTCTGCCGTCGTTGGGGCGGTGACTACAAGTACATGGTCGTACTCGACGCCGACTCGGTGATGAGCGGCGAGTGCCTGACCAGTCTGGTGCGCCTGATGGAAGCCACGCCGGACGCCGGGATTATCCAGACCGCGCCACGTGCGTCAGGCATGGATACCCTGTATGCGCGCATGCAGCAGTTCGCCACTCGTGTGTACGGCCCGCTGTTCACCGCCGGTCTGCACTTCTGGCAGTTGGGCGAGTCGCACTACTGGGGCCACAACGCGATCATCCGCATGAAGCCGTTCATCGACCACTGCGCCCTGGCGCCGTTGCCCGGTACAGGCGCGTTCTCCGGCTCGATCCTGTCCCACGACTTCGTTGAGGCCGCGCTGATGCGCCGTGCCGGTTGGGGTGTGTGGATTGCCTACGACTTGCCGGGCAGCTACGAAGAACTGCCGCCAAACCTGTTGGACGAACTCAAGCGAGACCGTCGCTGGTGCCACGGCAACCTGATGAACTTCCGCCTGTTCCTGGTCAAGGGCATGCACCCGGTGCACCGTGCGGTGTTCCTGACCGGTGTGATGTCTTACCTGTCGGCGCCGTTGTGGTTCTTCTTCCTGGTGCTGTCGACCGCGCTGCTGGCGGTCAACACGCTGATGGAGCCGCAGTACTTCCTCGAACCGCGTCAGCTTTATCCGCTGTGGCCACAATGGCACCCGGACAAAGCGATTGCGCTGTTCTCGACCACTATCGTGCTGCTGTTCCTGCCGAAGCTGTTGAGCATCATCCTGATCTGGGCCAAGGGCGCGAAAGAGTTTGGCGGCAAATTCAAGGTGACCCTGTCGATGCTGCTGGAGATGCTGTTCTCCATGCTGCTGGCGCCGGTGCGGATGATCTTCCACACCCGCTTCGTCCTCGCCGCGTTCCTCGGCTGGGCCGCGACCTGGAACTCGCCGCAACGTGACGACGACTCCACGCCGTGGAGCGAAGCGGTCAAGCGCCACGGCCCGCAAACCCTTCTGGGCTTCTTCTGGGCCATGCTGGTGATCTGGCTGAACCCGAGCTTCCTGTGGTGGCTGGTGCCGATTGTCGGTTCTTTGATGCTGTCGATCCCGGTGTCGGTGATTTCCAGCCGCGTCGGTTTGGGCCTCAAGTCCCGCGACGAGAGCCTGTTCCTGATCCCTGAGGAATACAATCCGCCGCAGGCCTTGCTGGCCACCGACCAGTACACCCACGAAAACCGCTGGCATGCGCTGAACGACGGCTTCGTCCGTTCGGTGGTCGATCCACAGCAGAACGCCCTGGCGTGCTCGCTGGCGACTTCCCGTCACCGTCAGGCCGAGCCGATCGAATGGCTGCGGATCGAGCGGGTGCGGCACGCGATGAAGGTTGGACCTGAAGGTCTGACCAACAACGAACGTGTGCAGCTGTTGAGCGACCCGGTGGCTTTGGCCCGCCTGCATGAGCAGGTCTGGAGCGAAGGGCACCCAGAGTGGCTGGACGCCTGGCGCAAGTCGGTCAAGGCCGATCCCCATGCGCCGTTGCTGCCGCTCAAGCCGATGAGCGAACAGCCTCAGTTGGCATAATAAAAAAACCCGCGAAAGCGGGTTTTTTTTTGACGGCGATGACCAGTGTGAGACAGCGGGCGCAGGCGTTCTTGCGTCAGGCTCCCTAATTGCGGCGACCTGTAGGCCGCCATCGCGGGCAAGCCCGCTCCCACAAGGTTGTGTACAACGCAATTCCCTGTAGGAGCGGGCTTGCCCGCGACGGCATCACCTCAAATCTTGAATCTGCCCACCAGCATCTGCAAATGTGTACCCAGTCGCGCCAGTTCAACACTGGAGGCTGCGGTCTCCTCACTGGCTGCCGACGTCTGATCCGACACATCCCGTACGTTCAGCACGCTGCGGTTGATCTCTTCGGCCACGGCGCTCTGCTGCTCGGCGGCAGCGGCGATCTGCTGGTTCATCGCCTGAATCGCCGAGACGGTGCGGGTGATGCTTTCCAGTGAGCCGCCGGCGCGGCGGGTCAGTTCGACGCTGCTGTCGGTCAGGTTGCGGCTGTTGTCCATGATGGTCGCCACTTGCTGCGTGCCGCTTTGCAGGCCGACGATCAGCTCTTCGATCTCTTCGGTGGACTTCTGGGTGCGCTGGGCCAGGCTGCGGACTTCGTCTGCCACCACGGCAAAACCACGCCCGGCTTCACCGGCGCGGGCGGCTTCAATCGCCGCGTTGAGCGCCAGCAGGTTGGTTTGCTGGGCCACGGATTTGATCACGTCGAGCACGCTGCCGATCTTGTCGCTTTCGCGCTTGAGATGACCCATGGCTTCGGTGGAGTTGCCGACTTCGACGGCCAGGCGCTCGATCTGGGCGATGGCTTCGCCGACCACTTTGTCGCCTTCGCGGGCCTGCTGGTCAGCAGCGACTGCTGCTTCGGATGCTTCTTCAGCGTTGCGCGCGACTTCCTGAACGGTGGCGGTCATTTCGTTCATGGCAGTGGCGACCTGATCGGTCTCGACTTTCTGGCTGTTGACCCCGGCGCTGGTCTGCTCGGTGACGGCGGACAGCTCTTCGGCGGCGCTGGCGATTTGCGTGACGCCATCGCTGATGCCGCCGATCAGTTCGCGCAGACCCTGGGTCATGCTCTGCATGGCACGCTGCAACTGGCCGAGTTCGTCGCGGCGCTGCGACGTCAGGTTGTGGGTCAGGTCACCACTGGCGACGCGTTCGGCGACAGCCAGGGTCTGATTCAACGGAATGATGATCTGTCGGGTGATCGCCCAGGCGGCCAGCAGCCCGAAAGCAATGGCCAGCACAGTGGCGAGGGTCAGCATGTTCTTGGCGTGGGCGGCATCGGTGTCGCGCACGACGGTTTGCGAGACGGTGAGTTTCTGGCTCATGTCCAGCAGGATCTCGCCTTGGGCGGACATGCGTACCAGGGCCTTGGCACTGGCCACCTGGGAGTCGCGGAACTGGCTGACCGCGGCGCGGTAGGCCTTCAGCGAATCAGTCGCCTGTTTCAGGTTGGCGATGTGTTCTTCAGGCAGTTTGGCCGGCAGGCTCTCGAGGTTCTTCAGGGCGTTGTCGATCGCGTCGAGGGCTGGCTGTTCGGCCTCGCTCTTGCCGCTGTAGGTGTAGCCGCGCACCTGGAAACGCGCCTGCTGGATCAGTTTGCTCAGGTCGATCACGCTGTTGAACGCCGCCACGCTGTCGCCTTGCAGCACGGATTTTTCCACTTCGGCGACGCGGGCCACGGCGTTGTCGGCGGTGGCGCCGAGTTTGCTGCGGGCGTCTTCACGCTGGGCGCCGGCCTGGGTCATGTCGCTGAAGGCACGGCGGTATTCGGCGACAGCGGCCAGTTGTTGATCGACCATGGCCGTATCAGCCGGTTGCTCGATCAGGCCGCGAGCGGTCTGCAGGCCGCTTTCGAGTTTGCCCAACAGATCGTTGACGGCGCCGGGACCTTGTTCGCCGCGACGCATCTCGTAATCCAGGCGAGCGATGCGCAGGTCCTTGGTCAGGTCGTTGAGACTGGCGATGAACCCCAGTTTATCGCCACGGCTGGTAACGCCGCTCAGGCCGCTCCAGCCGGTGAAGGTGATCAGCAGGGTCAGTAACAGCACCAGGCCGAAGCCGATCCCCAGCTTGCGTTTGACGCTGACGTTTCCCAGATTCTCGGCTAGCCATTGGTACATGCTGGAACTCCCCGGACCACATTTTGGTTTTATGGGGGGTGTATCGGCAGGGGCGCGAGGTTCTGTAGGCGCTGCCCGATGTATGGGCAAGTGAGTTTCCGGGGCAGATGATGAATTTGTGGGAGCGAGCTTGCTCGCGATGACGGTGTGTCTGCCACTGCAATGGCGGCTGGTAAATCGCCATCGCGAGCAAGCTCGCTCCCACAGGGGGATTGTGTCTGGTTTAGAAGAGTCGGGCCAGCAGCGCGGTCACGGCGGTTTCGACGCGCAGGATGCGCTCGCCCAGTTGCACCGGTTGCAGGCCGGATTTGCCCAGCAGGTCGATCTCGTAGGGAATCCAGCCACCCTCGGGGCCGATGGCCAGGGTCACCGGTTCGCTGAGTGCGCGAGGGCAGGGCGGGTAATTGCCCGGATGCCCCACCAGGCCGAGGGTGCCTTCGGTGATCGCCGGTAAACGGTCTTCGACGAAGGGTTTGAAGCGCTTCTCGATGACGACTTCCGGCAGCACGCTGTCCCGTGCCTGTTCGAGGCCGAGGATCAACTGCTCGCGAATCGCCTCGGGCTCCAGGAACGGCGTCTGCCAGAAGCTCTTCTCGACGCGATAGCTGTTGACCAGCACGATCCGTGGCACACCCATGGCCGCCACGGTCTGAAACACCCTGCGCAGCATCTTGGGCCGTGGCAGAGCCAATACCAGGGTCAATGGCAGCTTGGCCGGTGGCGGCTGGTCGAGGGTGACGCGCAATTCCGCCTCGTCGGCGTCCAGGCGCAGCACTTCTGCCGAGCCCATCAGCCCGCCGATCCGCCCGACGCGCATGCTGTCGCCCACTTCACAGCGGTGGACTTCCTGCATGTGCGTCAACCGGCGATCACGCAGGATCACCCGGTCGGCCGCAATGAAGTCGGCCTCGATGAGCAGCAGCAGGTTCACGGTTGAGTCGCTGGCGGCTGGTCGTTGTTGTCGTCAGCCGGCTGGTCGTCCGGGTGCTCGCCACGCTTGCTGATCAGGCTGCCAAACAGGATGCCGATCTCGAACAACAGCCACATCGGCACGGCCAGCAAGGTCTGCGAGAAGATGTCCGGCGGCGTCAGGATCATGCCGACCACGAAGCAGCCGATGATCACGTACGGGCGGATTTTCTTCAGGTATTTGACGTCGACCACACCGATCCACACCAGCAGCACCACGGCTACCGGGATTTCGAACGCCACGCCAAAGGCAAAGAACAGCGTCATGACGAAATCGAGGTAGCTGGTGATGTCGGTCATCATTTCCACGCCGGCCGGAGTGGCGGAGGCGAAGAACTTGAAGATCAGCGGGAACACCAGGAAATAGGCGAAGGCCATGCCGGCGTAGAACAAAAAGATGCTGGAGACCAGCAAGGGCACGGCAATGCGTTTTTCATGCTTGTACAGGCCGGGGGCGATGAAACCCCAGATCTGATGCAGGATCACCGGAATCGCCAGGAACAGCGAGACCATCATCGTCAGTTTCAGTGGCGTGAGGAACGGCGACGACACGTCGGTGGCAATCATCGTCGCGCCGGCTGGCAAGTACTGGCGCAGCGGTGTGGAGACGAAGGTGTAGATCTGCTGGGTGAAAGCAAACAGGCCGGCGAAGATGATGAAAATCGCCGCTACGCAGCGCAGCAGTCGGGTACGCAACTCGGTGAGGTGCGAAACCAGCGGCATGTGCTGGTCGTTTTCGGGAAGGTCGCTCATGGGGCTCGCGGCGGCAGTGTTGGGTCATGAGGGGCCGGCGCAACGGGCGCAGCCGCAGGTGTAACGGGTTCAACCGGAGTGGCTGCAACAACGGGTGCAGGTTCTGCCGTTGCAGCAGGTGCTGCGACGCTAGCGGCGGGAGCCTGAATCGTTTGCTCTCCCACATGCTCCACCGGCGTCGGCTCCTGCTGGGTCGGCGTGAAGATTTTCCGCGCCTCCTGCTCAAGCGACAGGATGTGCTCGTTGTGCAGTTGCCGACGAATCTCGTCGGCACCGATTTCACGTTCAACTTCCTGTTTGATCGCGTTGAAGCTGCGCTTCAGGCGCCCGACCCACAGGCCAGCGGTGCGCGCAGCGCCCGGCAAGCGCTCGGGGCCCAGCACCAGCAGGGCGACGAGGCCGACGAGCAGCAGTTCAGAGAAGCTGATACCAAACATTAGTCAGTGCTCACACGTCTTTGCGGATCGGCTCTTCGACTTTCTGTGCCTGCACGTCGATGGTGTGCGGCTGGTTCACCGAGGCCTGTGGCTGTACCGGTGGCACTGGTTGGGCCGGGTTCGCATTCGGGTCAGCCGGTTTTTCGTCGTCGTTCATGGCTTTCTTGAAACCCTTGATCGATTCGCCGACGTCGGTGCCGAGGTTTTTCAGTTTCTTGGTGCCGAACACCAGTACCACGACAACCAGGATGACGATCCAGTGTTTCCAGTCAAAAATGCCCATGCTGCTGCTCCTCTCTAATAGTTATTCAGGCGGACGGGCGCGAGGCTTTCTCGGCGTGTCCGGAGAGACCGAAGCGACGGTCCAGTTCATCGAGTACAGCCTGTGGATGCTGCCCCAATTGGGCGAGCATGACCATGCTGTGGAACCACAAATCGGCGGTTTCGTAGATCACATCGCTGCAGTCGCCGCTGATGGCGGCATCCTTGGCGGCAATGATGGTTTCGACCGACTCTTCGCCGACTTTTTCCAGAATTTTGTTCAAGCCCTTGTGATACAGGCTGGCGACATACGAGCTGTCGGCGGCGGCGCCTTTGCGCTCTTCCAGTACTTCGGCCAGACGGGTCAGTGTGTCACTCATGTGTATGCCCTGCGGAGTAGATTGCGTGCGGATCTTTGAGCACCGGGTCGACCGTTGTCCAGTCTCCGTTTTCAAAGACGCGGTAGAAGCAGCTCTGGCGGCCGGTATGGCAGGCAATGTCGCCGATCTGCTCGACCATCAGGATGATGACGTCGGCGTCGCAGTCCAGGCGCATCTCGTGCAGGGTTTGCACATGGCCGGACTCTTCGCCCTTGCGCCACAGCTTGCCACGGGAGCGCGACCAGTAAATGGCGCGGTTCTCGGCAGCGGTCAGCTCCAGTGCTTCGCGGTTCATCCAGGCCATCATCAGGACGCGCCCGGTCTTGTGATCCTGGGCAATCGCCGGCACCAGGCCGTCCGCGTCCCACTTGATCTCGTCCAGCCAATTCTTCATCTACGACTCCGATACGGGCCCGCACTTCAGTAATCGGGGGCCTACGTTCAATGCAGCGTCCAAACAGTGTGCCAGCGTGTTGCGCGACTGGCTATCGGCGAACGACCAGATACAAACCGACGGCCATCATGATGCCAGCTGGCCAATAGTCCAACTGATTCAGCGGTCCGCCAGCGGCAAGGATGGCGCCACCAGCCAGGTGCGCCGTACCGAGCAGGCGCAGGAACCAGTCGTCACGGCGTCGATGCCACGGTGGAGGCGGGTCGTAGGCGTGGGGTTGGGACATGCGTTCGAGCAGGTCGCGGGCCATGTTGGCCAGGTGCGGGATCTGTTCGACCTGGCTGTGCACGTTGCCGAGCAGGGCTTTGGGGCTGACCCGCTCGCGCATCCAGCGTTCGAGGAACGGCTGCGCGGTGTTCCACAGGTCGAGCTCCGGGTACAGCTGGCGGCCCAGGCCTTCGATGTTCAGCAGGGTCTTCTGCAGCAGCACGAGCTGTGGCTGCACTTCCATGTTGAAGCGTCGCGCGGTCTGGAACAGGCGCATCAGCACCTGGCCGAAGGAAATATCCTTCAGTGGTTTTTCGAAGATCGGCTCGCACACCGTGCGGATCGCTGCTTCGAATTCGTTGAGTTTGGTTTCTGCCGGCACCCAGCCCGAATCGATGTGCAACTGCGCCACGCGACGGTAATCGCGCTTGAAGAAGGCGAACAGGTTGCGCGCCAGGTAATCCTGGTCTTCCGGGGTCAGGCTGCCGACGATGCCGCAGTCGATGGCGATGTACTGCGGGCTCCACGGATTCACGGTGCTGACGAAAATATTGCCCGGGTGCATGTCGGCGTGGAAAAAGCTGTCGCGGAACACCTGGGTGAAGAAAATCTCCACGCCACGCTCGGCGAGCATTTTCATGTCGGTACGCTGGTCGGCCAGGGTCGCCAGATCGGTAACCTGAATGCCGTAGATGCGTTCCATTACCAGCACTTTCGGCCGACACCAGTCCCAATGGACTTGCGGCACGTACAGCAGCGGCGAGCCGTCGAAATTGCGCTTCAACTGGCTGGCGTTGGCCGCTTCGCGCAGCAGGTCGAGTTCGTCGTAGATGGTTTTTTCGTAATCGCTGACCACGTCCACCGGGTGTAGCAGGCGCGCATCGGCCGAGAGTTTTTCGGCGGCGCGAGCGAGGATGAACAGCCACGCCAGGTCCTGGGCGATCACCGGTTTGAGGCCGGGGCGGATCACCTTGACCACCACTTCTTCACCGGTTTTCAGTTGCGCGGCATGCACCTGCGCCACTGAGGCCGAGGCCAGCGGCTCGACGTCGAAACGGCTGAAGACTTCGCTGATTTTCTTGCCGAGTTGTTCTTCGATCAGCTTGACCGACACTTGCGAGTCGAACGGCGGAACGCGGTCCTGCAGCTTCATCAGTTCGTCGGCGATATCTTCGGGCAACAGGTCGCGGCGGGTGGACAGGATCTGCCCGAACTTGATGAAAATCGGCCCCAGGTCCTGCAATGCCAGGCGCAAGCGCGCGCCACGGCTCAGGTCCAGGGTCTTGCGCGGGAACCAGCGCCACGGCAGGGCATAACGCAGCGCCCGCAGGAACCAGGGCAGTGGCAGGGCGAACAGCAGGTCATCGAGGCGGTAGCGGATCACGACGCGCTGGATGCGCAACAAACGGCGGACGGCAAGCAGCTTCATGCGTTATCGCTTGGGTCGAGGGATCGGGAAAGGCGCTCGAAACGCGCCTCGAGACGTTCCAGATCGAGCTTGATCTGGTCCAGTTCACTGAATCGGGCTTCGGCTTCGCGCTGACCGACCAGGGTGCGCGACTCTTCGGCCAGGTATTCGCCCAGGTTCTGGCCCAGGCTGGCAAAGCCTTGCTGATACCAGCGGGCGCGGCTGCGCAGGTGACCGCCGACCAGTTGCGTGGCCACAGGGCCCAGCACGCGTGCGAGTTCGTACTCCCAGTCCAGCTCCAGGTCCTGGAGGATCGCCGCCAGTTCCAGCAGCACGCCGCTGTCCCCGTCGAGTTCGACTTCAGGGCTGTGCAGGGTCGAGGTCTTGTCCTTGCTCGTGGCCAGTTTCAGCAGGCTCGAAGCCGGTGCACGCAGGGTACAGTCGGCGCCGGTTTCCCACTGGGAGGCGAGCATCAGGCCTTCGTCGCTGGGCAGGATGAACAGTTGCAGCGCCGGGCTGCGGCAATCGACGGCAATCACTTTGCCGGTCAAATGCGCCAGCCGCGGCAGCGCCGTGCTGTCGAGACGCAGCACCCGGTTCAGGCCGAGTTCAACGCTGGCGAGCAGGCCGGCGAGCAGCATCAGGGCTTGATGCCGCGGTGCAGGGCGACGATGCCTGCGGTCATGTTGTGATAGGTCACGCGGTCGAAACCGGCCTCGACCATCATCGACTTCAGGGTTTCCTGATTCGGGTGCATGCGGATCGATTCGGCCAGGTAGCGATAGCTTTCCGAGTCGTTGGTGATCAGCTTGCCCATCAGCGGCATGAAGGCGAACGAGTAGGCGTCGTAGGCCTTGGACATCAACGCGTTGGTCGGCTTGGAGAACTCCAGAACCAACAAACGGCCGCCAGGCTTGAGCACGCGCAGCATCGAGCGCAGGGCATCTTCCTTGTGGGTCACGTTGCGCAGGCCGAAGGCGATGGTCACGCAGTCGAAATGGTTGTCCGGGAACGGCAGTTTTTCCGCATCGGCCTGGACGAATTCAACGTTGCCGGCCACGCCGAGGTCCAGCAGGCGGTCACGACCGACCTTGAGCATGGACTCGTTGATGTCGGCCAACACGACCTGGCCGGTCGGGCCTACCAGATGCGAGAACTTGCGGGTCAGGTCGCCGGTACCGCCGGCGATATCCAGCACGCGGTTGCCGGTGCGCACGCCCGACAGTTCGATCGCGAAACGCTTCCACAAACGGTGCATGCCGCCCGACAGAAGGTCGTTCATCAGGTCGTACTTGGCGGCTACCGAATGGAAAACCTCAGCGACTTTTTCCGCTTTCTGGCTTTCCGGAACGTTTTTGAAGCCGAAGTGAGTGGTGGGTTCGGCATCGCTGCCTTTGCGCTGATCAGTCATATCGCTGTCACCAAAAGAGAATGCGCGACATTCTAATCCCCAAGCCATGCTTTGTCTTGGCAAGGCTGAAGGTAAGATGGGCAACCATCGGGACGTTTTGACGCAGCAGAGGTCAAGATGCCTCGGGAAAGCATCCATAAAGCAGGAGTCATTTGATGGCCCGTATTAGTGTTGAACGTGCCCATGGCCTGGGTAAGGAAGCGGCTCGCGAGAAGGCCGACAAGCTGGCGCAGAAACTTTCCGATCAGTATGGCCTGGAGCCGCAGTGGTCCGGCGACACCCTGAACCTCAAGCGCTCGGGTGTGAAGGGCGCGGTGCATGTCGCCGAGGATTCGATTCGCGTCGAAGTGGAACTGGGCCTGATGATGTCGGCCATGAGCGGCATGATCAAAGCGGAAATCGAAAAGGCGCTGGATAAGGTCCTGGTCTGATTCCCGATTGAAATCGCATCCCTTGTAGGAGTGAGCCTGCTCGCGATGACGGAATGTCAGCCAACATCAATGTTGACTGGTTAACCGCTATCGCGAGCAGGCTCACTCCTACATTTTTTATGTGGCGTGCCCGACGGTTTATGTCAGTTGTTAGGGTGCCGTTTCTAATTTTTCTCCCTACTTTGTGCCAGTGCCCGACACTTATCCGGGCGGTTCCTCAAACCTTCTGCGCGTGAGGTGCACCATGGCCAAAGCCATTTTGAAGAAAAAAACCGACGCATCGACCGGCACGCTGAGCGACGTCAAATCCTATGCCCGCAAGATCTGGCTGGCAGGCCTGGGTGCCTACGCCAAGGTCGGTCAAGAGGGTAGCGAATACTTTCAAGAGCTGATCAAGGCTGGTCAGGTTGTTGAAAAGAAAGGCAAAAAGGTAGTCGCCGAGAAACTGGAAGCGGCCAATGCCGAAATCGATGAAGCCAAGAGTGAAGTCAGCACTTTCAAAGGCCGCGTCGAAGTTCAACTCGACAAGGTCGAGAAGGCGTTCGATACGCGTGTCGCAAGTGCCTTGAATCGTATCGGCATTCCGTCTAAACATGACGTTGAGACACTCTCTGCTAAGCTCGATGAGCTGACGGCATTGCTCGAACGTGTCGCGCGTAAATCTTAAGGAGAACGGGATGGCTGTTAAAAAGAAAACCGAAAAAGAAGGCAGCTCGTGGATCGGGAAGGTTGAGGAATATTCCCGAAAAATCTGGCTGGCTGGTTTAGGCGTGTACTCGAAGATCGACACTGACGGCAGCAAGCTCTTCGATACATTGGTTAAGGACGGCGAGAAAGCCGAGAAGCTCACCAAGAGCGCTGTTGGCAAGACAGTCGACGCCGCCAAGGACTCCGCTTCTTCGGCCAAGTCGCGCATCAGCGGCGTGAAAGATCGCGCACTGGGCAAGTGGGATGAGCTGGAAGGCGCCTTTGACAAGCGTCTGAACAGCGCCATTTCGCGTCTGGGCGTGCCGAGCCGCAACGAAGTCAAGGCACTGCACAGCAAGGTCGAAACACTGACCAAGCAAATCGAAAAACTGACCGGTGCCAAGGTTGCGCCTGTTGCGGCGAAAACCGCGGCGGCCAAGCCTGCTGCCAAGCCGGCCGCCAAAACCGCAGCCAAGCCACTGGCAAAAGCAGCGGCTAAACCTGCTGCTAAAACCGCTGCTGCAAAACCTGCAGCGGCGAAGCCAGCAGCCAAGCCAGCCGCTAAACCGGCTGCCAAGCCTGCGGCTAAAACGGCTGCAGCAAAACCTGCTGCTGCCAAGCCAGCGGCCAAACCCGCTGCGGCGAAAAAACCTGCAGTGAAAAAGCCGGCCGCTCCAAAAGCCGCCGCGCCGAAACCAGCAGTGGCAGCTGCCAAACCGGCAACGCCGGCAGCTCCGGTCAGCGCATCGAACTCCGCTACCGCGCCGACCCCTGCTGTCACCCCGACTGTCGCGCCAACTCCATCGACGCCGACCAGTCAGTCCTGATTCTCAGGGCTCAAGAAAACGCCCGGCCTGTAAAGGTCGGGCGTTTTTGTTTGTGCGCGAATCTCTGAGCGACACAAGCCCACTGTGGGAGCGAGCTTGCTCGCGATGGCGGTGGATCAACCAACATCAATGTTGGATGTGATGGCCTCATCGCGAGCAAGCTCGCTCCCACAGGGTTCGTTGTGGCCAGAGTTATTCGTGGTCTTTCAGATACTCCAGCGCCATCTGTTCGGTCGCAGCCTTCATCGACGGCAGCAAGTGTGGCGCCACCAGCATCATGATCTGGTAAACCACCAGCCGCACCTCGCCTTCGCGATCGAGAATCCGCTGGTAATCCAGTGAGAACAGCAGGGTCAGGGTGATCTGCTCCACCAGTTGCCCCAATGCCTGGGTATCGCTGACCAGCAGCCCTTGCGCCTGTAATCGTGCCAGCAGCGACGCTAGTGTGCGCTTGAGTGCATTGAGCAGATTGCGAATGCCCTTGGCCAGTTTCGGCAGGCGTCCGGCGAGGTTCGACAGATCCTGGAACAGGAACCGGTAGTGGGACAGGCGCTCGACGATCAGGTGCAGGAACAGCCAGTAATCTTCGGGTGCCAGTTCGACATCGGCCGGTGGATCGAGCAAGGGCGCCAGTTCGCCCTGAAAGCGCTCGAACAGCCCGAGAATCAGCGGTTCTTTGCCGTGGAAGTGGTAGTAGAGGTTGCCCGGGCTGATGCCCATTTCATTGGCAACTTCCATGGTGGAGACATTCGGTTCGCCCTTTTGATTGAACAATTGCAGGGCACATTCGAGGATCCGGTCGCGGGTTTTCATCCAGTCTTCTTAATGATCGGGTCTTGCCACGGCCGGCGGAGGCCGCGGCGCGTTGAACGTCAGCGCACGCGCACGTAAGTACCGGGTGCTGCCTCCATCGGTGGGTAGTTCTGGTTGCCGAGCGCCATGTGGGTTTCCTTCTGCGCGCCGGAGCGTTCCTGAATCCAGCCCAGCCATTGGGTCCACCAACTGCCGTCGACACGCTTGGCGTCGTAGTACCAGGCCCGTGGGTCGCTGCTCAGTTTGCCGTTCTCGACGAAGTTGGCTTTCGGATTGCTCGGCGGGTTGAGGATGCTCTGCACATGACCGCTGTTGGACAGCACGAAGCGCCGCTCGCCACCGAGCAACAGCGTCGAGCGATACACCGCATCCCACGGCGTGATGTGATCGTTGATGCCGGCGACGCTGAAGCTGTCGATGGTGACCTTCTGTAAATCGATCGGCGTGCCACACACTTCCAGCCCGCCCGGGTGAGTCAGCGGGTTGTGCTTGAAGAAGTCCAGCAGGTCGCCATGCAGGGCCGCAGGCAGACGTGTGTTGTCGTTGTTCCAGTAGAGGATGTCGAACGCCGGTGGCTCCTTGCCCAACAGGTAGTTGTTGACGAAGTAGCCCCAGATCAAGTCATTGGGGCGCATCCAGGCGAAGACCTTGGCCATGTCGCGGCCGTCCAGCACACCTTTTTGATAGGAGCGGCGCTTGGCTGCCTCCAGAGTCTGTTCGTCGACGAACAGCGAAACGGGGCTGTCCAGTTGGCTGTCGAGCAGGCTCACCAGATAAGTCGCGCTGGACACCCTGCGCAACTGCCGCTTGGCCTGCAAGTGACCCTGCAGCGCGGCAATGGTCAGCCCGCCGGCGCAGGCGCCCATCAGGTTGACCTCGCGTGCGCCGGTGATCGCCCGGCAGACATTCATGGCCTCTTCCACGGCTTCCACGTAAGTCGAGAGCCCCCATTCGCGGTGACGCACATCCGGGTTGCGCCAGCTGATCATGAAGGTTTGCAGGCCGTTTTTGAGGGCGTACTGGACGAAGCTGTTGTGGGGGCTGAGGTCGAAGATGTAGTACTTGTTGATTTGCGGCGGCACCACCAGCAGGGGCTTGGAATACTGCTTTTCGCTCATCGGCTTGTACTGGATCAACTCCAGCAGTTCGTTGCGAAACACCACGGCACCAGTGGTGGTGGCGACCGTCTTGCCGATCTCGAACGCTTGCTTGGTGACTTGTCGGGGCAGGCCATCGTTATGCAGCAGGTCGTCCACCAAATGGCTGATGCCACGCACCAGACTGTTACCGCCTGAATTGAAAAGTTCCTTGACCGCCAGTGGATTGAGCAGGGTGTTGGAGGGCGATACGGCGTCGTTGAGCAAGGCGAAAGCGAAGTGGGCGCGGGCGCGGTCGTCCGGGCTCATGTTGCTCTCGTCGATCCAGCTTTTGACCTGCTTCTGCCAACTCAAATAGGCCTGCAGGCTACGGCGATAAAATGGGTTGAGGCTCCACGCCGGGTCGGCGAAGCGAGCGTCTTGCGGGTTGGTCGGGTGCAGGGTTTCACCCAGCAGCACACGGCCAAGCTGACCGCCAAGTTTGAGGGCATGTCGGGCACTGTGTACCGGATTGCGCAAGCCATGGGCGGCCACGCTGCGCAGGGTCGACAACAGATCCCGGCCGCGCAGGCCGGTAATCGCACTCTGTGCATTGATGAACGCGGCGGGATTCGGTAAGGAATCCCTCGCTGGTTTCTCGCGCATGAGTCAACACTCCTTCGTCTTCAGGCTAAAAACAAATACATCGAACCAGAACACCATAGACGCTGTAACGGGTTGTTGCGCGGCGCGGCGTCCTGCCGACCGTTGATGCAGCGGTTTAGCCGCCCAATGGCGCCGGACGCGGATGCATCACCGCGCGCTGGCGCTCCTCTTCCAGGAATTTCATGATGATCGGGGCCACCGCTTCGGCCCGGGTAATCAGGAACAAATGCCCGTCATCGATGATGTGCAACTGGGCGTTGGGAATCCGCCAGGCCAGCAAGCGCATGTTGACTAGCGGGATCAGTGGGTCATCGTCGCCGGCCAGTACCAGGGTCGGCTGGCGGATCTTGTGCAGCCAGTGAATGCTGGTCCAGCCGAGGCCGGCGAACAGCTGCCAGTAGTAACCGAGCTTGCCCGCTGAACGAACCTTGGCTGCATGGCTGGCGGCCAGCGTCGGGTCGCGACGGAACGCACCACCGTAGATCATCGGTGCAATGCGGATCACGTGGGATGGCTGGATGTAACGTCGCGGGCTGGCCATCATCCACAGCACTTTCGGTTTGCCCGGCACCATCACCGCACCCGCCGCCGTTGCGGCCAGCACGAGTTTCTTGCAGCGCTCCGGATAGTCGTAGGCGAACTGTTGGGCCAGGGCGCCACCCCAGGACACGCCGATGACGTTGACCTGCCCGTAGTCGAGATAGTCGAGCATCCGCGCCGTGAGTTTCGCCAGGCTCGGAAAACGGTACGGCCGGTTCGGTGTCGACGAACCACCGACACCGGGTACGTCGAAGGCGATGACTTCCAGGTCCGGATCCAGAGCCGCGATGAACGGGAACACCAGCTCCAGGTTGGCGCCAATGCCGTTGAAAATCAGCAGGGGCGTCAAGTGAGGCTTGCCGGGGCGTACCGCCGTGCGGAGCGTCTGGCCATCCAGATCGACGGTACGGAATATGAAGGGTTGCGGCATGCTTCAGGCCCTGTGGGTCGCTTTCTCAAATTCATCCCCGCCCCCTGTGGGAGCGAGCTTGCTCGCGATAGCGGAGTGTCAGTCAGCGCAAATGCCAAACCTGCCACCGTCATCGCGAGCAAGCTCGCTCCCACAGGGGTGGGGCGGGTGTGTCAGTTACCGCTCATGCACATAGGTGCCTGGCGCCGCTTCACCCGCTGGATAGGCCTTGTTGCCCAATTTCAGCGGAGCTTTTTTCAGGTTGCCCGAACGCTGTGCCTGCCATGCCTGCCAGTGCAGCCACCAGGAGTCGGCATGTTTGGTCGACTCTTCCTGCCAGTCATCGGCATTGGCGGGCATTTCGGTGCTGGTCATGTAACGCGATTTCGGATTGCCCGGCGGGTTCAGAATGCTCTGGATGTGCCCGCTGCTGGACAGCACGAATTCAACGTTGCCGCCGAACAGTTGCGCCGATTTGTAGCAGGAACGCCACGGGGTGATGTGGTCGTTCGTGCCAGCCAGCGAGAAGATGTCGGCGGTGACTTTTTTCAGGTCGATCGGCGTGCCGCACACTTCCAGTGCATCGGCACGGGTCAACGGATTACTTTTGAACATCTCGATCAGGTCGCCGTGGAACGCGGCGGGCAATCGGGTGGTGTCGTTGTTCCAGAACAGAATGTCGAACACCGGCGGTTCATTGCCCAACAGGTAGTTGTTGACCCAGTAGTTCCAGATCAGGTCGTTGGGGCGCATCCAGGCGAAGACTTTCGCCATGTCGCGGCCTTCGAGGACGCCGGCCTGGTAGGAGTGACGCTTGGCGGCTTCGAGGGTTTGCTCGTCGACGAACAGGGCCACGTCGCTGTCCAGAGTGGTGTCGAGCACACTGACCAGCAGGGTGAGGGCGTTGACCTTGTTCTCGCCGATTGCCGCGTAGTGGCCCAGCAGCGCGGTGCAGGTGATGCCACCGGAGCAGGCACCGAGCATGTTCACGTCTTTGCTGCCGGTGATCGAGGTGACCACATCAACCGCTTCCTTGAGCGCTTCGATGTAGGTCGACAGGCCCCACTCGCGCTGCTCCTTGGTCGGGTTGCGCCAGCTGACGATGAAGGTCTGCACGTTGTTGCGCAGGCAGAACCGCGCCAGGCTTTTTTCCGGACTCAGGTCGAAAACGTAGAACTTGTTGATTTGCGGCGGCACCACCAGCAGTGGGCGCTCATGCACCTGCTCTGTGATCGGCTTGTACTGGATCAGCTCCAGCACGTCGTTGCGAAAGACCACCGCGCCCTCGGTCACGCCAAGGGTCTTGCCGACCTCGAAGGCGCCCATGTTGACCTGGCTCGGCATGCCGCCGTTGTGCACCAGGTCCTTGGCCAGGTGTGAGAGACCATCGAGGAGGCTCTTACCGCCGGTTTCGAAGAAGCGCTTGACCGCCGCGGGGTTGGCCGCCGTGTTGGTCGGCGCGAAAGCTTCGGTCATGAGGTTGATCACGAAGTGCCCGCGACTGACATCCTTGGCTGGCAGGTTACTGTCGTCGATCCAGGCGTGGAGTTCCTTGCGCCACGCCAGGTAGGTTTGCAGATAACGTTTGTAGAGCGGGTTCTGGCTCCAGGCCGGATCCGCGAAGCGACGGTCATCGCTGGTCGGTTGCAGCTCGGATTTGCCGAACAGTACGTTCTTGAGTTCGAGGCCGAAATGCGCAACATGCTTCGCGCTGTGCACGGGTTGCCTGATGGCCTGCCTGAGTACCATGCGAGCAGATGCCAGTAGATCCTTTCCACGCAGCCCAACGACAGGATTCAGACCCAGGGTGTTTTCCGAGGCCTGATACTTCAAGTCATCGTTATTCTGTTTACTCATCTACGACGCTCCATTGTCCTGAGACGAGTACCGGGTCCTGCTGTGTAGTCACACAGCCAATGCCAGGTACTACTGCTCGGGGTGACCGTTAATACTGCATCGCTGCTTTTTTAATGCAGAGAGCACTGCAGGGAACTTGCCAGTTCCATTGGTTACCCGAGTTTAATTTTTTTCGCAAGCAGGCCATTCCGCGGCCCTGAAGCGGAGCATTCAAACAGATGAAATTAGAAAATGCCCTCTAATGAGCGAGAGGCTCGGATTAGAGCATCAGCTTGACGATGGATTCGTTCGGGTCGCGGGTTTTTCCGGCGGCTTTGAGCTCGGCCAGATAATCTTCCCAGAGTGCGTCATAACGTCGCCCCAGCTCGTACAGATATTCCCAGGTGAACAGACCACTGTCGTGACCGTCATCGAAGGTCAGTTTCAGTGCGTACTGACCGGCCGGTTCTACCTTGGTCAGGCCGACGTTGATCTTGCCGAATTGCAGGATGGGTTTGCCGTGGCCCTGGACCTCGGCGGAAGGAGAGTGCACGCGCAGGAACTCCGCGGGCAGGGTGTATTCCTCGCCGGACGCGTATTTGAGCGTCAGGGTTTTCGAGGCTTTGTGCAGCTTGATGTCGGTGGGGAGTTGGGTCATGAGCGCCGTTCCGTTGTGGATGGAACCCTGTAGGAGCGAGCCTGCTCGCGATGGTGTGTCAGTCGACATCAATGCAACTGACCGACCATCGCGAGCAGGCTCGCTCCTACAAGTATGGCTTACAGGATATAACGGGACAGGTCTTCGTTCTGCGCCAATTCGCCCAGGTGGCTGTTGACGTAGTCGGCGTCGATCTGGATCACCTTGTCGTCATGGACGCTGGCCAGGTCGCCGGCGCTGAACGACACCTCTTCGAGCAGGCGCTCGAGCAGGGTGTGCAGGCGACGGGCACCGATGTTTTCGGTTTTCTCGTTGACCTGCCAGGCGATCTCCGCGATGCGCTTGATGCCGCTCGGCAGGAACTCGATGCCCAGGCCTTCGGTTTTCAGCAGCGCGCAGTATTGCTCGGTGAGCGAGGCGTGCGGTTCGCTGAGGATGCGTTCGAAGTCTTCCGGGGTCAGGGCCTTGAGTTCGACACGAATCGGCAGGCGGCCTTGCAGCTCGGGCACCAGGTCGCTTGGCTTGCTCAGGTGGAACGCACCGGAAGCAATGAACAGGATGTGGTCGGTCTTGACCATGCCCAGCTTGGTGTTGACGGTGCAGCCTTCGATCAGTGGCAGCAGGTCACGCTGCACGCCTTCGCGGGACACATCGACGCCACCGGAATTGCCACGCTTGGCGACCTTGTCGATTTCGTCGATGAACACGATGCCGTGCTGCTCGACCGCTTCCAGGGCCTTGGCCTTCAACTCTTCATCGTTGACCAGGCGGCTGGCTTCTTCGTCGCGCACCAGCTTGAGCGCTTCTTTGACCTTGAGCTTGCGGGCTTTCTTCTTGGCCTTGCCCATGTTGGCAAACAGGCTCTGCAACTGGTTGGTCATTTCTTCCATGCCCGGTGGCGCGGAGATGTCGACGCCGGCCATTTCGGCGACTTCGATTTCGATCTCCTTGTCGTCCAGCTGACCTTCGCGCAGGCGCTTGCGGAACAACTGACGGGTGTTGGAGTCGGCAGTCGAGGCGTCGTCACTACTGAAGCCCATGCGTGCTGGTGGCAGCAGTGCGTCGAGGATACGCTCTTCTGCGGCGTCTTCGGCGCGGTGGCGAACCTTGACGATTTCCTGCTCGCGCAGCAGCTTGATCGCGGCATCGGCCAGGTCACGAATGATCGATTCGACGTCGCGGCCGACATAGCCGACTTCGGTGAATTTTGTCGCTTCGACCTTGATGAACGGCGCATTGGCCAGTTTTGCCAGGCGACGGGCGATCTCGGTTTTGCCGACACCGGTCGGGCCGATCATCAGGATGTTCTTTGGCGTTACTTCAACACGCAGCTCTTCAGGCAGCTGCATGCGGCGCCAGCGGTTGCGCAGGGCAATGGCGACGGCGCGCTTGGCATCGTCCTGGCCGATGATGTGGCGGTTGAGTTCGTGGACGATTTCACGGGGAGTCATGGACATAGTATTTAGCGGACCTCAAGCAAGAATGAGCCGTGGCGCGATGGCCAACACGGGCTTACTCGGCGCAGTCCTGCTCCTCAATGGTCTGAGTGTGATTGGTGAATACGCAGATGTCGGCGGCGATGCCGAGAGCGGTTTCGACGATTTCCCGGGCTGACAGATCGGTTTTCTTCAGCAGCGCGCTGGCAGCAGCCTGGGCGTAACCACCGCCGGAACCCATGGCAATCAGGCCTTCCTCAGGTTCGACCACGTCGCCGTTGCCGGTGATGATCAGGGAGGCGTCTTTGTTGGCGACGGCGAGCATGGCTTCGAGGCGGCTCAGGGAGCGGTCGGTGCGCCATTCTTTGGCGAGTTCGACGGCGGCGCGCACCAGGTGGCCCTGATGTTTCTCAAGCTGGCCTTCGAAGCGTTCGAAGAGGGTAAAGGCGTCAGCGGTGGCACCGGCAAAACCGGCGATGACCTGGCCGTGGTACAGGCGGCGAACTTTTTTCGCGTTGCCTTTCATCACGGTATTACCAAGGGAAACCTGGCCGTCGCCGCCCATGACGACTTTGCCGTGGCGGCGAACTGAAACGATGGTGGTCAAGGGAAGAGTCTCCACGCAGCGGGGCGAAAATGCCTTATGCCCATTCATATGGGGGTGCTGGAGAGGATTTCAACTGCGGGGCGAGGCGAGGGACGAATGGTGTGAATCGAGTTCTGGATATAGTGCCCTTTCAGGCGCATTCGCTGGCAAGCCAGCTCCTACAGGGTTTGTCGAATATTCTGTAGGAGCTGGCTTTCCAGCGAAGAACGATGACGCGGTGGTCCTGACGGGATCAGCGGCTCTGGCGTTGTTGTAACAGCAAGTTGCTAAAGCCTGCGCCGGCCAGTTGTTTCTGCGCCGTGGTCAGTTGTTCGCGGTTACTGAACGGACCGACCAGCACCCGATACCAGGTTTCATCCTTCACCGTGCCCGATTCAACCGCCACGGCCTGACCCAGCAGGATGATCTGCGCCCGAACCTTGTCCGCATCAGTCTCTTTGCGGAACGAGCCGGCCTGCAGGAAAAACTTCGTCACAGGCGCAGCCTTGACCGGAGGCGCTGGTGGCGGCGTGATTCCGGCCAGGGCTGCCTGGGCGCGAGCCGTGTCGATCTTCGCCGCTTCGGCCGGGGTGACCGGCGTGGTCGGGATGGCTGGCACTTGCGGCGTCGGCAGGGTTTTTTCCGGCACGGCATCCGGCGGCACGATGACTTCCGATTCCGGCAGCAAGGTGTAGAAGTCGTACTTTGGCTTCACCGGTTGCGTCGGGCTCGGCGGGGTCTTGTTGGCCTCGGCGATCTTGCTGGCTTTCTGCTGTTGCTGTTGTTCGACCTTTTCACGCTTGACCGTGTCGCTGCCCTTGCCCGGCTCCAGCTTCATCAGAAATACGATGAAGGCGCCGACCGTCAGGCCGATGGCCATCCACAACCAACCCGGGATCGGTTGCTTTGCAGGAGCTTGGTAACGGCTGGCGCCACGTTTGGGTGCAGGTTTTTTCTTGGCAGCCAACTTACATACGCTCCAGAGTTTCCAGGCCCAAGAGTTCCAGGCCTTGCTTGAGAGTGCGTCCGGTCAGCGCGGCGAGGCGCAGGCGGCTCTGCATTTGTGCCGGGGTATCGGCGGCGAGGATCGGGCAGTTCTCGTAGAAGCTGGAGAACAGGCCGGCGACGTCGTACAGGTAAGTGCAAAGGATGTGCGGGGTGCCTTTTTCGGACACGTTGTTCAGGATTTCACCGAACTGCGCAAGTTTCGCCGCCAGTTCGTGTTCGTGCGCCGCTTCCAGAACGATCTGGCCGTCGACTTCGCTGAAGTCCTTGCCGAGCTTGCGGAACACGCCGGCCACGCGGGTGTAGGCGTACAGCAGGTACGGCGCGGTGTTGCCTTCGAAATTGAGCATCAGGTCGAAGTTGAAGCTGTAGTCACTGGTGCGGTGCTTGGACAGGTCGGCGTATTTCACTGCGCCGATGCCCACCACTTTGGCGATGTTGCGCAGCTCGGCTTCGGCAAGTGTAGGGTTCTTGTCCTTGACCAGGGTGTAGGCGCGTTCCTGGGCTTCGGTCAGCAGGTCGATCAGCTTCACGGTGCCGCCATCACGGGTCTTGAACGGACGGCCGTCAGCGCCGTTCATGGTGCCGAAGCCCATGTGCTCCATTTCCATCGGATGGGTCACGAAACCGGCCTTGCGTGCCACGGCGAACACTTGCTGGAAGTGCAGGGCCTGGCGCTGGTCGACGAAGTACAGTGCGCGATCGGCCTTGAGCTTGCCGCTGCGGTAGCGCACGGCCGCCAGGTCGGTGGTGGCGTAGAGGTAACCGCCGTCGGCCTTGACGATGATCACCGGCAGCGGGTCGCCGTCGGCGTTCTTGAACTCGTCGAGGAACACGCACTGGGCGCCGTTGCTCTCGACCAGCATGCCTGCGGCCTTCAAGTCGTTGACCACGTTGATCAGGTCGTCGTTGTAGGCACTTTCGCCCATCACGTCGGCCATGGTCAGTTTGACGTTGAGCAGTTCGTAGATCTTCTGGCAGTGGGACAGCGAGATGTCCTTGAACCTGGTCCACAGTGCCAGGCAATCGGCGTCGCCAGCCTGCAACTTGACCACCAGGCCACGGGCGCGGTCGGCGAACTCTGCGGATTCGTCGAAGCGTTGCTTGGCGGCGCGGTAGAAGTTCTCCAGGTCCGACAGCTCGTCGCTGGTGATCGGGTTTTCCTGCAGGTAAGCCATCAGCATGCCGAACTGGGTGCCCCAGTCGCCGACGTGGTTCTGACGGATCACGGTGTCGCCGAGGAATTCCAGCACGCGGGCCACACCGTCGCCGATGATGGTCGAGCGCAGGTGGCCGACGTGCATCTCTTTGGCCAGGTTCGGTGCCGACAGGTCAACCACGGTGCGCTGCACCGGGCCGGCCTTGCGCACGCCGATGTGGGCGTCGGCCAGGGCGGCGTCCAGGCGGGTCGCCAGGGCGTCGGTGTTCTGGAAGAAGTTCAGGAAGCCCGGGCCGGCGATTTCGGTCTTGGCGACGTTTTCGTCAGCCGGCAGCGCAGCGATGATTTTTTCCGCCAGATCGCGGGGCTTCATGCCGGCCGGCTTGGCCAGCATCATGGCGATGTTGCTGGCGAAGTCGCCGTTCTTCTTGTCGCGGGAGTTTTCCACCTGGATCGCCGGCGACAGGCCTTCAGGCAACACACCTTCGTTGACGAGTTGGGTGATGGCTTGTTGGATCAGCTGGCGAATGGTGTCTTTCATGGTCTTCTCTTTCGACCGCAGGCGCGGCGGCGCATCATGCGCTGGTGGAAAAACTGGGCATTATCCGTTGCGAAGACGGGCTTGCCAACCTTAGCAGGCAGGATGTGGATGTGTGGTGACAATTCGTCCGCCATCGCGATTTATCAATCAATACAAATCGACGGGATCAACATCAAGCGACCAACGCACCGCTCGCCCGCTCGGCATCTGCTCCAGCACCAACAACCAACTGGCCAGCAACCGATGCAGCGGTGCCCGCGCCGTCGCCTGCAACAACAACTGCGCGCGATAACGCCCGGCCCGTCGCTCCATTGGCGCCGGCACCGGTCCCAGCAATTCAATGCCGGTCAGATTCTGTTCGGCCAGCAAACGTTCGGCCTCGCTGCACGCCTCATCCAGGAAACCTTCGGCCTGACCCGGTTTGTGCGCCTCGGCCCGCAGTAGCGCCAGGTGCGCAAACGGCGGCAGTCCGGCCGCACGACGTTCGCTCAAGGCCTGTTCGGCAAAGGCGAAATAGCCTTGCTCGGTCAATTGCACCAACAGCGGATGGTCAGCCAGGTGCGTCTGGATAATCACCTTGCCCGGCTCTTCGGCGCGGCCTGCGCGGCCGGCGACCTGGACGATCAGTTGAGCCATGCGCTCGCTGGCGCGGAAGTCGCCGGAGAACAGGCCACCGTCGGCGTCGAGGATCGACACCAGCGTCACCCGTGGAAAGTGGTGGCCTTTGGCAAGCATTTGCGTGCCGATCAGGATGCACGGCTGGCCTTTTTGAATGGTCGCGAACAACTGGTTCATCGCGTCCTTGCGCGACGTGCTGTCGCGGTCGACTCGCAGCACCGGATAGTCCGGGAACAGAATCGCCAGGCGCTCCTCGGCCCGTTCGGTGCCGGCGCCGACGGGGCGCAGATCGACCTTGTTGCACTTCGGGCACTGGCGCGGCGCGCGTTCGACGTAGCCGCAATGGTGGCAGCGCAATTCACCGTGACGCTGGTGCACGGTCATTCGCGCATCGCAACGCTGGCACTCGGACATCCAGCCACAGTCATGGCACAGCAGGGTCGGGGCGAAGCCGCGGCGGTTGAGGAACACCAGGACTTGTTGTCCGGCGGCCAGGGTCTGTCCAATGGCCTGTTGCATCGGTCCGGAAATGCCGCTGTCCAGCGGACGGCTTTTGACGTCCAGGCGCAGGAAACGCGGCTGTTTGGCGCCTCCGGCGCGCTCGTTCAAGCGCAGCAGCCCGTAGCGGCCGGTATAGGCGTTGTGCAGGCTTTCCAGCGAAGGGGTGGCGGAGCCGAGGACGATCGGGATGTTTTCCTGTCGCGCCCGCACCAGCGCCAGATCGCGGGCGTGATAGCGCAAACCTTCCTGCTGTTTATAGGAGCCGTCGTGTTCTTCGTCGATGATGATCAGGCCGGGGTTCTTCATCGGCGTGAACAGGGCCGAGCGGGTGCCGATGATGATGTCGGCCTCACCGTCCCGGGCGGCCAGCCAGGCCTCGAGGCGTTCGCGGTCATTGACCGCCGAATGGATCAGCGCGATACGGGCATTGAAACGCTGTTCGAAGCGCGCCAGGGTCTGCGGGCCCAGGTTGATTTCCGGGATCAGCACCAGTGCTTGCTTGCCGGCCTCGAGGGTTTCGCGGATCAACTGTAAATAGACTTCGGTCTTGCCGCTGCCGGTGACGCCAGCCAGCAGGAATGCGTGATAGCTGTCGAAGCCGGCGCGAATCGCCTCATAGGCGGCGCGTTGCTCCGGGTTCAGCGGCAGTTCCGGTTGCGCCAGCCAGTGTTCGTGGCGTACGCCCGGGGCGTGGCGGCGGATCTCGACCTGCACCAACTCTTTGGCCAGCAGCAAATCCAGGCTGTCCTTGCTCAGCATCAGTTTACTCAGCAGCTGATGGGCGACGCCGTGGGGATGCTGGGCCAGCGTGGCCAGGGCTTCGCGCTGGCGCGGGGCGCGGGCGATGCGCGGATCATCGAGGCTGGCCCCCGGCGCGGCGGACCAGAAGCGCTCCTGGCGCGCTTCGGCCAGCTCACCCTGGCGCAGCAGCACCGGCAGCGCCCAGCTCAAGGTGTCGCCAAGGCTGTGCTGGTAATACTGGGACGTCCACAGGCACAGCTTGAACAGCGCCGGCGGCAGGGGGGGCGTAGCGTCGAGCAGGGCCAGGGCCGGCTTGAGTTTCTCGGCCGGCACTTCGCTGGTATTGGTGACTTCCACCAGAATCCCGATCATCTCGCGCCGGCCGAACGGTACCCGCAGGCGCATGCCGGGGTGCAGTTGCGCGCGCAGGACGCCGGCCGGAGCGCGGTAGTCGAACAGGCGGCGCAGCGGCGAAGGCAGGGCGAGGCGCAGAATGGCGTTGGGCACGCGGGGGATCTCGATCGACAAACAATAGGGGGCGTGACAAATAACCTGTAGGAGTGAGCCCGCTCGCGATAGCGGTCTGGCAGTCAGCGCTGCGGCGACTGGCAGACCGCTATCGCGAGCGGGCTCACTCCTACAAGGGATCGCGTATTGGGCCGGGAGCCTAGCAGACGACTGGTTTCAGGGACAGCTTGCGTGATCAGGATTGTCTGGTAGAATCCGCGGCCTAATTACGTGCGGTATTCAACAATAGTGTTGGGTGGCGGCACGCTAGCCTGAGGAAGACACCATGAAAGCTGATATCCATCCAGAATACCCGGCAGTTGCTGTTACCTGCAGCTGCGGCAACAAGTTCGAAACCCGTTCGACCTTCGGCAAAGCCCTGGCGATCGACGTTTGCAACGAATGCCACCCGTTCTACACCGGTAAGCAGAAGACTCTGGACACCGGTGGTCGCGTACAGAAGTTCGCCGACCGTTTCGGTGCTTTCGGCGCGAAAAAGGCCTAAGGCCGATCAACTTGGGAAGCCGCTACGGTTTTTCCATGCTGATGAAGAAGGCGTCCCTGGCGGGCGCCTTTTTTATGTCCGCGATTTGGCTGTCTGGCGCCCAGGCCTTTTGCCCGACGCCAAGCGGCCTGACGCCCGTCGCGGTGCAGCGGGTAGTGGACGGCGACACTCTGCGCCTGAGCGATGGCCGCAGCGTGCGCATGATCGGCTTGAACACGCCGGAGCTGGGCAAGAAGGGCCGTTCCGATGAACCGTTCGCCGTGGCCGCGCGCAAACGCCTCGAAGCCCTGGTGGCGGCGAGTGACGCGCGGGTCGGGTTGGTGCCTGGCAAAGAAAGCAAGGACCATTACGGCCGCACCCTGGCCCATGTCTACGGTGCCAATGGAGCCAACCTCGAAGCGCAGATGCTCGCCGAAGGCCTGGGTTTTCTGGTGGCCGTGGCACCGAATGTCGATCTGGTCGCCTGTCAGCAGGCGGCCGAGCGCAGTGCGCGTCAGTCCGGGCTCGGGTTGTGGCGCCAGTCACCTATACTGAAAGCGGAGCAAATCAGCGCCTCCGGTTTTGCCGTGCTCAGCGGTCGTGTGAGCAAAGTGCAGCGCAATCGCGGCGGGGTTTGGATCGAGTTGCAGGATTCGGTTGTATTACGCGTTGCACCCAATCTGCTGACGCGTTTCGATGTGAACTCGCTGGAAAGCCTCAAGGGCAAGCAGGTCGAGGCGCGCGGCTGGGTGCTGGATCGCTCGCGCAAAGGCGATCTCAAGGTTGGCCAGGCGCGCTGGATGTTGCCCTTGACCGATCCGGCGATGCTGCAAGTGGCGCAGTGATAAAAAATTGTAGACATTTTTTCTTCTGATTGTGAACAGTATAGCCCTTGTGTGCCGTGGCTCTTGGCCCAAAGTCGTAGGGCCGGGCGCTTGACAGGGGTGACCAGTCAGTCTTGTGGGGACTTTGCGAGGCGCGTATCCTCGCTGACCAGTCTGTCCAACAGTAAAAGCGGAATGCCAAAATGTCTGATCTGAAAACTGCCGCTCTCGAATATCATGCCAATCCTCGTCCAGGGAAGCTGAGTGTCGAGCTCACCAAGGCCACTGCTACCGCTCGCGACCTGTCGCTGGCCTACAGCCCGGGCGTAGCCGAACCAGTACGCGAGATCGCCCGCGATCCTGAACTGGCCTACAAGTACACCGGCAAAGGCAACCTGGTTGCAGTCATTTCCGATGGCACCGCGATTCTCGGCCTGGGTAACCTCGGCCCATTGGCTTCCAAGCCAGTGATGGAAGGTAAAGGCGTACTGTTCAAGCGCTTCGCCGGCATTGACGTTTTCGACATCGAAGTCGACTCCGAAAGCCCGCAAGCCTTCATCGACACCGTCAAGCGTATCTCCATCACCTTCGGTGGCATCAACCTGGAAGACATCAAGGCACCAGAGTGCTTTGAAATCGAACGCGCTCTGATCGAGCAGTGCGATATTCCGGTATTCCACGATGACCAGCACGGCACCGCTATCGTGACCGCCGCCGGCATGATCAACGCCCTGGAAATCGCTGGCAAAACCCTGCCGGAAGCCAAGATCGTCTGCCTGGGTGCCGGCGCCGCGGCCATCTCCTGCATGAAGTTGCTGGTGAGCATGGGCGCCAACATCGAAAACATCTACATGGTCGACCGTACTGGCGTGATCCACTCCGGCCGTGACGACCTGAACCAGTACAAGGCGGTGTTCGCTCACGCGACCGACAAGCGCACCCTGGCTGACGCCCTGCAAGGCGCTGACGTGTTCGTTGGCCTGTCCGGCCCGAACCTGCTGAGCGCTGAAGGCCTGCTGTCGATGGCGCCGAACCCTATCGTGTTCGCGTGCTCCAACCCTGATCCGGAAATCTCTCCGGAACTGGCGCACGCCACCCGTAACGACGTGATCATGGCCACCGGTCGTTCCGACTACCCGAACCAGGTCAACAACGTACTGGGCTTCCCGTTCATCTTCCGTGGTGCCCTGGACGTTCGCGCCAAGCGCATCAACGAAGAAATGAAAGTGGCTGCAGCCAACGCCCTGCGCGAACTGGCCAAGCTGCCGGTGCCTCAGGAAGTGTGCGACGCCTACGGCGGCATCAAGCTGGAATTCGGTCGTGAGTACATCATTCCGAAGCCAATGGATGCCCGCCTGATCACTCTGATCTCCGATGCTGTGGCTAAAGCCGCCATCGAGACCGGTGTGGCGACCCTGCCGTATCCGAAGAACTACCCGCTCAAAAGCGTGGATGATGTGTTCAACGGCTAAGCCGTTGTAGCGCTTCAACGAAAAGCCCCGGCTTGTGAGAGTCGGGGCTTTTTTGTGCCTGACAGTTTTTGGCTGGCTTTCAGGTTGCTATCGCGAGCAGGCTCGCTCCTACCTTGGAATGCGTAGCCCCTGTAGGAGCGAGCCTGCTCGCGATGGCGGTATTACAAGAAACCCGGATATCAAAAAGCCCCGGCTTCCAAAGAAGAGCGGGGCTTTTGCCTTGCGTCATCCAATCAGAACAAATCGATCGGCGCCGCTTCATCCGCTGGCAGCGGGCTGCCTGGCACTGAGCCGTTGCCCAGTTCGTTGACCGACGGCGGCGTATCTTCGGCCTTGAACAGCTCGAAGTAGGCCCCTGGCGTGCCCGGAGTGGCTGCGCGGCCACTGATCGGATCGACTCGCAGGCTGAGGATGCCTTCCGGCTCCGGCTGCGTATGCGGCGGTTTGCCTTTGAGTGCGGGGCCCATGTAGTTCATCCAGATCGGCAGCGCGACGGTGCCGCCGAATTCCTTGCGGCCCAGGCTTTCCGGTTGATCGAAACCGGTCCACACGGTCGTCACGTAATCGGCGTTGTAACCGGAGAACCAGGCGTCCTTGGATTCGTTGGTCGTACCGGTCTTGCCGGCAATGTCGGGGCGGCCCAGGGCCAGTGCGCGGCGACCGGTGCCGAGCTTGATCACGTCCTCAAGCATGCTGTTGAGGATGTACGTGGTGCGTCCGTCAATGATGCGTTCAGCCACGGCGGGTACTTGTGGCGTCGACGTAGTGCCTGGGGCTTCGCCCACCGTTGCGTTGACTGTGAAGGCTTGAGGGGCGGTTGGCACGGCAATGCCATCGCTGGCCGCACCGCCCTGAGGCACGCTTGGCGGGTTGGCGACGAACAGCGTGTCGCCGTTGCGGCTTTCGATCTTGTCGATGATGTACGGGGTGATCTTGTAGCCGCCGTTGGCAAAGGTGCTCCAGCCTGTGGCGATCTCCATTGGCGTCAGGGTCGCGGTGCCCAGCGCCAGGGACAGGTTGGGTGGCAGGTCCTGTTTGTTGAAGCCGAAGCGAGTGATGTAATCGATGGTCTTGCCTACGCCCATCGCTTGCAGCAAGCGGATCGACACCAGGTTGCGCGACTTGTACAGCGCTTCACGCAGGCGAATCGGGCCGAGAAAGGTGTTGGTGTCGTTCTTCGGGCGCCAGACCTTGTCCAGATACTCGTCGACGAACACGATCGGTGCGTCGTTCACCAGGCTGGAGGCGGTGTAGCCGCTATCCAGTGCGGCGGCGTAGACGAACGGTTTGAAGCTCGAACCCGGCTGGCGCTTGGCTTGCAATGCGCGATTGTAGTTGCTCTGTTCGAAGGCGAAACCGCCGACCAGCGAACGAATGGCGCCGTTCTGCGGGTCCAGGGACACCAGCGCGCCCTGGGCCTGCGGGATCTGGCTGAATTTCAGCGAAGTGTCCGGCTGACGCTGCACGCGAATCAGATCGCCGACCTGGGCCACGTCCGATGGTTGTTTCGGGCTGGCGCCCATGCTGTTGGTGTTCAGGAACGGCCGGGCCCATTTCATGGTGTCCCAGCTCACGTGTTCCTGGCCGGTGCGGGTCAGCACTTGCAGGCCGTTCTTGTCGACCTGGGTCACGATGGCCGGTTCCAGGCCGCTGATGGTGCGTTGTTTGGTCAGCTCGGTGGCCCAGGCTTCGCGAGTCTTGCCTGGCAGCCGCGACTCGGGTCCGCGATAGCCGTGGCGCTGATCGTAAGTCATCAGGCCTTCGTGGACCGCGGTGTTGGCCAGTTCCTGGAGGTCGCTCGGCACCGTGGTGGTGACGCGAAAGCCCTCGGTATACGCATCGCTGCCATAACGTCCGACCATTTCGGCACGGGCCATTTCGGCGATGTACGGGGCATTCACTTCCGGAGTCGGCACGTGGTAGCTGGCGTTCAACGGCTCGTTGACCGCAGCGGTGTAGTCGGCCTCGCTGATTTTCCCGAGCTTGTACATGCGCCCCAGGATCCAGTCGCGACGCTCCTTGCTGCGCGCCGGGTTGGCCAGCGGGTTGAAGCGCGACGGTGCCTTGGGCAGGCCGGCAATCATCGCCATCTGCGCCAGGCTGACATCACGGATCGATTTGCCGTAATAAACCTGCGCCGCCGCCTCGATGCCGTACGCACGGTTACCCAGATAGATTTTGTTGACGTACAGCTCGAGGATCTCGTCCTTGGTCAGCTGCCGTTCGATCTGCAGGGCCAGCAGGATCTCGGTGGTCTTGCGCGAAAAGCTGCGTTCGCTGCTCAGGAAGAAGTTTTTCGCCACCTGCATGGTGATCGTGCTGCCGCCGGACTGGATGTGTCCGCTTTTGACCAACTGGGATGCCGCACGCATCAGGCTGCTCGGATCGACACCGTAGTGGTTGGCGAAATTGTCGTCTTCAGCACTTAGTAACGCATTGATGAAATTGGGCGGAATGTCGGCGAAACGGATCGGTGTACGGCGCATTTCGCCGAATTCTGCGATCAACTTGTTATCGCTGCTGTAGACCCGCAAAGGGATCTGCAACTGGATGCTTCTCAGTGCCTCCACGGACGGCAGCCCGGGACTAAGGTAGAGGTACGCCCCGCTCAGACCCAGAAGGAGTCCGCAGAAAACCGCGACGATGGACCAACCGAAAAACTTCAGCAGACGAATCAAGGCTTTTGGATATCCAGGGCAAAAAATGAATTGGGCAACAGGGTTCAGGCTAAATGAGAACGACCCGCGCATTAAGCAAATGCGGAAAAAAAGCGCTGGGCATTATAAGCATTTTTCTGCTCGGGAGCGTGGTTGGCGCTGCTCTCAAGACGGGTGGATTGAACGCAATTGACAATGCAGAGTCCGTAACTCACGGAAAGTCATAGGGAATTGGTTGTGCCAGGACTCTTCAACAAAAAATCCAATACGCTGCTGGGAATCGACATCAGCTCCACCTCGGTGAAACTTCTTGAGTTGAGCCGTCAGGGTGAGCGCTACCGTGTCGAGGCCTATGCGGTCGAGCCGTTGCCGGTCGGGGCGGTGATCGAAAAAAATATCGCCGAGCTCGAAGGCGTGGGGTCGGCCCTCGCCCGCGCGCTGGCCAAGGCCAGAACCGGCCTCAAGAACGTGGCCGTGGCCGTGGCAGGCTCGGCGGTGATCACCAAGACCATCGAGATGGAGGCCGGTCTTTCCGAGGACGAGATGGAAAGCCAGCTGAAAATCGAGGCTGACCAGTACATCCCTTATCCCTTGGACGAAGTCGCGATCGACTTTGAAGTCCAGGGCACCTCCGGGCGCAATCCCGAGCGCGTCAACGTGCTGCTCGCTGCTTGCCGCAAGGAAAACGTCGAGGTCCGCGAGGCAGTCCTGGCCTTGGCGGGGCTTACCGCCCGCGTGGTCGATGTCGAGGCCTACGCGCTGGAGCGCTCATTCGCGTTGCTGGCCAGTCGGCTTGCGGTTTCCGGGGAGCGTTTGACGGTCGCAGTGGTGGATATCGGTGCCACCATGACCACTCTGAGCGTGCTGCACGGCGGGCGGATTATCTACACCCGCGAACAATTGTTCGGTGGTCGGCAATTGACCGAGCAAATCCAGCGTCGCTATGGCCTGACGCTGGAGCAGGCGGGGCTGGCGCAAAAGAAGGGCGGCCTGCCGGATGACTATGCCAGTGAGGTCTTGCAGCCATTTCGAGAGGCGCTGGTGCAGCAGGTGTCGCGCTCGTTGCAGTTCTTCTTCGCCTCAGGCCGGTACAGCACCGTCGACCATGTCCTGTTGGTCGGCGGTACCGCGTCGATCCCGGGACTGGACCGTTTGATCGAGCAGCAATTGGGCACGCCGACCCAGGTTGCGAATCCTTTTTTCGAAATGACTCTGGGCAGCAAGGTCAATGGTGCTGCTCTGGCGAGTGATGCCCCGGCGTTGATGATCGCCTGTGGCCTGGCCCTCAGGAGCTTCGATTGATGGCACGGATCAACCTTTTACCCTGGCGCGAGGAGCGGCGTGAAGCCCGCCGCAAGCGCTTCCTGCTGATCCTGGTGGCCGTGATGGTGGGCACGATGGGCGCGGTGCTGGTCGCGAACCAGGCCATCAGCGGTGCCATCGACCGGCAAGTCGCCCGTAACGACTACATCGGCAAGCAAGTCGCTGTGGTCGATGAGCGAATCAAACAGATCGATGATCTCAAAGCGCGCCGTCAGCAACTGGTCGAGCGCATGCGCATCATCCAGGACCTGCAAGGCAATCGCCAAATCAGCGGGCGAATATTTGACCAGTTGGCGCGAGCACTGCCCGACGGCGTGTATTTCACCGAAGTGAAAATGACCGCAAAGACCTTGTCCATCACCGGCGCTGCGCAATCCAACAACCGTGTTTCAGACTTGATGCGCAACCTCGAGGCATCAGACTGGTTCGATGCGCCGAGCCTGACTGAGGTCAAGGCCACAGCTGCCGGTCAGGTGGAGCCGGCCAACGTCTTCCAGTTGACCGTGCGCCAGACTCGACCCGCAGCACCGGAGGGGGGCAAATGAGTCCATCCGAATGGTTCGAAGGGCTGCGCAAGATCGACATCAATGAACTGGATACCAGCAACATGGGTTCCTGGCCGCCGCCGATCAAGTTTCTGGTGGCCGGGTTGCTCATGCTTCTGGTGCTGGCCCTGGGCTACAACTTTTCCACTCGCGACCTTGAGAGCCAACTCGATCTCAAACGCGAGGAAGAGTCGACTCTCAAGGAGCAGTTCGCCGGCAAAGCCCGCATGGCGGCGAATCTGGATCTCTACACCCGGCAGTTGAAGGAAATGGAGAACGCCTTCGGCGAGCTGTTGCGGCAACTGCCCGGCGACACCGAGGTGCCCGGTTTGCTGGAAGACATCACTCGTACCGGTCTGGGTAGTGGTCTGGAGTTCGAAGAGATCAAGCTGCTGCCGGAGGTCGCCCAGCCGTTTTACATCGAACTGCCGATCCAGATCACGGTCACCGGGGATTACCACGATCTGGCCACCTTCGTCAGTGGTGTGGCCGGGTTGCCGCGAATCGTCACCTTGCACGATTTCGACCTTGCCCCCGTCAGCCCCCAGGGGGGGCCGAAGCTGCGCTTGAGCATCCTCGCCAAGACCTACCGCTACAACGACAAGGGACAGCATCAATGAGACCGGCGCAGTGTTTTTCGGTAATGGTGGTGCTGTCTGCTCTGTCCGGTTGTGGCGCAGGCGATGACTACGACGATCTGGACGCGTACATGGACGAAATGCGCCTGCGTGGGCCGGGCAGGATTGAACCAACGCCGGTATTCCGGTCTTACCCGACATTCACTTACAACGCGGCGAATCTGCGCAGCCCTTTTTCACCGCAGGTCAGCAGCGATCTGGCGGCTCAGCGGCGGGGTTCACGTAACGTCAAGCCCGACCCTGGTCGGGTCAAGCAATACCTTGAAGGTTTCAACATCGAGCAGTTTGAAATGGTCGGCACCCTTTCCAATGCAACGGGCTCTTATGCCTTGCTGCGAGGGGCGGGCGGGGTCCATCGGTTGAAAGTCGGCGATTACCTGGGGCGAAACGACGGACGGATCGTTGCGATCAGTGGCTCGCAAGTCGATGTGGTTGAAATTGTCCCTGATGGTCAAGGCGCGTGGCTGGAGCGTCCCCGGACCATTCCTTTGAAAGAGCACTCATAGTGGAACTCCAATAATGAACAGGATTCTCTCCACCGTCGGCCTTTCGCTATGGATAGCGTTGTTGTCGCCGATGGTACAAGCGGCCAATCTCAAGGCGCTGGATGTCGCTGCGCTGCCGGGAGACCGTGTCGAGTTGAAGTTGTCGTTCGATGCGCCACCCCCGGTGCCCCACGGCTATACGACGGAGTCGCCGGCCCGGATTGCCCTGGATTTGCCGGGTGTCGCCAGTCAGCTGGCCAGCAAGACTCGCGATCTCGGCAGTGGAAATGCCCGTAGTGCAACGGTGGTGGAAGCCCGGGACCGTACGCGGTTGATCATCAACCTGACCCAGTTGGCCCCGTACGACTCGCGAATTGAAGGCAACAATTTGCTGGTAGTTGTCGGGCAGGGTGTCAAACCGTCGACATCCAGGCCGGCGGCCACGGCAATGCCGGTTCCGGCACGCGCCGCTACGCCGGCAGGCAAGGCCATTCGGGGTGTGGATTTTCAGCGCGGCACGCAGGGCGAGGGCAATGTGGTGATCGACTTGTCGGATCCATCGATGGCGCCCGATATACAAGAGCGCGAGGGCAAGATCATCGTTGGCTTTGCCAAAACCCGATTGCCCGAGCCGTTGCGCGTGCGTCTGGATGTGAAGGATTTCGCCACGCCAGTGCAGTTCGTCAATGCCAGCGCGAGCGGCGATCGAGCGACCATCAGCATTGAGCCTGGTGGCAGGTTCGATTATTCGACCTATCAGACCGACAGCAAGCTCACGGTCAGCGTTCGCCCGGCGACGGCCGACGACCTGCAAAAGCGCAATGCCGGGCAACACGCCTACAGCGGAGAGAAACTTTCGCTGAATTTCCAGGACATTGATGTGCGCTCGGTACTGCAACTGATCGCCGACTTCACCAACCTCAATCTGGTGGCCAGCGACACGGTACAAGGGGGGATTACCCTGCGCTTGCAGAGCGTGCCGTGGGATCAGGCGCTGGATCTGGTGCTGAAAACCAAGGGGCTGGACAAGCGCAAGGTCGGCAATGTCCTGCTTGTTGCGCCGGCCGATGAAATTGCTGCCCGTGAGCGCCAGGAGCTGGAATCACAGAAGCAGATCGCCGATCTGGCGCCATTGCGTCGGGAGCTGTTGCAGGTCAACTACGCCAAGGCGGCGGACATCGCCAAGCTCTTCCAGTCGGTGACCAGTGCCGAAGCGAAACCCGACGAACGGGGGTCGATCACCGTCGATGAGCGCACCAACAACATCATTGCCTACCAGACCCAGGACCGGCTTGACGAGCTGCGCAGGATTGTCACGCAGCTGGATATCCCGGTGCGTCAGGTGATGATCGAGGCGCGGATCGTCGAAGCCAACGTCGACTATGACAAAAGCCTTGGGGTGCGCTGGGGTGGTTCGATACAGAACAAGGGCAACTGGAACACCTCCGGCGTCAGCAATGGACTCAATGGGTCATCGACCATCGGTACACCCGGCAGTACCAGCACCAACTCACCGTTCGTCGACATGGGCGTAGCCAACAACACCTCGGGAATCGGCATCGCGTTCATCACCGATAACGTCTTGCTGGACCTGGAGCTGACGGCGATGGAAAAAACCGGTAACGGGGAAATCGTCTCACAGCCCAAGGTGGTCACGTCCGACAAGGAAACCGCCAAAATCCTCAAAGGCACTGAGATTCCCTATCAGGAAGCCAGTTCCAGTGGCGCGACTTCGGTGTCGTTCAAGGAGGCTTCGCTGTCGCTGGAGGTGACGCCGCAGATCACGCCCGACAACCGGATCATCATGGAGGTCAAGGTGACCAAGGACGAACCGGACTTCCTGAACAAGGTCCAGGATGTGCCGCCGATCAAGAAAAACGAGGTCAACGCCAAGGTCCTGGTCAACGATGGCGAGACCATCGTCATTGGCGGTGTTTTCTCAAATACTCAGAGCAAGGTCGTAGATAAGGTGCCATTTATTGGCGATGTGCCGTATCTTGGCCGCCTTTTCCGGCGTGATGTGGTTTCGGAGAAAAAATCCGAGCTGTTGGTATTCCTCACTCCGCGTATCATGAATAACCAGGCGATTGCTGTGAGTCATTGATTCTGTGCGAAATTTGATTCTTGTTGGACCGATGGGTGCTGGAAAAAGCACCATCGGCCGGTTGCTGGCCAAAGAGCTGCGCCTGCCATTCAAAGATTCCGATAAGGAAATTGAATTGCGCACGGGCGCCAATATCCCTTGGATCTTCGATAAAGAAGGCGAACCGGGCTTTCGTGATCGCGAGCAGGCAATGATTGCCGAGCTGTGCGATTACGACGGTGTGGTGCTGGCGACAGGCGGGGGCGCGGTCATGCGCGAAGCCAATCGCCGGGCACTGCATGCCGGTGGGCGAGTGGTTTATCTGCATGCGTCGGTCGAGCAGCAGGTCGGTCGCACGGCCCGCGACCGCAATCGGCCACTGTTGCGTACTGCCGATCCGGCCAAGACCCTTCGGGATCTGTTGGCGATCCGCGATCCGCTTTATCGGGAAATTGCCGACCTGGTGGTCGAAACCGATGAGCGACCGCCACGAATGGTCGTACTCGACATTCTAGAGCGCTTGCAGCAGCTGCCACCCCGTTAAAGCGCCGCGCGAAATGCGCTATCCTCGACGTCGCGCCATGACCGCTCAAGGTTGTGGCGGATGGCTACCGAACGGCGTCACACCAGCAGAGGCCGTGGATATTCGTAAACTCAGGGCAGGATGCCTGATTCATCTTCACTGTGGGGACACATGCAGACACTCAAGGTCGATCTAGGCGAGCGCAGCTACCCGATTCATATTGGCGAAGGTTTGTTGGATCAGCCCGAGCTGCTGGCCCCGCATATTCGCGGACGGCAAGTAGCGATCATCACCAACGAGACTGTTGCGCCGCTCTATCTCGAGCGTCTGACCCGCAGCCTGGCGCAGTTCTCGGTGATTTCCGTGGTGCTGCCCGACGGCGAAGCCTTCAAGACCTGGGAAACCCTGCAACTTATTTTCGACGGCCTGCTGACTGCCCGGCATGACCGCCGCACCACAGTGATCGCCCTCGGTGGCGGTGTGATCGGTGACATGGCCGGCTTTGCCGCCGCCTGCTACCAGCGCGGCGTCGATTTCATTCAGGTTCCGACCACGCTGCTGTCTCAGGTCGACTCTTCGGTGGGCGGCAAGACCGGGATCAACCATCCGCTGGGCAAGAATATGGTCGGCGCCTTCTACCAGCCCAACGTGGTGCTGATCGATACTGCCAGCCTCAATACCCTGCCGGCGCGCGAGCTGTCCGCCGGATTGGCCGAAGTCATCAAGTACGGGCTGATCTGTGATGAGCCTTTCCTGACCTGGCTTGAAGACAACGTCGACCGCCTGCGCAATCTGGATCAACAAGCCCTGACTTATGCCATCGAGCGCTCCTGCGCGGCCAAGGCGGCGGTGGTCGGCGCCGATGAGAAAGAGACCGGTGTTCGTGCCACCTTGAACCTGGGCCACACTTTTGGCCACGCGATCGAAACCCACATGGGCTATGGTGTGTGGCTACATGGTGAAGCTGTGGCTGCTGGCACCGTAATGGCGCTGGAAATGTCCAGGCGACTGGGCTGGATCAGCGAGCAGGAGCGTGATCGCGGCATTCGTCTGTTCCAGCGTGCGGGTCTGCCGGTCATTCCGCCAGAAGAGATGACAGAAGCCGATTTTCTCGAACACATGTCCATTGATAAAAAAGTGATCGACGGTCGTTTGCGCCTGGTGCTGCTGCGCCGCATGGGTGAAGCGGTGGTGACCGACGATTATCCGAAAGAGGTTCTACAGGCCACGCTGGGGGCAGACTACCGCGCCCTGGCCCAGCTTAAAGGTTAATAAGAACACGATGACTAGTTTGCATGCCGACGAGGCTTTCCTCGGCCATTACCAGTTGAGTCATGACCCTTTTGCTCCTCGGGTGCCTGGCTTCAAATTTTTCCCGGCCCAGCGCAAGCCCGTGCTGGGACAACTGCATCACCTGGCGCGTTACAGCCAGTTGCTGCTGGTGGTCACCGGTCCCGAGGGCAGTGGCAAGACCCTGTTGCGTCAGGCCCTGGTTGCCAGCACCAACAAGCAATCGGTACAAAGTCTGGTGGTGTCCGCCCGCGGCGCCGGCGATGCGGCCGGGGTGTTGCGTCAGGTGGCCCAGGCGCTGAACGTTGCCCAGGCTGATGCCGACGCTATTCTGGCCCAGGTGGTGCAGCTTGCACTGACCGGGCAGGAAGTCTATCTGCTGGTCGATGACGCCGAACAACTCGACGAGTCCGCCCTTGAGGCGCTGATGACCCTGGCTGCCGGCGCGCCTGAAGGCCGCCCGCATGTGTTCCTGTTCGGTGAAACTTCGCTGATTGCTCAGCTTGAGGCTTTGCATCTCGAGGAAGAGCGTTTCCATGTCATCGAGTTGCAACCCTACACCGAGGAAGAAACCCGCGAATATCTGGAGCAGCGGCTTGAAGGCGCTGGTCGCGGTATCGAACTTTTCACCGCAGATCAGATCTCTGATATTCACGAAAGCTCCGAAGGTTGGCCTGGCAGCATCAATCAGGTCGCCCGCGATGCAATGATCGAAGCCATGATCGCCAGCCGCTCAGCGGTCAAGCGTCCAAAAATGGGGTTCAATATGCCGAAGAAACACGTATTGGCGATTTCCGCCGTGGTCGTGGTCGCGGTAGCTGCCGCCTGGCTGATGCCGGGTCGCAACAAGGCACCGACCACGGGTGCACCGGCCAACGAACAGGCGCAACTGCCGCTTGGCCAGGGTCAGCCAACAGCGAATGGCGGTGCTCCGGCCGTCGAATTCGCCGGTAATACGCAGCCGATGCCGTTGCCGTTGGTCGGTAACTCGCAACCGGTCATGCGCGGTCCGCTGGCTGAAGCCGCGGGTGGCATTACCGAGGGCGACGACGGCGTGCCGGTTGAAGGTTCCAGCGCCACACCGCCGACCGTCACCACAACCGCACCGCCTGTGGGTGTTCCTGCCGGTCCTGCGCCGACGCCAGCGGCCAAGCCGACCCCTGCGCCGACTCAGGTCGCCACCGCCAAGCCAGCGCCTGCTCCAGTGGCCAAACCTGCTCCAGCCCCAGCCAAGCCAGCCGTTGCTGCTGCGGCCAAGCCTGCCGAGAAACCGGCTCCGACTCCGGCGGCCAAGGCTGCTGGCGGCACCTGGTACGCAGGGCAAGCACCGGGCAACTACGTGGTGCAAATCCTTGGCACCAGCTCTGAAGCGAGCGCGCAAAGCTTCGTCAAGGAGCAGGGCGGCGAGTACCGTTACTTCAAGAAAGTCCTCAACGGCAAGCCGCTTTACGTGATCACCTACGGCAACTTCGCCAATCGTGATGCAGCTGTTTCCGCCATCAAGGCCTTGCCAGCGAAGGTTCAGGCTGGTAAACCTTGGCCTCGCACTGTCGCCAGCGTCCAACAGGAACTGGCAACAACTCGCTGAAGATTCGGCGGCCTTACCCAGGCCGCCTCTCCAAGCACCTCAAAATTTCTACAAGCGCGCGCCGCCTTCCGGGCTGCGTGCCTTGTGGTGTCTGCGTCACAGTAGTCTTTGAGTCGTTGCGGTCAAAATTAAAAAAAGTTTTGACTAGCACAGCAGATCGCTTTAAACCTTTCACAAATGCGACATAGATTTGCGGCATTTCGTCGTCAAATTTGTGAGGCTAAGTGTCGGTGTGTACAATGACCTCCCTTTTGTCCCCGCAAAGCTGGCGTACGTTCGGCGTGGATGGCAAGTGGTTGAATTGAAAAGAAATTTGCTTCGCGAGAAGCAGCCTGGTGAGAAAGTGTCTATGAAAGCAGGTCTGTACCAACCAGATGAATTCAAGGATAACTGCGGTTTCGGCCTGATAGCCCATATGCAGGGCGAGCCCAGTCATACCCTTTTGCAAACGGCCATCGAGGCCCTGACCTGCATGACCCACCGCGGTGGGATTAATGCCGACGGCAAGACCGGTGACGGTTGCGGTCTGCTGATTCAAAAGCCGGACGTGTTCCTGCGAGCCATCGCCCAGGAAACCTTCGGCGTCGAAATGCCCAAGCAATACGCTGTGGGCATGGTTTTCTTCAACCAGGACCCGGTCAAAGCCGAAGCCGCTCGCGAGAACATGAACCGCGAGATCCTTGCCGCCGGCCTGCAACTCGTCGGCTGGCGCAAAGTGCCGATCGACACCAGTGTCCTCGGCCGCCTGGCCCTTGAGCGCCTGCCGCAGATCGAGCAAGTGTTCATCGGCGGTGAAGGCCTGAGCGATCAGGACATGGCCGTCAAACTGTTCACCTCCCGTCGTCGCTCGTCTGTGGCCAACGCCGCTGACACCGACCACTACGTCTGCAGCTTTTCGCACAAGACCATCATTTACAAAGGCCTGATGATGCCGGCGGACTTGACCGCCTTCTATCCGGACCTGAGCGATGAGCGCCTGCAAACCTCGATTTGCGTGTTCCACCAGCGCTTCTCCACCAACACCCTGCCGAAATGGCCGCTGGCCCAACCGTTCCGCTTCCTGGCGCACAACGGCGAGATCAACACCATCACCGGCAACCGCAACTGGGCCGTGGCCCGTCGCACCAAGTTCACCAACGATCTGATGGACCTGGAAGAACTCGGCCCGCTGGTCAACCGCGTGGGTTCCGACTCTTCGAGCATGGACAACATGCTGGAGCTGATGGTCACCGGTGGCATCGACCTGTTCCGTGGCGTGCGGATGATCATTCCGCCGGCGTGGCAGAACGTCGAGACCATGGACCCGGATCTGCGTGCGTTCTACGAATACAACTCGATGCACATGGAACCGTGGGACGGCCCGGCCGGCGTGGTAATGACCGACGGTCGTTACGCGGTGTGCCTGCTCGACCGTAACGGTCTGCGTCCGGCGCGTTGGGTCACCACCAAGAACGGCTTCATCACTCTGGCCTCGGAAATCGGTGTCTGGAACTACCAGCCTGAAGACGTGATCGCCAAGGGCCGTGTGGGACCTGGCCAGATCTTTGCCGTGGACACCGAAACCGGTCAGATCCTCGACACCGACGCCATCGACAACCGCCTCAAGTCCCGTCATCCGTACAAGCAATGGCTGCGCAAGAATGCCCTGCGCATCCAGGCGACCATGGAAGACAATGACCACGGTTCAGCGTTCTACGACGTCGATCAGCTCAAGCAATACATGAAGATGTACCAGATCACGTTCGAAGAGCGCGACCAGGTGCTGCGTCCGCTCGGCGAACAGGGCTACGAAGCCGTGGGCTCGATGGGCGACGATACGCCGATGGCCGTGCTGTCCCAGCGCGTGCGCACGCCGTACGACTATTTCCGCCAGCAGTTCGCGCAGGTCACCAACCCGCCGATCGACCCGCTGCGTGAAGCCATCGTCATGTCGCTGGAAATCTGCCTCGGTGCCGAGCGCAACATTTTCCAGGAGTCGCCGGAACACGCTTCGCGCGTGATTCTCAGCTCGCCGGTCATTTCCCCGGCCAAGTGGCGCTCGCTGATGAACCTCGATCGTCCGGGCTTCGAGCGCGCGATCATCGATCTCAACTACGACGAAAGCGTCGGTCTCGAAGCGGCAATCCGCAATGTTGCCGATCAGGCTGAAGAAGCCGTGCGCTCCGGTCGCACTCAGGTCGTACTGAGTGACCGTCACATCGCTCCAGGCAAATTGCCGATCCACGCATCCCTGGCGACCGGCGCGGTGCACCACCGCCTGACCGAAAAAGGCCTGCGCTGCGACTCCAACATCCTGGTGGAAACCGCGACCGCTCGCGATCCGCATCACTTCGCCGTGTTGATCGGTTTCGGCGCCTCCGCCGTTTATCCGTTCCTGGCTTACGAAGTGCTGGGCGACCTGATCCGTACCGGTGAAGTGCTGGGCGACCTCTACGAGGTGTTCAAGAACTACCGTAAAGGCATCACCAAGGGGCTGCTCAAGATCCTGTCGAAGATGGGCATCTCGACCATCACTTCGTACCGCGGTGCGCAGTTGTTCGAGGCCATCGGCCTGTCCGAGGAAGTCTGCAGCCTGAGCTTCCGAGGCGTACCGAGTCGCATCAAGGGTGCGCGTTTCGTCGACATCGAAGCTGAGCAGAAGGCCCTGGCCACAGAAGCCTGGAGCCCGCGCAAGCCAATCCAGCAGGGTGGTTTGCTGAAGTTCGTCCACGGTGGCGAATATCACGCGTACAACCCGGACGTGGTCAACACCCTGCAGGCCGCCGTGCAGCAGGGTGACTACAGCAAGTTCAAGGAATACACGTCGCTGGTGGACAACCGCCCGGTGTCGATGATCCGCGACCTGCTGAAAGTCAAAACCCTCGACACGCCGTTGGATATGAGCGAAATCGAACCGCTGGAATCGGTGCTCAAGCGCTTCGACTCCGCCGGTATCTCCCTGGGCGCCCTGTCGCCGGAAGCTCACGAAGCCCTGGCCGAAGCCATGAACCGCCTCGGTGCGCGTTCCAACTCCGGCGAAGGCGGCGAAGACCCGGCGCGCTACGGCACTATCAAGAGCTCGAAAATCAAGCAGGTCGCCACCGGCCGTTTCGGTGTGACCCCGGAGTACCTGGTCAACGCTGAAGTGCTGCAGATCAAGGTCGCCCAGGGCGCCAAGCCTGGCGAAGGTGGTCAACTGCCAGGCGGCAAGGTCAACGGTCTGATCGCCAAGCTGCGTTATGCAGTGCCGGGCGTGACCCTGATTTCGCCGCCGCCGCACCACGACATCTATTCGATCGAAGACTTGTCGCAGCTGATTTTCGACCTGAAACAGGTCAACCCGCAGGCGCTGGTCTCGGTGAAGCTGGTAGCAGAAGCGGGCGTCGGCACCATCGCTGCCGGTGTGGCCAAGGCCTATGCGGACTTGATCACCATCTCCGGCTACGACGGCGGCACCGGTGCATCGCCGCTGACCTCGATCAAATACGCGGGCGCTCCGTGGGAACTCGGCCTGGCCGAAACCCACCAGACCCTGCGCGGCAACGACCTGCGCGGCAAAGTCCGGGTGCAGACCGACGGCGGCCTGAAAACCGGCCTTGACGTGATCAAGGCGGCAATCCTCGGCGCTGAAAGCTTCGGCTTCGGCACCGCGCCAATGATCGCTCTGGGCTGCAAATACCTGCGCATCTGCCACCTGAACAACTGCGCCACCGGCGTTGCGACCCAGAACGAGAAGCTGCGCAAGGATCACTACATCGGTACCGTCGACATGGTGGTGAATTTCTTCACCTACGTCGCCACCGAGACCCGTGAGTGGCTGGCCAAGCTGGGCGTGCGCTCCCTCGAAGAGCTGATCGGCCGTACCGATCTGCTGGAAGTCCTCGAAGGACAGACCGCCAAGCAACATCACCTGGACCTGACTCCGTTGCTGGGCAGCGACCACGTGCCGGCGGACAAACCGCAGTTCTGCGGTGTGGAACGCAACCCGCCGTTCGACAAGGGCCTGCTGGCCGAGAAAATGGTCACCATGGCCACCTCGGCGATCAATGACCTGAGCGGTGCCGAGTTCGACCTGGAAATCTGCAACTGCGACCGTTCCATCGGTGCGCGCATCTCTGGCGAAATCGCGCGCAAGCACGGCAACCAGGGCATGGCCAACGCGCCGATCACGTTCCGCTTCAAAGGCACGGCCGGGCAAAGTTTCGGCGTGTGGAACGCTGGCGGCCTGAACATGTACCTGGAAGGCGACGCCAACGACTACGTCGGCAAGGGCATGACCGGCGGCAAGCTGGTGATCGTTCCGCCCAAGGGCAGCGTCTACCGCACCCAGGACAGTGCCATTATCGGCAACACCTGCCTGTACGGTGCTACTGGCGGCAAGCTGTTCGCTGCCGGCACCGCGGGCGAGCGTTTTGCCGTGCGTAACTCTGGTGCCCACACTGTGGTGGAAGGCACTGGCGATCACTGCTGCGAGTACATGACTGGTGGTTTCGTCTGCGTATTGGGCAAGACCGGTTACAACTTCGGCTCTGGCATGACCGGCGGTTTCGCCTACGTGCTCGACCAGGACAACAGCTTCGTTGACCGGGTCAACCACGAACTGGTGGAAATCCAGCGGATCAGCGGCGAGGCGATGGAAGCCTACCGCAGCCACCTGCAAAACGTGCTGAACGAGTACGTCGAGGAAACAGATAGCGAGTGGGGTCGTGAACTCGCCGAAAACCTCGATGACTACTTGCGCCGTTTCTGGCTGGTCAAGCCCAAGGCTGCCAACCTGAAATCGTTGCTTTCCAGCACCCGTGCCAATCCGCAGTGATATGCGCCTGAAGAGTTTGATGAGGTTTTAAAATGGCTGAACGTCTGAATAATGACTTCCAGTTCATCGAGGTCGGGCGCAAGGATCCGAAGAAGAAACTGTTGCGTCAACGCAAGAAAGAGTTCGTGGAAATCTACGAACCCTTCAAACCCCAGCAGTCGGCCGACCAGGCCCACCGCTGCCTGGGTTGCGGTAACCCGTATTGCGAGTGGAAGTGCCCGGTGCACAACTTCATTCCCAACTGGCTGAAGCTGGTGGCCGAGGGCAACATCCTCCAGGCCGCCGAGCTGTCGCACCAGACCAACACCCTGCCGGAAGTCTGCGGCCGGGTGTGCCCGCAGGATCGTCTGTGCGAGGGTGCCTGCACCCTCAACGACGGTTTCGGCGCGGTGACCATCGGTTCGGTGGAGAAGTACATCACCGACACCGCGTTCGCCATGGGCTGGCGCCCGGACATGTCCAAGGTCAAGCCGACCGGCAAGCGTGTCGCGATCATCGGTGCCGGGCCTGCAGGCCTGGGCTGTGCCGACGTGCTGGTGCGCGGCGGCGTGACCCCGGTGGTGTTCGACAAGAACCCGGAAATCGGCGGTCTGCTGACCTTCGGCATCCCCGAGTTCAAGCTGGAAAAGACCGTGCTGAGCAATCGTCGCGAAGTCTTCACCGACATGGGTATCGAGTTCCGCCTCAACACCGAGGTAGGCACGGACGTGACCATGGAGCAACTGCTCGAAGAATACGATGCGGTCTTCATGGGCATGGGCACCTACACCTACATGAAGGGCGGCTTTGCCGGGGAAGACCTGCCGGGCGTGCATGACGCACTGGACTTCCTGATCGCCAACGTCAACCGCAACCTGGGCTTTGAAAAGTCGCCGGAAGACTTCGTCGACATGAAAGGCAAGAAGGTTGTGGTGCTGGGCGGTGGCGATACGGCGATGGACTGCAACCGTACGTCGATCCGCCAGGGCGCCAAGGCAGTGACCTGTGCCTATCGTCGTGACGAAGCGAACATGCCGGGCTCGCGCAAAGAGGTGAAGAACGCCAAGGAAGAAGGCGTGAAATTCCTCTACAACCGCCAGCCGATCGCCATCGTTGGTGAAGACAAGGTCGAAGGTGTGAAGGTGGTCGAGACCCGTCTCGGCGAACCGGACGCCCGTGGCCGTCGCAGCCCCGAGCCAATCCCGGGCTCCGAAGAGATCATCCCGGCCGACGCCGTGGTCATCGCCTTCGGTTTCCGCCCGAGCCCGGCGCCGTGGTTCGAACAGTTCGAGATCCAGACCGACAGCCAGGGCCGCGTGGTGGCGCCGGAACAAGGTCAGTACAAGCACCAGACCAGCAACCCGAAAATCTTCGCCGGTGGCGACATGGTGCGCGGTTCCGACCTGGTGGTAACGGCGATCTTCGAAGGCCGCAATGCGGCGGAAGGGATCCTGGATTATCTGGGCGTGTAACCCCCGATCCAGAGCCAAATGCAATACCCCCTGTGGGAGCGAGCTTGCTCGCGATAGCGGTGGACCAGTCGACAGAAATGTTGAATGTGACGCCGCCATCGCGAGCAAGCTCGCTCCCACAGTTGTTTCGCGGTGTTGCTAAACTCTGTATTTCATTGCGACAAATTGACCCGAAAGACAAAAGCCTCCGCTCTTGCCGTGCCTTTTGCGCCCGGCTCTGAGAAAATGCCCTCACTTTTTTTCCGGATGCCGACATGACTGCCCTGAAGAACGACCGTTTCCTGCGCGCCCTGCTCAAGCAACCCGTAGACGTCACCCCCGTGTGGATGATGCGTCAGGCCGGTCGCTACCTGCCTGAATACCGCGCCAGCCGCGCCAAGGCCGGCGATTTCATGAGCCTGTGCATGAACCCGGCGTTCGCTTGCGAAGTCACGATGCAGCCGCTCGACCGTTATCCACAGCTGGATGCGGCGATCCTCTTTTCCGACATCCTGACCATCCCCGATGCCATGGGCCAGGGCCTGTACTTCGAAACCGGTGAAGGTCCGCGCTTCAGGAAAGTCGTCAGCACCCTGGCCGACATCGAATCCCTGCCGATTCCTGACCCACAGAAAGACCTGGGCTATGTGATGGACGCGGTCAGCACCATCCGCCGCGAACTGAATGGCCGCGTACCGTTGATCGGTTTCTCCGGTAGCCCATGGACCCTGGCGACCTACATGGTCGAAGGCGGCTCGTCGAAAGACTTCCGCAAGACCAAGGCCATGCTCTACGACAACCCGCAAGCCATGCACCTGCTGCTGGATAAACTCGCGCAGTCGGTCACCGGCTACCTCAACGGCCAGATCATGGCCGGTGCACAAGCGGTGCAGATCTTCGACACATGGGGCGGCAACCTGTCCGCTGCGGCGTATCAGGAATTCTCCCTGGCCTACATGCGCAAAATCGTCAGCGGCCTGATCCGCGAGCACGAAGGTCGCAAGGTGCCGGTGATCCTGTTCACCAAGAATGGCGGCCTGTGGCTGGAGAGCATTGCCGAGGCTGGCGCCGATGCGTTGGGTCTGGATTGGACCTGCGACATAGGCAACGCCCGTGCCCGTGTTGGCGACAAGGTCGCGCTGCAAGGCAACATGGATCCGACCGTGCTCTACGCCAAGCCGGAAGCGATTCGCGCTGAAGTCGGGCGCATTCTGGCCAGCTACGGCAAGGGCAGCGGCCACGTGTTCAACCTCGGTCATGGCATTACGCCTGAAGTCGATCCGGAACATGCTGGTGCATTCCTGCGTGCCGTGCATGAATTGTCGGCGCAATATCACGAGTGATCGCTGCCCGATAAAAAACGCCCAGTACAAAATGTGGGAGCGAGCCTGCTCGCGATAGTGGTGGATCAGTCAGCAAAATGTATTGGCTGACACTCCGCAATCGCGAGCAGGCTCGCTCCCACAGTGGTTTGTGGCTGGCAGAAAAAGGCTATCTCAGGTCTTTGCATCACTCAACAACGGCAACTTCGCCAGCTTCAACGCGACCAGCAGCGCAATCACCAGCAGCGTGCCAATGAACAACCCGATCCCGTTCCAGCCGCCCAGGTGCCAGAACACGCCGCCTGCCGTTCCGGCGATGCTCCCACCGGCGTAATAGCTGAACAGGTACAGCGACGATGCCTGCCCCTTGGCCGTGGTGGCGCGGCGGCCGATCCAGCTGCTGGCCACCGAGTGGGCGCCAAAGAAGCCGAAGGTAAAGATCAGCATGCCAATGATCACCAGCGGCAGCGGCGTGAACATCGTCAAGGCGAGACCACCGATCATCAGCGCGATGGTACTCCAGAGCATTTTGCGGCGACCGAGTTTGTCGGCCAGCGAGCCGATTTTCGCTGAGCTGTAGATGCCCGACAGGTACACCACCGACAGCAAGCCGACAAAGGCCTGTTCCATGTGGTACGGCGCGGCCAGCAGGCGATAGCCGATGTAGTTGAACAGCGTGACGAACGCGCCCATCAACACAAAGGCTTCAAGAAACAGCAGGGGCAGGCCGGCGTCGCGAAAGTGCATGGTGAAACCGTCGAGCAGGCTGCGCGGGTGAAGCGAGCGGGCGCGGAAGTTGCGCGATTCCGGGAGGATTTTCCAGAACACCGCCGCGGCGATCAGCGCCAGGCCACCGATCACCAGCATCGCCGTGTGCCAGCTGACGAAGTCGATCAAAACCCCGGTGATCAAGCGTCCGCTCATCCCGCCAATCGCGTTGCCACCGATGTACAAGCCCATGGCGAGGCCGATGTGCTGTGGGTGGATCTCTTCGCTCAGGTAAGTCATCGCAACCGCGGCCAGACCGCTCAACGACAATCCAATCAACGCCCGCATCAGCAGCACACCGTGCCAGCTCGGCATCATTGCACTGGCCATGGTGCACAGCGCAGCGGCGAACAGTGCGGCCACCATCACTGGTTTACGCCCGATACGGTCGGAAATCGGGCCAGTGATCAGCAGGCCGATGGCAAGCATACCGGTGGCGATAGACAGGATCAGGCTGCTCTGCGCCGCGTTGATGGAATACTCGTGGGACAGCAGCGGCATCATCGGCTGCACGCAGTAGAGCAGGGCGAAGGTCGCGAAGCCGCCGCAGAACAACGCCAGCACCGTGCGCATGAACGCCGGCGTGCCTTTTTCGATGTAGATCTCCGCCCGCTCAGCGGCGATAGCGTCCGCTGCTGCGGGAGGAACTTCATGGGCGAGTGGGGCGACAGCAGTTTTCACGTTGGACCTCGGAGGGCGCAGCCGGTCAGGCAATGAAAAAATCATATAGCTGGCTAATGATTCAATCCAATATATTGTTCGACCTGTTTGATAGCTTTTACGACCTAATGGGGTTTTCATGGAATTGCGTCACCTGCGCTACTTCATCGCCGTCGCCGAAGAACTGCACTTCGGCCGCGCCGCACAGGTACTGGGCATCTCCCAGCCACCGCTGAGCCAGCAAATTCAGGCGCTGGAACAGGAAGTCGGCGCACGGCTGTTCGAACGTACCAATCGTCGGGTCGAGCTGAGCGAGGCCGGTCGGCTGTTTCTGCAAGAGGCACGGCTGGTGCTGGCGCAGGTCGACAAAGCGGCGGATGTCGCGCGACGGGCGCAACTGGGCGAGTTGGGTGAGCTGAAAATCGGCTTCACCTCGTCGGCCCCGTTCAACTCGACCATTCCCCAGGCGATTTTCTCTTTCCGCCAGCGCTTCCCGGCGGTGCACCTGAACCTGCGGGAAATGAGCAGCACCCAGGTGGCCGATGCGCTGGTGGACGAGTCGATCGAAGTCGGCATCATGCGCCCACTCGGGTTGCCGGACTGCCTCAGCGTGGTCGAGCTGATGCGCGAGCCGCTGGTCGCGGTGCTTAGCTCCAAGCACCCGTTGGTCGAGGGCAGCGAGGAAGGCTTGTTCCTGTCAGCCCTGGCGCTTGAGCCCTTTGTGTTTTTTCCGCGCAGCTACGGTAGTGGCCTGTATGCGCAGCTGCTCAGCCTGGCCCGGGACTCCGGCTTCAGCCCGCACTTTGCCCAGGAGGCCGGAGAGGCGATGACCATCATCGGGCTTGTGGCCGCAGGTCTTGGTGTATCGGTGCTGCCGGCGTCTTATCAGCGGATGCGCATCGACGGTGTGGTCTACCGCTCGCTGCTCGATCCGGCGGCGGTGTCGGCGGTGTGGCTGGTGCAGCGAAAGGATCAGAAGTCGGCGATGGCGAGGGCGTTTGTCGAACTGCTGACGAGGAAGGTTGAGCCGTTGCAGGCGTGACTGCTGCGCAGTCAATCGCGAGCAAGCTCGCTCCCACAGTGGGTGGGTGGTGTGGCGAGCATTGTGTTCACAGCGCTGGACCCTGTGGGAGCGAGCTTGCTCGCGATGGCGTCCGAGAGAACACCAAAAAGACCAGCTGTCTGGGGCGAGAATGTACCAACCCTGCCGGAAGCTTCACCACCCGCCGTAGGACATTTCCGAAATCCTTCGCAAAGGCTACAGCGCCTTGCGACGTTGCCTGCAACTACTCCAGAATCCGCCGGCTTGTGCGCTGTGAGGGCCATCGCTAACTTGATTCGTGTCACTGATGGTCAGTGATCGGGTTTAGCAGCCCGTAGTTACATGTAGCGTATTAGCGCTCCTGAAAGGCAGGTATCTCCATACCTGCTCTTGACGGCCGCTGTGCGCAGGGCGCCTTCGGGTGCGCCGGTTCATGTAACCCGGTCTGCTAACCTGCGTACAGCTGCCACCCTTTTGATTCGTAGCGACTCGGTGTCGGCTCCTCTTTTCTGGGCACTGAATCATGACCAATAAAGCAAAAAACCGGTCGGACACCGATCCGGATACCTCACGCCAACCCAGCAAAATCTTTCTCGTCGCTCCTGAAGTCGACAACCACACTCTGCTGGAGTACGCATGTGTGTCACTGGCATCTGCGAATGCCATGGCGAGCGACTTTGCGAGGAGTCTGAACGGAGCGCAAAGCAACACCCTGCTGGGCATTCAGCAGTCGATCATGCTGGGGGAAATGGCGGTGAACCGGGTGTTGGATAACCTGGAGTCGCGCTAGTAAATCACTGGTAACTGATCGTTCCCGAAAGGGGCTTGTGAGACTTTGAGGATCCTGGGCAACCAGCCATCGCAGAGCCAGACAGGTCGATGCAGAGTCGACCTGTTTGAGAAAAACCTATTGTGGCGAGGGAGCTTGCTCCCGCTGGACTGCGCAGCTGTCGCCTTTTGGGGCCGCTAGGCGACCCAGCGGGAGCAAGCTCCCTCGCCACAGGTTATTCATTGCTTACCGGTAATTCTTCAAATTGCCTTGTTACGGCCAGCGCTTGAAAATCAGCGAAGTATTCACCCCGCCAAACGCAAAGTTATTGTTCATCACATACTGGTTGCTCATCTGCCGAAACTCGCCGCGCAGGTAGTCTAGCTTGCCGCAATGGGGGTCGACTTCGTCGAGGTTGAAGGTGTGCACGTAGAGGTCACGGTTCATCATTTCGATGCTGAACCAGGACTCCAGCGCACCGCAGGCGCCGAGGGTGTGGCCGAGGAAGCTTTTCTGCGAGCTGATCGGCATGTGTTCGCCGAACAGGCTGCTGGTGGCCAGGGTTTCGGCGATGTCGCCCTGCTCGGTGGCGGTGCCGTGGCCATTGACGTAGCCGATGTCCGAGGGTTTCAGCCCGGCGTCCTCCAGGGCCAGTTCCATGGCCCGGCGCATGGTGACTTGCTCGGGACGGGTGGTGTGCTGGCCGTCGGCGTTGCTGCCGAAACCGACGATCTCGGCATGGATGTGGGCGCCGCGGGCCAGGGCGTGTTCCAGTTCCTCAAGCACCAGCATGCCGCCGCCTTCGCCGATCACCAGGCCGTCGCGTGCGGAGTCGTAAGGGCGCGGGCTGCGTTGTGGGGTGTCGTTTTTCAGGCTGGTGGCGTAGAGCGCGTCGAAGACCATGGCTTCGGTCGGGCACAGTTCTTCGGCACCACCGGCGAGCATCAGTGGCAGGCGCCCGAACTTGATCGCCTCGTAGGCATAGCCGATGCCCTGGCTGCCGCTGGTGCAGGCGCTGGACGTCGGGATCAGGCGACCGGTGAGGCCGAAGAAGATGCTGATATTGGCTGCCGTGGTGTGCGGCATCATGCGGACGTAGGAGTTGGCGTTCAGCCCCTCGGCCACCGAGTTGAGCAGCATGTTGCCGAACGCCTTGATCTCGTCGGTGCTGCCGGTGGAGGAACCGCAGGCAACGCCCATGCGCCCGTCCTTGATCGATTCGTCGCCCAACAGGCCGGCGTCGGCCAGTGCCAGTTCCGACGCGCCGACGGCCAGCCGTGATACCCGGCCCATGCTGCGCAGTTGCTTGCGGGTCCAGTGGCTCGGCACCTTGAAGTCATCGATGGGGCCAGCCAGGCGCGTGTTGAGCTCGGTAAAACGATCCCACTCGTCCATCCGGCGAATGCCGCTGCGGTTGGCCGCGAAGTTGCCGGCGATGGTCTTCCAGTCGCTGCCCAGTGAGGTGATGCCGGCCATGCCGGTGACGACGACGCGCTTCATCAGCACAGGCCTCCATTGACGGCCAGAACCTGCCGGGTGATGTACGAGGCTTCCGCCGACATCAGGAAATTCACCGCGCCGGCCACCTCTTCAGGAGTGCCCATGCGTTGTGCCGGGATCATTTTCATCAGTTCTTCCACCGGCACGTTTTCGTCGAGCATGGCTGTGTCGATCAGACCGGGGGCGACACAGTTGACGGTGATTTTGCGCTTGCCCAGTTCAATCGCCAATGCCTTGGCCGCGCCGATCAACCCGGCCTTGGAGGCGCTGTAGTTGACCTGGCCACGGTTGCCGATCAGCCCCGACACCGAGGTGATGCAGACAATCCGTCCGGCGGCGCGACGCCGAATCATCGGCATCATCACCGGGTGCAGCACGTTGTAGAAACCGTCGAGGTTGGTGCGCATCACCACATCCCAGTCTTCCTCGCTCAGGGCCGGAAAGGCACCGTCGCGGGTCAGGCCGGCATTGAGTACCACGCCGTAATAGGCGCCGTGGGTTTCCACGTCGGCTTCGAGAATTTCCTTGCAGCGGGCGCGGTCGGACACGTCGAACTGCAGGATGCGCGCACGACGTCCCAAGGCCTCGACTTCACCCTTGACGGCTTCGGCGTCGGCCAGGCCGCTGCGGCAATGCAACACGATGTCGCGCCCGGCCTGGGCCAGGCGCAAGGCGATGGCGCGGCCGATGCCACGGCTGGAACCGGTGACCAGTACGGATTCAGTCATGACTGGACTCCTTCGGGTTCATGGAGATATTGAGCGGCCTGGGGTGGGCGGTACACGTTCAGACGGGCGGTGACGTGAATGCCGGGAGCGTTGATGTGGCACTCGAACACGCCCATGCCGTTATCGTCTTCCAGGGAGCGAATCCCGTGGATGGTCAACTCGGTACCGGCCGGAAAACTTTCAACGTTGCATTCGAATTTGCGGCTGCCGAGCAGGAAGCCCAATTCCACCGCATCACCACGCTGACGCGCATGGCAACCGGCGAAGGCGGCCACGCTCTGGGCCATAAGTTCGATGCCGACCCAGGCCGGCAGGCTGCCGTCGGGGAGGTTGAACAGGCCATCGGGCTTGACGGTCAGGCGGGTGTGAATCTGCTCTTCATCGAACGCCAGGATCCGGTCGATAAGGATCATATCGCCAGCGTGGGGCAGCAGTTCGGCGAGCGGCCAGTCAATCATGGGGCGTCTCCGATAATCAGGCTGACGTTGTTGCCACCGAAGGCAAAGGAGTTGCTCATCAGGTAGCGGGGTGCAATGGACGTCAGGCGAGTGGCCGGGGTCACCCATTGCAGCGGTGGCAGTTCGGGGTCGGGCTGCCCGTCCCAGACGTGCGGCGGCAGGGCGTGCGTGCGATTGTCCGGGCTCAGGCTCAACCAGCAGAACGCTGCCTCCAGCGCCCCGGCTGCACCGAGGGTGTGGCCGGTCATGGGTTTGCTCGACGAACAGGGCACGCCGGCCGGGAACAGCGTCGCCACGGCCTGGCTTTCCATGGCGTCGTTGTGCTGGGTGGCGGTGCCGTGCAGGTTCAGATAAGCGATCTGCTCCGGTTGCAGGTTGGCGCGGCCCAAGGCTTTGCGCATGGCTTGCAGGGCGCCACGCCCGCTCGGTTCCGGAGCGGATATGTGATGCGCATCGGAACTGGCGCCGCTGCCGAGCAAGGCAATCGCTTGGCTGTCGCCTGCACGCTTGGTCATCAGGAACAGCACCGCCGCTTCGCCAATGTTGATGCCATTGCGGTTCACCGAAAACGGATTGCAGCGTTGTTCCGAGACCGCTTCCAGCGCCGAGAAACCGTTGAGGGTCAGCTTGCACAAGGTATCGACACCGCCACACAGCACCGCGTCGCAAATGCCCAGATCCAACAGGCGCTGGGCGCTCATCAAGGCTCGGGCGCTGGAAGTGCAGGCTGTGGAAATGACATAGGCCGGCCCGCTCAATTGCAGCCATTCGGCGAGGAAGTTCGCCGGTGCTCCGAGTTCCTGTTGCTGATAGTCGTAGTCGGAAGGGAACTGCTTTTCTCGCAGGTAATGCGCCAGGCCCTGGCTGGCTTCGTCGATGCCCGAGGTGCTGGTGCCCAGCACGACACCGATGCGGTCGCGGCCGTAGGTCTGGATCGCGCTGTCGATGTCCGGACGGATTTGCAGCGTGGCTTCCAGCAACAACTGATTGTTGCGACTGTGATGGTGCGACATGTCGGCTGGAATGGTTGCCAGTTTGCCTTGGACCGCACCGACCGGCAGCGTGCGTTGCGGCACCCACCCGGCTTGTTCGCGCATGCCGCCGCAGTCGCCGGCAAACAGGTTGCGGGCAACTTCCTGCTTCTCGCGGCCCAACGCGCAGACCAATCCGAGGGCATTGAGGTATGCCGTCATGGCGTTTCACCGCTCAGGGGCGTGACTTGATAGGTCGGACCGTTCGCAAGCTGCAATTCAAAGTTCTGCGGTTGTGCGTAGCGGATGTCCCAGCGCTCGGGCAGGGACCGTTGTTTGCCGTGCTGCCAGGCACCGGGATAGTTGGCCGCCAGTTCATCTTGCGGCGTCAGTGCAAACAGCAGCGCTGCGAAGAGCTCCCGGGCTTGCGGATTGGGCGGCAGGAAACCATCGGACTCCCAGGTTTTGTCGATCAATTTCTGGCGGGCCTGGGGAATGCCCAACAGGTCCATCATCGACCAGCGGATGCCAGGCTCTTCACGCTGGATCACCAGTATCCAGTCCTGGCGTTCGTCGGCCTGCCAGCGCTGGATGTGCAGTTGCAGCGGCAACGGCAGATCCGGATTGTGCTCGGGCAATGGCGCCCGGCTGGTGCAGGCGCTCAGCAGCAGGGTTGCGGCGATTAACAGAAATCGCATAGCACCGATAACCCCTGTAGGAGCGAGCCTGCTCGCGATGGCGGCGATACATTCAGCATAAGTGTTGACTGATCCACCGCTATCGCGAGCAAGTCGAATCGTCGCACCGTCGCTCCCACAGGTTTGGTATTTCAAGCGGTTGGTAATCAACATCACACAGTTCCTTCAAAAGGTTTGTGCGCCACCACATTGACCAGGGTTTCTTCCCGTTGGCCAAAGGGTTTTGGCTTGCACACACCCAATAGTTCGAGCAGGCCGAAATCCTTGGCGCGACTCCACCACAGGTACGGATAAGACACGTTTTTCTCGGTAAATTCGAAACCCTGCTGGCGAATCATTTGCAGATACTGCGCGGCGCTTTTCTGCACGTGCATGGGGTGGCGGAACAACCAGCGGATCACCCAGGTATCAATGTAAGCCTCGGTGGATTCGGCGAACAGCAGATAACCGCCGGGTTTGAGTACACGGTAAAACTCGGCCAGTGCCTGTTCCTGCTCCACCAGATGATGGAAGGTCTGGTGGCAGAACAGCAGGTCGATACTGGCGTCCGGCAGGTTCAGGCTGGCGCAGTCGCCGCCGATCAACTCCACTTCCATGCCCTGGCGGGCCGCTTCTGCGCGGCTCTGTTCCAGGCTGTGGGGATCAGCATCGACGCCCATCAGACGACCGGGCGCAAAGGCCTGGCGCAGCAGCGGGAACGACTTGCCCTGGCCGCAACCGGCATCCAGCAGCACCGGGCTGACAGGCAGCGCTTCGCTGAACAGGTTACGCAAATCGTCGATCGCCAACCGCAGCACATAGTGTTGCCAGATCTGGCTACGCAGGAACCACAAACCGAAACGGGTTTCTTCGACGTATTTGTCGCTCAAGTAGTTCATGACGCAGCCTTCGCACAGAATTCCGAAATCACCTTCAAACGGCGCCTGGCTTCGCTGACGAACGGATTGCGTTGATCCCAGGCGTATCCGGCAAGAATGGAGCTGATCATCCCGCGGATTTCCGGCGAACTACTCTCATGGAAAATCACATCCTGGAAGGTCCCGGCATACCAGCCTTCGACGTAGCAACGGAATGTGTCGACGCCGCGCTTGAGCGGCTCGGCGAACTCGGTTTGCCAGTCGACGGCTTCGCCTTGCAGCTGACGGTGCAAGACCCCGGCGGCCATGCTCGCCGAACGCATGGCGATGGTCACGCCGGAGGAAAACACCGGGTCGAGGAATTCCGCGGCATTGCCCAGCAGCGCGAAGCCCGGGCCGTGCAAGGTTTTGACATTGGCCGAGTAACCGCCAATGGTTCGCGCCTCGGTGTCCCACTGCGCATTTTGCAACACGCTGGCCAGGCTTGGCGTCTCGGCGATAAAGCCGCGCAGGCACTCGTCCAGATTGTCGCTGCGGCCGGCGAAACGTTCCTCGGCGGCGACCACGCCGACCGAGCAGCGCCCGTTGCTGAACGGGATGGTCCAGAACCACACGTCGCGCTGGGTCGGATGAGTGGTGACCAGGATCTTGCTGCGGTCGAAGGCCGGGAGGTCGATACGGTCTTCGACGTGCGTGAACACGGCCTGACGCACCGGGAAGTTCGACGGCGCCTCGAGGTCGAGCAAGCGCGGCAGTACGCGGCCGTAACCACTGGCATCGAGCAGGAAATCGGCTTCGACGCGGTACTCGCTACCGTCTTCGCGGCGCACGCCGAGCTGCGGTTTTCCAGGGGCAATGTCGACGCTGACGATGGTTTCGCCATAGCGGATCTCCACGCCTTGCAGCGCGGCCTGATCGGCCAGCAGCTTATCGAAATCGGCGCGCTGGACCTGAAACGTCGTCGATTTGCCGTGGCTGAACGTATCGCCGAAATCGAACGCGCTGTAACGCTCGCCCCAGGCAAAGGCGGCACCGGTTTTCAGCTGGAAGCCGGCCGCGTTGACGGCGTCGAGCATGCCCGCTTCCTCGACGAAGTCCAGGCAATGGGCCAACAGGCTTTCACCGATGGAAAACCGTGGGAAATGCTGACGCTCGATCATCAGCACATCGTGTCCCTTGCGCTTGAGCAACGCGGCGGCGATGGCACCGGAAGGGCCGGCGCCGATCACCACGACCTGGCGACATTCCATTTCAACGATTGGCATGGGGGCTCCTTGCCGGGACAGCGGTTTTCAGGGGGATTCGGTGCATGCCGGCCAAGGCTGGCAGCAGTGTGGCGATCAGGCCCATCAGCATCAGGGCAAAGTACAGCGGTGGGCTGATGAGTTGCTGTTGCAGCAGCAGGTTGAGAAAAACGATTTCGCTCAAGCCACGAATGTTCAGCAGCACACTTTCGCGCCAGCGGCTGGCGCCCTGGAACGAGGCCCCGGCCCAGCCGAGGCCGAGCCAGTTACCCAGCAGTTTGCTTAGCATCGGCAACAGCAGCAGGGCCGCCAATTGCATCCAGCCGAGGCTGTCGATCGCGTTGTGCACGTTGATCTGCACAATGCCGAACGTGAGGATCAGCGGGATGGCGATGTACGTCTGCAGGCGGCTCATCCACAAGGCCGGCAACGGCAGCACCAGCGGTGCTTTCAACGCGGCCATGATCAACACATAGCCGATGCCGAAAATCAGCGCATTGAGCTTGTAGTGCTCGGCGACGACCAGCAGGGCGAAAAAGCACAGGCTGTAAAGCCATGTCTGGCGCAAACCGAGCAGCCGCAGTAGCACCGGCAGGCAGGCGCCGGCCAGGGGCAGCAACAGGCTGCTCAGGTGCAGGCTGCCTTGGGCGATGCCGAACAGCGTCCAGCAGGCGAGATCGATGAGGATCGCGGTTTGCACCAGTCGCCGGGTGGCGGCGGGCGGGTAATCGATGTGCCGCAGGTACAGGTACAACACCGGAATCGCGGTGATGGCGAACAACAGGCCGACGGCCAGCGAGCTGATCCACGGTTGCGCCGGCAACAACCAGACCGCCGTGGCCAGGCCGCAGGCAAACGGAAGGCAAAAGCTGGGCAGGGCGATTTTCAGGCTTTGGCGATCCAGTTGCAGGTCGATCACATCGCTGAGGATGTAGCCCAGCAACAGGGCAAAGCTCAGGCTGTAGAGGCTCTTCAGCCAGCCCGGCGACACCAGCAGCGCACCGCTCAATTGCCATTGGGGCTCGATCCAGAAATACATCAACAGCGGCAGGCCGAGGGTCGCCAGCAACAACTGGCTGACGATGGGAATCAGGCCGAAATGCCGGCCGACACGGGTCGCCACCGCGAATAATGCCAGCGCCATTGCCCAGAACAGCACGACCATCACGCTGCCCGTTCCACGGCCGCAGCCCCATGTACCTGTCGACCGGCCCAAGGCGCGAGCAGGAAGCTGAAGATCAGGCCCAGGCTTACCGACAATCCGAAATTGCTCACCGCCGGAGTGCTCGACACCGCCAGCAGGCCGAATGACAACCATGTGGTCAATGCCGCCAGCAGGGTGCCCAGCAAGCTCACGGCCGCACCGCCGACCTGTTCGCGCATCAGGATTGCGTAATCGACGCTGATCGCCGTCACCAGCAGCAGGCCGAACAGACTGAACAGGGTCAACGGCTGCCCCAGCCAGCCGAGGCTGGCCAGGCTGCACAACGCCGCCAGCAGGGGTAGGGACACGATACGCAACGCACCGCCGAGGCCGAATGGCAGGATCAGCACCAGCACGATCAGCACGCAGGAGGCGAGTTTCAGTTCTGCGGCACTGATTTGGGTGGCCGCGAAGACGTGGTTCAATTCATCCAGTCGATCTACCAGTGTCACGCCGGGTAAATCCTCACCCTGGAGCCGCAGCAGGGCCGGGTTGTTGATGCCTTGCAGGCTGACCATCGCTGCCACGCCGTCATCGGTCGGCCCCAGCCACAGGGGCCGGTAGGGTTCTGCCAACGGGCCGCTGAGCGCTGCGTCGATGTCCACGGTCGGCAGTGCCTGTAGCTTCGTCAGCTCGGCTTGCAGCGCTTCGGCCGGTATGCCGATGTCGAGCAACGGTTGCCAGAACGACGGCAGTTTGCTCAATGCTGCGCGCACCTGTTGCTGTTCGTTCGGCGGGCTGACCAGTTGATTGAGCGACAGATAACCCTGGAGCTTTTCCAGGCCAATCAATTGATCCAGTCGCTCTCTCAGGGCTGTCTGGCGTTCGAGCAACTGCTGCTGATTGGCGGCACGTATCAGGAAGAACTGGCTGGTGGGTTGATAGCCGGTAATCCGGGCAATGGTCCGGGCTTCGTCGGTCAATTGTTGCGGCGCGCTGATCCACTGGCGGATGTCGTTTTTGCTGCCCAGTTGCAACAGGCCGGCCACGCAAAAGGCGATCAGCAACGCCAGCAAGACAGGTGTTTTCAGCTGTTTGAGCAGGGCTTCACGACAGCCCAGCAAAATCTCGCAAACGCGCAATGGCCATTGCGCCGGGCGCAGGTCTACGCCCTTGAGCAATGCCGGCAGCAGGCACACGGCGGACAAGTAAGCGCCGAGCAAACCGGCGGCAGAGAATGCGGCAATCTGGGTCAGCGCCGGGAAGGGGGTCCAGGCCAGGGCCAGATAACCGATGCCGCTGGTGATCAGGCTCAGGGTCAATCCGGGCAAGGTCATGCGCAGGGCAGGCCAGCTGTGCCAGGGTTTCAGGCTCCAGCTCTTGGACAGGTAGTGCAACGGGTAATCGACCGCGACACCGATCAGGCTCGAGCCCAGCACCAGCGTCATCACGTGCATATGGCCGAACAACGCCACACAGGCCACCGCACCGAAGAGCATCCCGACCAACACCGGCACGAACGCCAGCAAGACGCGCCAGCGCCGGAAAGCCAACAGCAGCAGCAACAAAATCCCCACGGTGGCACCGCCGCCGACCCAGGTCATCTCCCGGGCAGCCTGCTGTTGCCCGCTGGCTGCGTACAACAGGCCGCTGGCGGCGAGCAGTTGCACGTCGTGCCGGGCGGCTTCTTCGCGGCTGTGCTTGAGCAGGTCGGCCACTTGCAGCGGCAGGTTCATGTCGAAGGCGTTGCCGGTGGTGCGTGCGCGCAGCAGGACCCAGCTCTTGCCGTCGGCATCGGCGACCAGGGCGCCGCTGCCGATGTCCAGTTGCACCGAACCACGTTGCGGTTGGCTGTTCTGGATGCGCCCGGTCAGGCCCAGCCAGTCATCCTGGCTCGGCACCAGGCTGTAACCGTTGAACGGGTCGAACAACGCCTGCACCCGTTGCTGGATAAAGGTGTCGGGGTGCTCGATAAGCAGTTGTCGGTCTGCCGCCTGGAGCATCGCCAGGCGACCTTGCAGCAACTGCGTGCGCAGCGCTGGCAAGTCGGCTTGCAGGGTCCACTGGACCTTTTCGAACAGTCCGCTGGCCTGCCATTGCTCGCCGAGGGTCTGCGCCATGGCGACGGCCTGCTGGCGATCGGTGTGGCCGACCAGCACCAGCATTTCGCGGTTCAGCGGTTCCTGCATGCGTTGTTCGGCGCGCAGTTCCAGGGCATCGGGCGCCGTGCCGGGCACCAGTTCCATCAGGTTGGCTGACAGTGGCGCGGCGTCACGCCATTGCCAACCGGCGAGCGCAAGTACTGCCAGCAGCAGGATCAGAAACAGCCGTGGCAACCAGCGTTCACTCGGCAAAGTCATGCTGCTCCGCGTCGCTCAATGGTTGGGTGCTGGTGCTGTCCTGCATGCGCAATAATGTACTGTCGCCCTGGGTTTCGAGCAGTTCGATGCTGTGCACCAGCTCTGCGCCGGCAATGTTGATCTGGTTGAACACCTGCTTGAGCAGCATCGAGCGCGGCAGCAGCGTGAGCTTCCAGTTCTGCGCGTCGCCGCTCAGGGACAACTCGAAATCCCGTTGCAGGCCACTGCTGTCACCTTGCAGCACGGCCAGGAACAAACGGTTCTGCTCGGCACCGGCGCTTTTGCCCGGCAGCATTTGCCAGACAATGCCGTCACGCCGGGCAATGCCTTTGGCGGTGATGCGATAGTCCTGTTGCAGTGGTGTTTTGAGCAGCCACAACAAGCCGTGGTTTTTTGCCAGCACGAACGTGCCCTTGCTGGTCAGCGGCTGGGGCAGGGCGCGCAGGTGTTTTTCCTGGGTGAAACTGCCGTGGATGACATCAGGTTTGGCCAGTTGATCGCTGAGTTGTTGCAGGTCGAAGGCGTTGGCCAGCCCTGGAATGCCTAGTAACACGCAGAACACTGTAGGAGCGAGCCTGCTCGCGAAAAACCTGAGGGCGCCGCGGACTGTCAGGTGCCCAGTGTCATCGTTAACGACCATCGCGAGCAGGCTCGCTCCTACAGGGGAGCGGGAGGGGCAGAAAATCATCGCAGAGCTCTCTCTACGGCGTCGGTGAGCACTTTCGGCGAGGCCAACTGCATCTCGCGGCTGACGAGGTCGACGGCGACCTGTACCGACATGGCCCGGGTCAAACGTTCACCGGTTTGCAGATCGCTGATCAGGTAATTGATCTTCAAGCGGTTCTCCCACTCCACCAGGTTGGCGCGCACGTTGAGTTTCTGGCCGAACACCGCGCCGCGCACGTAGCGCAATTGCAGGTCGATCACCGGCCACGCGTAGCCGGATTCGTTCATCGCCGTGTAGTTGTGGCCGATCCTGTCCAGCAGCGCACAGCGGGCGACTTCCAGGTATTTGACGTAATGGCCGTGCCAGACCACGTGCATGCTGTCGACGTCAAAGAACGGTACGACGATTTCCGTGTCGGTGTGCAGGAATCCCTTGCTACGCATGCAGCCTCCAGTGTTGTTCGGCGATGCGTTGCAGGCACAGGCGTAATTCGCCTTCCAGCGCGCGGTCTTCGATGACCGGCGGGAAGTCCTTGGCCAAGGCTTCATGCATGACGGCCAAAGCGGGTGGCAGGGGTCGTGCATCTTTGGCCTGGCCACGCAGCCAGACACCCTGATTGGCCGCCAGCAGCGTGGCGGCGGCCACCTGTTCGGTGAGCTCCAGAACGCGGATGGCATCGCGGGCGGCGATGGTGCCCATGCTGACCTTGTCCTGGTTGTGGCATTCGGTGGAGCGCGAGAAGACGCTGGCCGGCATGGTGTTCTTCAGCGCTTCGGCGGTCCAGGCACTGGTGCCGATCTGCACCGCCTTGAAGCCGTGGTTGAGCATGGCGCGGTCGGCCGTGGCTCCGGACAGGTTGCTCGGCAAGCCATGGTTGTAGCGCTCATCCACCAGCAGCGCGAGTTGCCGGTCCAGCAGGTCGGCGACGTTGGCCACGAGGTTCTTCAGGCTGTCCATGGCGAACGCGATGTGCCCGCCGTAGAAGTGCCCGCCGTGTAGCACGCGCTCGGCCTCGGCGTCGATGATCGGGTTGTCGTTGGCGCTATTGAGCTCGATCTCGATGAACGAGCGCAGCCAGTTCAGGCTGTCGGCCAGCACGCCCAGCACATGGGGCGCGCAGCGCAGGGAATAGCGGTCTTGCAGGCGATGCAGTGGCGCGGTCGGCGCGTCGATGGCCAGATCCTGGCGCAACCACGCAGCGACCTGCATCTGCCCCGGATGCGGCTTGGCGGCGAACAGGCGCTCGTCGAAGTGCTCCGGGTTGCCTTGCAGGGCGACCACGTTCAGCGCGGTGATGCGCGTGGCCAGTTGCAGCAGGTAATCGGCGCGGGCGTAGGCCAGGCAGGCCAGACCGGTCATCACAGCGGTGCCGTTCATCAGCGCCAGGGCTTCTTTTGGACGCAACACCAGAGGCTGCCAGCCGAGTTCGCGGTGCACATCGGCGGCCTGCCGGCGCTCGCCTCGGAACATCACCTCGCGTTCGCCGGACAGCGTGGCGGCAACGTACGACAGCGGCGTCAGGTCACCGCTGGCGCCCACCGAGCCTTCTTCCGGAATCAGCGGCAGGATGTCGTGTTCAAGGAACGCCTGCAGGCGCTCCAGCAGCTCCACGCGCACCCCGGACACACCGTGGCACAACGACTGTAAGCGCGCCGCCAGTACCGCGCGGGTGGCCTGGGCGTCGAGCAGTTTGCCCAGGCCACAGCCGTGGAAGGTGTACAGATGACGGGGCAGCGCCTCGACGTGATGCAGTGGCACCGCGACCACGCAAGAGTCGCCATAACCGGTGGTCACGCCGTAGATCACGCCTTCCTTGTCCAGCAGCGAGTCCAGAAAACGCGCGCCCTTGGCGATGCGCTCGCGGTAGGCGGGATCGCTTTGCAACTGCGTCGGCACCTTGCGGTTGGCCAGGGCCAGCACGTCTTCAATGCGCAAAGGGCGTTCGCCGAAGGTTACCGGCTCAAGCGTTGGCGTCGTCATCGGTCTTCCAGAAAGGGTAAAAGTTGAACCATTGTTGGGGCGCTTCGAGGCAATAGTGACCCAAGCGTTCGGCGTAGCGGGAGGCCCACTGATGAATGACCTGCTCGCGGTCGCTGCGCTTCCAGGTGATTGCCTCAGCGAACGGCTCAATGGTCAGTCGATAATCGCCGTCGGGCTTTTTCAGGCACAGCAGCAGGTTGACCGGGCATTTCAACAGGCCGGCCAGCAGCCACGGGCCCTGGGGGAACCTGGCCGGATGACCGAGGAAGTCCACGGTCGCGCAGCGTCCGCCATGCAGCGGCACGCGGTCGCCAGCAATTGCCAGCCACTCGCCGCGTTCCAGGCGCTCGCTCAGTTGCAGCATGATCCCGGGGTCCAGTTCGCTGACCTGAATCAGGCGCAAATTGGTCGCCCCGGCCTCACCCAGCAAACGGTTGAACTGTTCAGCGTGCTTGGTGTGGACCAGCACGTTCATCGTGACCTTCTCGCCGATTTCCGCCAGTGCGCGGCAGACTTCCAGATTGCCCAGGTGCGCGCCCACCAGCATCTGCCCGCGGGCACCACGCAACTGGTCACGCAGCAGCGCCGGGTCGATGATTTCGATTTGTTCGATGCTCAACTTGCCGTTCCATACGTCGAGTTTGTCGAGCATGGAATCAGCGAAGGCCATGAACTGGCCGAATACGCGCCAATGGCTCGGACGCAATTCGCTGCGACCGCTCCAGTCAGTCAGGCGTTGCTGGTATTGCCAGGCACTGTGTCGGGCGCTGCGACCGAACAGGAAAAAGTACAGGACGATGCCGTACAACACTGGGCTCAGTACTCGACGGCCCAGCACTTTGGCGCCGAACGCGGTGAGTTTCATCAGCCAGAAACTGCCCCGTTCTTCGCGGTCGGCCCAGTGTTGCTTGTCTGCGCTCATGCCCGCCACCGTCGCCAGAGGATCACTGGCGCCCGCAGCAACATGCCGAAGAACAGCCGCGTGTGCATGCTGGAAATCAGCACGTTGTCGTGGAACATCCGAAAATGCGAAACGCCGTCCAGCGGGTAGTGGACTTTGGTTTGCAGCCATTGCATCGGCTGATTGCGCCAGGCCAGGCGCACCAGGATGTCCGAGTCGAAGTCCATGCGCTTGCCGATTTTCGCTGACTCGATCAACGCCAGGACTGGCGGTAACGGGTAAACCCGGAATCCGCACATGGAGTCGCGAATCTGCAACGACAAGGTGTTGATCCAGACCATGACGTGGGTCAGGTAGCGTGCATACAAACGGCCTTTCGGCACGCTGGCGTCATATAGCGGATAACCGCAAATCACCGCTTGTGGGTGACGGCGTGATTGTTCGATGAAGCGTTTGATGTCCTGCAAATCGTGCTGGCCATCGGCATCCACCTGCAAGGCATGGCTGAAACCCAGACGCGAAGCTTCGCGCAAGCCGGTCATGACCGCACCACCCTTTCCCTGGTTTTCGGCGAGGCGAATCAGGTAAACCATTTCACGCTGGGCCAGGCGATCCAGCACCCGGGCGCAGCGCGGGCTGCTGGCATCGTCCACCAGAATGCACGGCAGATGGCTGGCGATCAGGGCGTCGACCACTGTGGTGATCGCGTCTTCGTGGTTGTACACCGGGACGATGGCGCAGGGGCTATGCATGTTGGTGTGCACCTGAAAGACCGAGGTGTCTGCATCGCGAGCAAGCTCGCTCCCACAAGGGGGCTGTGTCGTTCACAAATCCAGTGTGGGAGCGGCGGTGCGACGATTCGACCTGCTCGCGATTGAGTGCGCAGCACTCACCCAGCTTATGCATTTGCAGCCTCCAGCAAGATCCGCCCGCTGGAGCAAGTGGCGGTTTCGTTGCGATAGGCGAAATACAGTTTGCCGCGCACCGGGTCAAAGCGCAGGTGCAGCTGGATTTCATCGCCCGGGCGCACCAGTTGCTGGAACTTCAAGACTTCCATGCCGGCGAATTTTTTCGGCAGGTTCATCAGTTGCTGGCCCAGACTCAGCGCCCAGTCCACCTGCACCACGCCAGGCAACACCGGCGCCGTGGGGAAATGACCGCTGAAATAGGCCAGGTCCGGTGGCACGGCCAGTTGCAGGCTCCACTCGCCATTGGTTTCGACTTGCTCCAAGACCTCCGGGGCTTTGGAGCGCGGCGCCAGCAGCAGGGCATCGACGTCGGCCTGGGGCAGTTTGCCTTGAGTGTTCAGCGGCAGTTGTCGTAGCAGGCGCCAGCGTCTTGGCAGGGCCAGGGCTTCGCAGTGTTGGCTCAGGTGTTGGCGCAATTGCTCGGTAAGACTGCGTCGGCCCTGATTGCGCAGCACATGCAAGCCGGCCTCGTTCAGCACCAGCAATGCCCCCAGGGAGGCGCGGTTTTCCTGAACGACGCCGAGCCGCGCTTCGACAACCCATTCATGGGCTGTCAGCGCCTGTTCCAGCATCGGTAGCGAGATGCGTTTTTCTTCCAGTTTGACGATCCGGTCCAGTCGCCCGAGCAATTCGAAGCGACCATCGGCGGTGATGCGCGCTGAGTCGGCAGTTTGTTCAACATGGCCGTCAGGCAAGTAGGGCGAAGCGATCAACAGCGCGCCATCACTGTCTTGAGTCAGCGTGACATCGGCAAAGGGCCGCCAGAGTTCATCGCCCTGACGCCAGGCGATGCCGCCGGTTTCCGAACTGCCGAAAATTTCCGCTGGCCATTGCCCCAGACGCTCATGCAGGCGCTGTGCGGCCTCGACCGGCAATGCACCGCCGGAGGAAAAAACCCGGCGTACGGAGCTCAACGCAGGCCAGTCGAGGTTGTCGCCCATGCGTTTGAGCAGCGCCGGGCTGGCCACCCAGGCGAAGGCCGGGCATTCGCGGCTGGCGCGTTGCAGGTCTTCCGGAAAGGCCAACTGTCGACGCACGAACGGGCGTCCGGCGCATAGCGGCCACAGCACCCGAAACAGCAGACCGTAGATGTGCTGGGTGGCGACGCTGCCGATGATGCACGCCGGGCCCAGATCAGCGCCCCACAGCTGTTCCAGGGCTTCGACTTCATTGGCCAGTTGGCGCAGGTTTTTTTCGATGCGCTTGGGCTCGCCACTGGAGCCCGACGTGCACAGGCTGAGTTGACAGTGATCCGGATCCAGCACAGCGGTACTGAGCGGAGGCTGTTGGAAATTGCCAAGGTGTTCATCGTCGGGCTGATCGGTCAGCCAGAGATCAACTTCACCTGACCAGCGTTGGCGAGTCTGCGGTTGCAGGTCAGACGGCAGCAGCACACTGACCCCGGCACGCCAGGCGCCGAACAGGGCAATCGCCAGATCGGCGGCATCCTCAAGGTGCACGGCCATCTGCCGTACATTCCGGGCTTGCAGGCCGGCAGCCAGGCGCAGCGCCTGTTCGCACAGTTGGGCGTGATCCAGTGCCGGAGCGGTCGTTACGGCGCGCACCGGCTGAGCCTTGAGCAGCATGTGCTCAAGTTTTATCCAATTCATGGGCGGCCTCGTACCCTTTGTCGTATGAGCCATTCAATGGCAAACATCAGGCCTATCAATCCGTAGGAAATCAGGCCGGTGTACAGCGTCCACCAGCTCAGCGGCGCCCAGAGGGTCAGGGCGGCGGCGCACACACCGTTGCAAAGAAAAAAAACGCTCCAGGCGATGGTCACCTGACGGGTATAGCGAATGCCCTCGGCCGGCAATTGCGGCTCGCGTACCCGGGCCAGGCGTTCAACGATCGGCGGGCCGAATGTCAGGCTCGATCCGAACAGCACCAGCATGAAGCTGCTGATCAACACCGGATACCAGCGCAACAGCGCCGGGCTGTCGAACAGTGCCAGCAACAGACAGAACACAATGGCCACCGTGGCCATCCACAGGCTGCCAGGCCGTCGTGTGCCGGTCAGCGCCCGGGCCAGCCACAGTCCGCCCAGCAGCAGCCCGAACTGCCACGGGGCGAAATGCTCCATGCCGAAATACACCGCAAAGGGATACAAAAGACCCGCCAGCAGCAGGCCGAGGCCAATCAGTCGATTCATGCGGCCGGTTGAACCAGACGGTAGACCGCCTCGACCACGTCACTGACGGTTCGCACCGATTTGAATTCTTCGGCGGCGATTTTCTTGCCGGTCTGGCGTTTGATGTGATCAATCAGGTCGACCGCGTCGATGCTGTCGATTTCCAGGTCCTGATACAGGTTGGATTCCAGGCTCACACGCTCGGGGTCCAGTTCGAAGAGCTCGACCAGGGCATCGCGCAGGGTGTTGAAAATGTCGTCACGAGTTTGCATGGTCCGGTCTCAAGCTGCCTGTTTTGCGGTGACGAACGCCGCAAGGCTCGCCACGTTACTGAAGTGATTACGTGTGTCCTTGGCATCGGCGTCGATTTTGATGCCGTACTTTTTCTGGATGGCCAGGCCCAGTTCCAGGGCGTCCACCGAGTCCAGGCCCAGGCCTTCGCCGAACAGCGTCTGCTCGTTGCCGATGTCTTCGGCGCTGATGTCTTCGAGGCCGAGGGCTTCGATGATCAGTTCTTTGATTTCCAGCACCAGGCTATGGGTGTACAGATCGCTCATCTTCGGCGAGCTCCTTGATGAAGTAAGAATGCAAATAATCGTTGAGCTTGCGCGAGGCTTGCGGAGCCGGCCCCAGCGTGGCGAAGGTCTGTGGGTCTATATCGGCCCCAACCCGAAAACTGAAGTGCACGCGCCGCTTGGGGATGCGATACCAGGGCTCGGCCTTGGTCAATGTGGTCGGGTTGACCTTGATAATGACCGGGGTGAGGATTTTCGCACCGCGCAGGGCGATTGCCGCGCCCCCCCGATGAAAGGCTGGCGCCTGGCCGGGTTGGGTGCGTGTACCTTCAGGGAAAATGATCAGGGTCTGGCCGTCTTTCAGCGCGTCGGCAGCCGCGTCGAGCATGTCCATGCTGCCGTCATTGCTGATGTATTCGGTGCTGCCCAGCGGTCCGCGGGTGAAAGGGTTTTCCCAGAGGCTTTGCTTGACCACGCAGTTGGCGTGACGCACCAGGCCGATCAGAAACACCACGTCGATCAGTGACGGGTGATTGGCAATGATCATCTGCCCGGGACGACCGAGTTTTTCCGCGCCTTCAATGTTATAGGTCAGCACCCCGGTACGGGCCATGAAACGCACAAAAATCCAGAAACAGCGGCTGACCGTTTGTCTGGCCCGCAGCCGATGGGTCTGGGCGTCGCCGGGCAGACAGTTCAGCACAGGGAAAATCACCAGACGCAGGCACAGCCCACCCAACCCGAACAGGGCAAAGCTCGCGGCGGTGGCCAGCAAGCGCCAGTAATAGGCGTCGCGGTTTTTTTCGGTCATGGGTTGCGTTGCCAGGTCCATACGCGATTTTTCCAGGCATGTTGGCAAGTGGTTTGCTGGCCGAGCATCGTACGCAACAGATTCAGCGCGTGGGGCCAACGGGTGTTGGACAACGCATCCGCGGGGCTGTTCAGGGACAACTGCCAGTCGGTACCGGGTGTGATCAGCAGGCCGACGGCATAAGGGAACGGCACGTCGTCGATCCAGGTTGAGTAAGCCTCGGGTGGTTGCTCTTCGGTGACCACCAGAAGTACTGCCGGAGCGCCTTCAGCCAGCAATGCGGCAGCTTCCAGCATGCCGTGTTCCAGGCCGTCGCCTGCGGCGGCCAGGGCCGTCATTTCGCTGGTTTCACCGCGCATGATCGACCACAAGCCAATAATCGCGTTATGCACGGACAAGCTGAACTGGGTTGGCGACAGCGGCTGGTCGGCGGCCAGATCACTGAGAATGTCGACGGTGCGGGGCGTTTCGCCGTGACGGGAAACAAAGACCAATGGCAGATCCTGCCGACCTTCGGCCAATGGCCAGCCGACACTGAAGGCCATCCGCGCCAGACGGCTGAGCCGGCGGCGCTGCATGGCCGGCAGAAAGGAAACGTCGGGAGCGGCATCGCTGTCCGGCAGCACGACCGGTTGTCGGCTCCAGGCCTGCCAATCGCTCACGCTTTCAAGCCCCGGGGCCCAGGCGCGCCATTGGGCGATGTTGAAGTTGATCACAGACATTCATCCCGCCCTCACGGGCTTACTTGACGCGGGGGAGCGGCCGAGAGCCGAGACTCACCCTGCGTGGCGTTTGGCGCCGAGTGGCGCGCATTATCCCGGTGCCGGGAACGTGTAGCAAATGCTGGTTACATTTTGCTCAATAAGATGAAGCGGCTGACTCGAAAAAATTGAACGATTGGTAATTATTCACAAAATCATGCCTCCGTCTGTCGGCTCTGACGTCGAGCCATCGGGCCGTTCAGGGCTTTTCAAGCAGGAGAAGGCAACTGACGGTGTAGTCCCTTTGCTGACAAGGTAGCGAAGCGACGCGGTGGACCACTACACTCGGTCATTCTTTGGTACACGGAGGTTTTGACATGCGGCGCGTGGTGTTCAATCAGAAAGGTGGCGTTGGCAAATCCAGCATTGCCTGCAATCTGGCGGCGGTCAGTGCCAGCGAGGGTTTTCGCACCTTGTTGGTGGATCTCGATGCCCAGGCCAACTCCACTCAGTACCTGACGGGGCTCACCGGTAACGACATCCCGATGGGTATCGCCGATTTCTTCAAGCAGACGCTGTCTTCCGGGCCGTTCTCCAAAAAGAATCAGGTCGACATCTACGAAACCCCGTTCGATAACCTCCATGTCGTGACCGCAACCGCCGAGCTGGCGGACTTGCAGCCAAAGCTTGAAGCCAAGCACAAGATCAACAAGCTGCGTAAGTTGCTTGAGGAGCTTAGCGAAGACTACGACCGGATTTACCTCGATACTCCGCCAGCGCTGAATTTCTACGCGGTTTCAGCGTTGATTGCCGCCGATCGTGTGTTGATCCCCTTCGATTGCGACAGTTTTTCACGTCAGGCACTGTACGGCCTGATGGCGGAAATCGAAGAGTTGAAGGAAGACCACAACGAGGGCCTGGAAGTCGAAGGCATCGTCGTCAACCAGTTCCAGGCCCGCGCCAGCCTGCCCCAGCAAATTCTCGATGAGCTGATCGCCGAAGGCCTGCCGGTGTTGCCGGTGTACCTGGCCAGCTCGGTACGCATGCGCGAATCCCACCAGGCCAACACGCCGCTGATCCATCTCGACCCGCGGCACAAGCTGACCCAGCAATTCGTTGAGCTGCACAACCTGTTGGAAAACGCCTGAAAAACCTGTGGGAGCGAGCTTGCTCGCGATGGCAGTGTGTCGGTCAACAGAGATGTTGAATTTGACGCCCTCATCGCGAGCGAGCTCGCTCCCACAGGGTCTGTGTTGCTTCAGATCCCCTGGCTACGCAACCAGCTCATCAGTTGCGGTAACGGGAAAGCCCCGCTCTGCCGGGCGACTTCCCGGCCGTTCTTGAACAGGATCAGGCTCGGAATCGAGCGAATCCCCAATTGCGCCGACAACTGCTGGTTCGCCTCGCTGTCCAGTTTGGCCAGCCGACACTTGCCCGCCAGTTGCCCGGCTGCCTGTTCGAACACCGGCGCAAACGACTTGCACGGCCCGCACCAGTCCGCCCACACGTCCACCAGCAACGGCAGATCGCCCTTGATCTGGCTGGCGTAGTCGCCTTGCTTCAATTCAAACGGTTTGTTCAGCAGGACTTCGGCCTTGCAGCGACCGCATTTTGGATGATCGTCGAGACGCTCGGCGGGAATGCGGTTGAGGCCGTTGCAGTGAGGGCAGGGGATGAGGAGTGGGTCGGTCATGGTGAGGCTCTTCGGAAGTTGGTAGTCAGAGCGTTGATCTGGAGGTAAGAACCCTGTTTATCAAGATTCGGATTTGTAGGCAGGAGCCTTCTGCAATTGGAGAGGCCACCTACAGGCGACGGTGCCTCTGTCTGCTAGGTAGCGAGTTATTCAATTTGTAATCTTTTCGCGCACTTTCCGATAACAACCAAGAGGCGCAAAAATGCAAAGAATCGTTAAGCAAGCCATTGAACACTGGTCATCCGTATCTTGGCTGCTAAAACGGCCTCAATCAGAAGTTGAATTCGACCGGTTGGTCAAATCGCGGGATGAGTTGCTAGTGATGATGGGCGGTGATGAATTGCACTCACTTGAGGGTTTGGTGTCGATCATAAGCGATCATATCGAAGCCTATGATCGGGAGCGCCGTTCATCGCCAATCCAAAATGTTTAATGTTCTGCCTCACGACGAACAACTGATCTCCAGATGCTTGCCCCACTCCGGTGGTCGCTCGGCATAACTTTCCATCCCCGGTTGTTCCACGAACGGATTGCTCAGTACCGCGTGCAGTCGGCGGACTTCCGAGTAGTCGCCGCTCTCTGCCGCATCGATGGCCTTTTGCGCCAGGTAGTTGCGCAGGATGTACAGCGGGTTGACTGCGTGCATCCGCTGGCGGCGCTGCTGTTGATCGAGCGTGCCTTCACGGGCCACCCGGGCGACGTAGAGCTCGCCCCAGGCGTCAAAGCCCTTGAGGTCGACGAAGTCATCACGCAATCGGGTGATGGCCTGTTCCGGTGCTTCATCACCCAGGCGGCGGAAAAACAGGCTGTAGTCGACGCCGCTGTTTTGCATCAGTTGCAGCAGACTCTCCAGCAGCTTCTGGTCGTCGTCTTCGGCCGTTGTCAGGCCGAGGCGGCGGCGCATCAGGTCCAGGTAATGGGCCTGGAACAGCGGCAGGTACAGGCCGAGGGTTTCGCGCAGGGCTTCGATGCTGATGAACGGCGTCAGGGCCTGGGCCAGCGCGCTGAGGTTCCACTGGCCAATCGGCACCTGGTTGCTGAAGGAGTAACGGCCCTGATCGTCAGAGTGGTTGCAGATGAAGTTGGCGTCGAAGTCGTCGAGGAAGGCGAACGGGCCGAAGTCGAAAGTAATCCCGAGGATCGACATGTTGTCGGTGTTCATCACTCCGTGGCAGAAACCGTAGGCCTGCCATTTGGCGATCAGTTCGGCATTGCGCTCGACCACTTCGCGGAACATCGCCAGGTACGGCTCCGGTTGCTCCAGGCACTCCGGGAAGTGCATGGCCAGCACGTGATCCCCCAGCTCTTTCTGCTGCTCGGGGCGCTTGGTGTAGTAGAAATATTCGAAGTGGCCGAAGCGCACATGGCTTGGCGACAGACGCAGGATCATGGCCGCGCGCTCCTGCTTTTCGCGCCACACCGGGGTATCGGAGCCGATCACGCACAGGGCGCGTGTGGTCGGGATGTTCAGGGCTTGCAGGGCTTCGGACGCGAGGAATTCGCGAATCGACGAACGCAGTACCGCCCGGCCATCGCCCATGCGTGAAAACGGCGTCTGGCCGGCGCCCTTGAGGTGCAGGTCCCAATGTTCGCCGGCCTCGTTGTACACCTCGCCCAGCAACAGGCCGCGACCGTCGCCCAGTTGCGGGTTGTAGAAACCGAACTGATGCCCGGAATAGACCATGGCCCTTGGGATCGCATCGGCCCAGAGCTTGTGGCCGCTGAACAGTTCGGCGAACTCCGGGGTTTCGGCCACGGCCGGGTCGAGGTCGAGCAGCGCCATGGCGGCGGGGCTGGCCACTACCAGGCGCGGATTATCGATGGGCTCGGGCAGCACATGGGCGGAAAACGCATCGCCCAGGCGGTCGAAGCGGTTATCGAAGGTGAGTTCGTCGAGGGCTTTCAAGGGCCGGCTCCAGCAGAATGTCCGAGCATTCTGCTGGGGAATGGCCGGTTAGTCGAGTTCGGCGGCGGGCGGCTCTTTCGGCGGTTTGCCGTCGACCAACGGCACGATGGTCTTCGCTTCCGGTTCGATTGGCACCATCTTGTATTCCTGGCCGTGCAGGTTCTTGAGGTAAACCTCCATCTGCCGGAACGAGATGTTGATGTGCTGTTTCTTGAACTCGCGGTTGATGAAGCGGTTGACCTCGTCGAGCACCGGGTTGCGGTCACCGAGGTCGCGCACGTGCATGCGCAACTCGTGGTCGAGGGTGCTTTCGCCGAAGTTCAGGAAGTACACGTGCGGCTCCGGGTCTTTCAGGACGCGCGGGTTATCGCGTGCTGCCTTGAGCAACAGCTCCTTCACCAGGTCCAGGTCCGAGCCGTAGTCGACACCGAGCTTGAGGGTCACCCGGGTGATGGTATCGGTCAGCGACCAGTTGATCAGTTGCCCGGTAATGAACGTCTTGTTCGGGACGATGATGTCCTTGCGGTCGAAGTCGGTGATGGTCGTGGCACGGATGCGAATCTTGCTCACCGTACCCGACAGGTTGCCGATGGTGATGGTGTCGCCGATCCGTACCGGGCGCTCGAACAGGATCATGATGCCGGAAATGAAGTTGGCGAAGATCTCCTGCATGCCGAAACCGAGACCGACCGACAGCGCCGCTACCAGCCATTGCAACTTGTCCCAGCTCACGCCAAGGGTCGACAGCGTCGAGACGAAACCAACGCCGGCGATCACGTACGACAGTAGCGTGGTGGTCGCGTAGGCGCTGCCCTGGGCCAGGTTGAGCTTGGACAGCACGAACACTTCCAGCAGACCCGGCAGGTTGCGCGCCAGGGCAAAGGTGATGCCGATGATGATCAGTGCACCGAGCATGTCGCCGATGCTGATCGGCACCATGCTCATGTTGGCGCCGGTGCCGCTGGTGTATTCGTAGAGAGTGACGTTGTCCAGGTACGAGAACACGCTGATCAGGTCGGACCAGACCCAGTACAGCGCGACCATGAAGCCGCCCAGCAGCGCCAGACGGATCAGGCGCAGGGACTGTTCGTTGACCTTCTCGATGTCCATTGTCGGCTCTTCGACGACTGCTTCGCCGTCGGCGGTCTCTTTTGCTGCGTTACGTTTGGCCAGGGCGCGCTGATAAGCCAGGCGGCGCGCCGCTACGCTGAGACCTCGCACGAACGTGGCTTCGATCACCAGCCAGAACATCAACAGGTACAGGGTGTTGATCAAGCGGTCGCTGAGCTTCAGCGCGGTGTAGTAGTAGCCGAAGCACACCGCCACGAACAGCGCGACGGGCAGGGCGGTGAACAGGATCCCCACTAGCTTGCGGAACAGCGAGGCGTTCTTGTGGGTCGGGCTACTGATGAGCAAGCGGCTGAGCAGCAAGGTCATCAATGCGTAGCAGGTGAGTACCACCGGCATGCCGATCACGTCATCGGCCAGCGCCGCCGGTTGCAGTTCGGCAACGGCCACTACGGTCACCAGTGCCATCACCACGATGCCGAGGCGGCGGACCCAGATGCGCAGGAATTCCACCTGGGGCTTTTCCCAGCGGAAATGCAGTTCTGCCACACCGCCCGGCGCGAGGATCCGGTAGGCGGTGTAGAACACCAGCCAGGCCCCGGCCATTTGCAGCAGCGCCGCGCCCATATTGGCGTTCTGCCCACGGGCGTCGATTCGCAGGGCCAGTCCGCACAAGGCGAGCCCCAGGGAAACCGGCATCGCCAGCAGAATATTGATCAGAATCGCCTGCGGCGTGTGCCACTGGCTATCGCGTTTGAAGTGACCGATGTCCTGGTGAACCTTGTTCAGTCGCGCGTACAGATTCTTGCGGCGCCACAGCAGCGCACCGATCAGCAGTGCCAGTGGCAGGAACAGCAGCGGGCGCTGGGTCAGACCGTCGGTCAGTTCGCTCAGGCTTGAAAGTACCGGCAGCGAATCGAGTTGTCGCTGCAGGCGATCCGGCACACTGCTAATCCACTCCAGTTCCAGCGGCTTGTTGCTCGGGATCCAGAACATCTGCTCATCGAGGGTCGCCCGCAGGCTTTGCGCCGTGCTGAGCAATTGCTTCTGGTTCAGTTGCAGGGTGATGGATTCATTGAGCACCGCGCTCAGTTCGCGATTGAGGCGTTCCAGCAGATCGGCGCGGGTGGTGGCCAGTTCCATCAGGCTTTTGCGCAGCTGCGGCGTGACTTGCTCGGGCGGCTGGGTCGCCAGCAGGTTTTCGACGTAGGTGGTCGGACTGCTCAGCAATTCCCGTTGCTGGCTGACTTCGAACTGATACAGGCGAATGTCGGCGATCTGGTCGGCCAGGTTGCGGTCGAGCCGCAGGCGCGGCAACGCCTGTTTCTGTTTGTAGAGAATCTTCGAGAGCAGCAGGCTGCCTTTGAGCACGTTGATTTGCTCGTCCAAGGCCGAGTCGCTCTGGGTCAGGCTGTCCAGCTGTTGCTTGGTCTGCAGATTTTGCTGGGTGACTTCGTTGAGGCGGTCGGTGCTTTTGAGCAGGTAGTCCGAAAGCTTCAGGTTGGTCGCGCTTTCGGTGGCCAGCAGGCTGCTGCCGCCAGCCTTCTGCGCTTCGATGGATTGCTGGGTGACCGTTTCCTGGGACAACGCCAGTCGCTTCTGGTTGATCAGGTTTTGCAATTCCTGGATTTCCCGATCCAGGCGGTCGGACCGCTCCGACAACAGGTCATGCTGGCTGTTGCCGAGGTCTTGCAATTGGGTATTGCCGGCCAGTTCCTGGCGCCGTAACGGGATCAGGGCGTTCAGCGCAGCCAGCTCGGCGTTGAGCTGGTCGCGCTGCTCGGCGCTCAAGGTCTTGCCGGCGTCCTTGCCGTTTTTGAGGATGGTGTTGATCTGCTGAATGCGCGTCTGGCTGCTGGAAATCTCCGCTTGAGCACGCTCGGGGCGGGTCTGGGCGGTGATGATCAGGCTGTTGGCATCGGCCAGGGCTTTTTGCAGGTCGCTTTGCTGGGTGGAACGCTCTGTGAGCAATTGTTCCAGCTGCTGGATCGGTTCTTTGGCGAAACGCTGCGCCACCGGCACCACGGTGCTGGCCTTGAGGCGGGTCAGTTCACGCTGGTTCTCGAGGGTCTGTTTGGGCGCATTGTTCAATTGCTGCTTGAGCGCGGTCAGTTTCTGCTCGTAGTCACGCTTGTTGTTGAGCTGGCTCAGCGTGTTTTGCAGAACGGTTTGCAGGGCCTTCTGATCGGCTTCCGGCAATTTGCGGTCGGCGATCTTGTCCAGGCTCGCCTGCACGGCTTCGCTGGAGGGTGGTTCGGCCGCTTGCGCCGCTGGCGATAAACCAAGGGTGCCGACAGAGAGACTCAAGCCCAAAAGGGCAATGGCGAAAAGGTAGCGCAGGTTAGGCATAAAGACCGGTCAAGCAAGTGATAGTGGAAGCAGTTTAGAGGAAGAGTCCGGGACCCGGGCGACTTCCTTCGGGGAATCTGACGCCCACTTTGCCGATCTTGTTCCCGTCCATGACCGCCACGGTCCAGATGGTGTTGTTCCATTCCACCTGGTCACCCACCACCGGCGCGCCGCCGACTTTCTGGGCAATGAAGTGGCCCAGGGACATGTCCGGATCGATGCCTTCGACCTTCAGGCCATAGAGGGCCGCAACCGCGGCCAGTTGGGCGTCTCCTTCGAGTACGAAGTCGCCGAAGAAGCGCAGGTCGAGGCCCCGTTGTGGCGCCTGGCTGAAGAGTTTTCCGAGGGCCGGCAGGTTGTGTTCATGGCCGATAACACACAGCAAATCATCGACTTCGAGCACCGTACTACCCGACGGATGGAGCAATTGTTGACCGCGAAACAGGGCAGCGATACGGGTGCCTTCGGGCATTTTCAGCTCGCGCAGGGGCGAACCGATGCACCATTTCTCCGCGCCGAGACGATAAACGAACAGCTCCCACTCGCTGGTGACGTGCACTTCCAGGGCCGACCGCGAGATGGGTGCAGGTTCCGGGGGCACCGTTACTTTCAACAACCTGGCGACCCACGGCAGGCTCGTGCCCTGAACCAGCAGCGACACCAGCACGATAAAGAAGGCGAGGTTGAAATAGAGCTGGGCGTTGGGCAGGCCGGCCATCAACGGGAACACCGCCAGGATGATCGGAACCGCGCCGCGCAAGCCGACCCAGGAAATGAACGCTTTCTCGCGACCATGGAACGCCTTGAACGGCAGCAGGCCAACCAGCACGGACAGTGGCCGGGCAAACAGAATCATCCACAACGCCAGTGCCAGTGCCGGTAAGGCGATAGGCAGCAGATCGTGAGGCGTCACCAGCAGCCCCAGCACCAGGAACATGCCGATCTGCGCCAGCCAGGCCATGCCGTCGAGCATGTGCAGGATGCCGTGACGGCTGCGCACCGGGCGGTTGCCGATCACCAGGCCGCAGATGTACACCGCCAGGAAGCCACTGCCGTGCAGGGCGTTGGTCAGGGCAAACACCACCAGGCCACCGGCGATGACCAGAATCGGATACAGGCCGGTGGCGAGGTTGATGCGATTGACCAGTTGCAGCATCAGCCAGCCACCGCCCAAGCCAATGACGCCACCGATACCGAACTCGCGCAGCAGATGGGTCAGCAGGCTCCAGTGCAGGCCGGTCTGGCCGCTGGCGAGCATGTCGATCAGGGTGACGGTGAGGAACACCGCCATCGGGTCGTTGCTGCCGGATTCGATTTCAAGGCTGGCGGTTACCCGCTCGTTCAAGCCTTTTCCGCCCAACAGCGAGAACACCGCCGCGGCGTCGGTGGAGCCGACGATGGCCCCGATCAGCAGGCCCTGGATCAGGTTCAGGTTGAACAGCCATGCGGCCGCCATGCCGGTCAGCCCGGTGGTAATCAGCACCCCGACCGTGGCCAGCGAGAGCGCCGGCCATAACGCCACGCGGAAACTCGACACCCGGGTGCGCAGGCCGCCGTCGAGCAGGATCACGGCCAGCGCGAGGTTGCCCACCAGATAGGCCGTGGGGTAGTTATCAAAAAGAATGCCGGCGCCATCGACACCGGCCGCCATGCCGACGGCCAGGATGATCACCAGAATCGGGATGCCGAGACGGGACGAAAGTGAGCTCACCAGAATGCTCGCACCTACCAGCAACGCGCCGATCAAGAACAGGCTGTTGATGGTCGTCGCATTCAAAGGCAGTACTCCAGAAAGCTGAAAGGCGGGCGCAAACTGACCATGCAGTCTGCGTGCCAGCGATTCTAACCTGTTGAAATGTGATGCTGTCAAAAAGCTTTTGAGTCATCGCAGAACCCCTGTGGGAGCGAGCTTGCTCCGGGCGGCGTTCCGACGATAGCGGTGTATCAGTCGCCATCAATGTTGAATGTGCCGGCCTCGTCGCGAGCAAGCTCGCTCCCACAGGGGGCGCGTTACCGGATGATTAGAGGCTAAACCGCCCAACCATCGTGTTCAGGTCCACCGCCAAACGCGATAGCTCATTGCTCGCCGCACTCGTCTGATTCGCCCCGGTGGCCGACTGCACCGACAGATCGCGAATGTTCACCAGGTTGCGATCCACTTCACGGGCCACCTGCGCCTGTTCTTCGGCGGCGCTGGCGATCACCAGGTTGCGCTCGTTGATTTCGACGATGGCGCTATTGATGGTGTCCAGCGACATCCCGGCACCACGGGCGATGTTCAGGGTCGATTCGGCGCGTTCGGTGCTGTTGCGCATCGAATCCACCGCGTGCTCGGTACCGCTCTGGATGCTGCCGATCATGCGTTCGATTTCGCTGGTCGACTGCTGGGTGCGGTGGGCCAGGGCGCGCACCTCATCGGCCACCACGGCGAAACCACGACCGGCCTCACCGGCGCGTGCGGCCTCGATGGCGGCGTTCAAAGCCAGCAGGTTGGTCTGGTCGGCCAGGCCACGGATCACGTCCAGCACCTTGCCGATGTCGCGGGACTCGTTGGCCAGGTCGCCGATCAGGGTCGCGGTGCTCTGCACGTCGGCGCTCATGCGTTCGATGGCGCTCACGGTTTCCTGTACCAAGTCACGGCCGTCGCCGGCAGACGTGGTGGCGTTCTTCGACGCCTCGGACGTGCTGACCGCATTGCGCGCGACTTCTTCCACGGCGCTGGTCATTTCATTGACTGCCGTGGCGGCCTGTTCGATTTCGTTGTTCTGTTGGGTCAGGCCACGGGCGCTTTCGTCAGTAACGCTGTTGAGTTCTTCGGCAGCGGACGCCAGCTGCGTGGCCGAGCCGGAAATGCGCTGCAGCGTGTCACGCAGCTTGTCCTGCATCTTCGCCATGGCCAGCAGCAAGCGGCCGGCTTCGTCTTTGCCGTCGACGTTGATCGGGCGGGTCAGGTTGCCTTCGGCAATTTGTTCGGCGGCGCTCAGGGCGTTGGCGAGCGGTTGGGTGATGCTGTTGGTCAGCAACCAGGCGAACAGCAACGTCAGGGCAGTGGCGATCACCAACAGGGTGATCACCAGGTTGAACGCCGAATCATACTGATCGGCTGCCTGCTGGTTGGTGTCGTGGCTCTGCTGGGTGTTGATCTCCAGCAGGCGGTTCAACACGGCGTTGACCGCTTCGGAGTTGTTGAGCAAATCGGTGTTGAGCAAGCTGCGCAGTTCGTCGACCTGATTGTTGCGCGACAGGCTTTTCATCCGGTCTTCGATCTGGCGGTACTGACCCAGCAACTGTATGTATTGATCGTAGGCCGCACGTTCCTGCGGGCTGGAGATCAGTTTTTCGTAGGTCGCCTGGGCGCTGCGAATCTGCTGGTTGCGCGTCTCCAGCAATTCCACGGTTTTCTGCTGCACGTCCGGCTCGCGATTCACCAGCAAGCGGTACGACAACACGCGCAGGCGCAAAGTGAGTTGGGTGAACTCGTCCAGGCTCTTGATGCTCGGCACACTGTTGTTGGTGATGTTCTCGGCGGCGCCGCGGATCTTGCTCATCTGATTCAAGGCAAACACCCCCAGAACCATCATCAAGCCGCCGATCAGGGCAAAGCTGAGGAACGCCCGAGGGGCGATATTCATATTACGAAGGGACATGGCGATCACCGAAAAGAGCGCATCCGTGCGCGGCTGAGGCTGCTGTATGAATGACTTATCGGTCGCCTGGCTGAAGTCTTGAGCCCGGCCTGTTTTAGCCGGTTGCACCTTGTGGCGACGAAGTGCAGGAACCAGATTGGCCAATCACAGTCTTTAAAACTCGCGAGGAAGGTTGCCCGTCAGCAAAATCAAGGCTTTGCGCCTGTATAACCCTGGCATCCAGGGTGACTTTTCTTTATCGTACGCGCCCATTGAAAAAGCCCGGAAAATCAAAATGTTGGAAGCATCCCTAAGCCAATTGGAACAACTGGTCAGCGACCTGGTGCAACAGAACCAGAACCTGACCGCGGAACTGGCCCAGGCCAAAGATGAAAACGAAAGCCTGCAACTGAGCCTGATGGAACACGAAGAGAAGCAAGGCGCCACGGCGGCTCGCATTCAGGCCTTGGTTGAGCGCGTCAGCGCAGGTCCTGTCAGCGCATGAGTTACAACGCCGCAGGGGTAAAAGTCGTCTCGATCCTGGGGGAGGACTATTCGATCAAGGCACCGGCCGGGGAAGAGCAGACCCTGCTGGACGCCGCGATGATGTTGAAGGCAGCCCTGGCCGACACCAAAAGGAAGTACCCGACGCTGATCGGTGACCGACTGCTGGTGCTGGCGGCGATGAATCTGTGCTCCCAGCAGATCGAAATGCAGAAACAGCACAAGCTCGAACTCGACCGTTACCAAGAGCAAGTCAGCGCCACGGTTGAAGTGATCTCAAAGACGATCAATCAGGCCTGATCGGCTTTGCGCACAACCAAAGAATAAATTGTCGGTTGGATTGTATACAATCGGCACGGCTGTTGCAGTGTTTCAGCCTCTTATTCTTTGGGGGTGCTCCATGCAGTTCTGGCGACGCAGTATTCAATGGCAGTTGATCCTGAGTATGGGCAGCTCCTTGCTGGTCAGTATTCTGATCGTGGTGGGCATTTATACCCTGGTGGTCAATCGTCTCGCCCAGAGCTATCTGGTCGAGCAAGCCTTGCCATCGAGCATCGAAGCGATGCGCAACGACATCGAGCGCATCCTCGTCCAACCCCTCACCGCCGCCAAGGACATCGCCAGCAACAGCATGGTGCGCGACTGGCTGGCAGGGGGTGAAGACGGTGCCCAGGCCAACACCTTTACTACCTATCTCGAAGGCATCCGCGCCGAGCACAAGGCTTTTACCGCGATTATTGTCGGCACCGCGTCCAACCATTACTTCACCGAAAAAGGCCTGGACCGGACCCTCAGCCGATCCAATCCGAAAGACGCCTGGTTCTACTCATTTCTCGACAGTAACCAGCCGCGCACCCTCAATATCGACAATGACACGGCAACCGGAGAATTGGCGCTTTTCATCGACTTCAAAGTCGAGCAGGCCGGTAAAGTCGTGGGCGTTGCCGGGCTTGGCCTGAGCATGAAAGAGCTGTCGGAGCTGATCCACAACTTCAGCTTCGGGGAGCGCGGCAAGGTCTATCTCGTGCGTTCCGACGGTTTGATCCAGGTCCATCCCGAGGCGCAATTGAGTGGCAAGCGCAGCCTGACCGAACAGATTGGTGCTACGGCGGCACAGGCAGTGATGGGTCAAAAAACTGCCACCACCAGCAGCAGCTTCCAGCGGGAAGGCGAGGACTTTCTTGCGTTAAGCCTGCCATTGCGCGATCTCGGCTGGACCCTGGTGGCGGAAGTGCCGCAATCACAGATCTACGCCGAAGCCCGCCGTGCCATGTGGATGAGCAGCGGCATCGGCTTGGCGGTGGCGATTGTGTGCCTGTTGCTGGTGGTGTTGCTGGCCCGTGGGCTGGTACGGCCGATTCGTCAGGTAACAGCCGCGCTGGTTGCCATTGGTAGCGGTGGTGGCGATTTGACCCGCCGGTTAGATTCCAGCCGCGCCGATGAGCTGGGTGATCTGGCGCGCGGGTTCAATCGGTTCCTCGACAGCCAGCGCGACATGATCGGCGAAGTACTGACCACCAGTGAACGATTGCGCACTGCGGTCGGGCAGGCGGCTCGAGTGGTGGACAACACCGCCGAACGCTCTGGCCGCCAACAGGAAATGACCGACATGGTCGCCACCGCTGTTCACGAAATGGGCCTGACGGTACAGGAAATCGCCCAGAACGCAGGCAATGCAGCGGTCGCGTCGCAAACAGCTCGGGATGAGGCGATGCAGGCGCGGGAAGTGGTGGGTGGTTCGATCCGCCACATTGAAAGCATGTCCCGGGAAATCGGCGTCGCGGCCACGGCGGTGGGTGAACTGGCCCATCAAGTGGCGTCCATCGATCAGGTGCTGGCGGTGATTCGCGGGATTTCCGAGCAAACCAACCTGCTGGCGCTCAACGCCGCTATCGAAGCGGCGCGGGCCGGGGACATGGGGCGCGGGTTTGCCGTGGTCGCCGATGAAGTGCGCACCCTGGCGCGACGTACGCAATCGTCCACCGATGAAATCCAGCAGATGATCGGCAGCCTCAAGCAAGGCGCGGAAAACGCGGTGTCGTCGATGCATTCCGGGCAGGCGGCGACGGGTACGGGGGTCGAGTCGAGCCAGCGTACCGGCACTTCGTTGACCGCGATCACCGGGCAGGTTGAGCGCATCAGCGATATGAACCATCAGGTGGCGACCGCGACCGAAGAGCAGTCGGCGGTGACCGAAGAGATCAACCGTAACGTGCAGGGGATTTCCGATCTGGCCCGGGCCACGGCGGGGGAGGTCAGGGCTTGCCGGGATGATTGTCAGACGTTGCAGCGGTTGGCGGATGATCTGGCGCGGCAGATGGGTGGGTTCAAGCTGAAGTGATGTGTTGATAGTGCTGGCGCCATCGCGAGCAAGCTCGCTCCCACAGGGGTTGTGTGTTGAACACAGGATTTGTGAACAACAGAGATACCTGTAGGAGCGAGCCTGCTCGCGATTGGACTTCAGCTACACCATAGATCCGGGGTCAGAACCACTCATCCTGCATCCCCAGGCACACATCATCCCGCGCCTCAAGAATCGCCAGCTCATGGTGGCAACCCGGCACTTCCCACGTCAGGAAATACCGCGCCGCCTGCAGCTTGCCTTTATAGAAGCTCACATCCGCCGCATTACCTTTGGTCAGGCCTTCCTCGGCACGGACCGCCTGCTCCAGCCAGCGCCAACCAATCACCGTGTGCCCGAACACCTTCAGGTACAGCGCCGAATTCGCCAGGCTGCTGTTGACATTGCCTTGTGCCAGATCAGTCAGCAGGCCGATGGTCACGGTTTGCAGACGCGCCACCAGTTTCTCCAGCGGTTCGCGCAGTGGCGTCAGCGACTCAAACGTCTGCGCGCGTTCGGCGGTGTCAGCGATCAGGCGGATCAGTTGCTTGAGTCCCGCACCGCCGTTCTGCGCCAGTTTGCGGCCCAGCAAGTCCAGCGACTGAATGCCGTGGGTGCCTTCGTGGATCGGGTTCAGGCGGTTGTCGCGGTAGTACTGTTCCACCGGGTATTCGCGGGTGTAGCCGTGGCCGCCGAGGATCTGGATCGCCAGTTCGTTGGCCTTAAGGCAGAACTCCGACGGCCAGGATTTGACGATTGGTGTCAGCAAATCCAGCAATTCATGGGCCTGTTTTCGTTCAGCTTCGGTCGCAAGCGTGGTGGTGTCGTCGAACAGTCGCGCCGCGTACAGGCCGAGATCGAATGAGCCTTCGACGTAAGCCTTTTGTGTCAGCAACATGCGTTTGACGTCGGCGTGCTGGATGATCGCCACCGGCGCAGTGTTCGGGTCCTTGCTGTCCGGCACGCGGCCCTGCGGACGCTCGCGGGCATATTCCAGCGAGTACAGGTAGCCGGCGTAACCGAGCATCACCGCACCCATGCCGACGCCGATCCGCGCCTCGTTCATCATCTGGAACATGTAGCTCAAGCCCTGGTGCGGCTTGCCCACCAGATAGCCGACACACTCACCGTTATCGCCGAAGTTCAGTGCGGTGGACGTGGTGCCACGCCAGCCCATCTTGTGGAACAGCCCGGCCAGCAGCACATCGTTACGCTGACCGAGACTGCCATCGTCGTTGACCAGGAACTTGGGCACGATGAACAGCGAAATGCCTTTCACCCCGGCCGGCGCGTCCGGCAGCTTGGCCAGCACCATGTGCACGATGTTTTCCGACAGCGGGTGATCGCCACCGGAGATGAAGATTTTGTTGCCCTTGAGGCGATAAGTGCCGTCGGGCGCCGGCTCTGCGCGGGTACGAATATCCGACAGCGACGAGCCCGCGTGGGGTTCGGTCAGGGCCATGGTGCCGAAGAAACGGCCGTCGATCATCGGTTGCAGGAAGCGGCGCTTTTGCTCCTCGGTGCCGAAGCTTTCGATCAGGTTGGCCGCGCCCATGGTCAGGAACGGGTACGACGTCGAAGCAGCATTGGCCGATTGAAAGTGCGCGAAGCAGGCCTGGGACAGCAGCGTAGGAAGCTGCATGCCGCCGGCGTCGAAACTGCGCGCGGCGTTGAGGAAACCGGCTTCGAGAAAGGCGTCCACCGCCGGTTTCACTTCCGGAATCAGAATTACCTGACCGTTGTCATAGCGCGGCTCGTTCTCGTCGCCCTTGCGGTTGTGCGGGGCGAAGAACTTCTCGGCGATGCTGCGGGCGGTGCCAATGGCCGCATCGAAGGTTTCGCGATTGTGTTCGGCGAAACGCTCACGCTGGGTCAGGCCCTCGGCATCAAGGACTTCATACAGCTCGAAAGCCAGATTACGGGAACTGAGCAACGTCTCGGACATGGCGGCCTACCTATTGTTGGAATGGGCCGAGTCTAGGCGTGGGAATAAAGACTGAACAGGATGATTGATGAGCGTGATAATGGGCCAGCGCAGCAACTTTGCAGGCACCACAAAACAACTGTAGGAGTGAGCCTGCTCGCGATGACGGCGGCACATCCGAAACAGATGTGACTGACAGACCGCTATCGCGAGCAGGCTCACTCCTACAGAGATTTGACTGCCAGGCGGCCATTGCGGCAGCCCGGATTGTCGGTGTTAACCGATCGTCATCAAGCTTGCGTTACCACCCGCCGCCGCCGTGTTAACGCTCAACGCCCGCTCGATCACTAAACGCTCCAGCGCAATATTGGTTTCGCCTTGCGACAGACCCTGCACACCGACGATGGCGCCGGCACGCTTGGCAACCTGCTGGCACACCGCACGCAACTGGTCGGAATGGCCGTGATGCACAACCGCATCAATCACCACTTCGTCCTTGTTCCAGTCGGAAACCAGCTTGATGCGCGCCTGAATATCCTTCGGCAGACGTGCGAACAATGCCTTGGTCAGTTCAGCTTCCGGCCAGACCGCCGAACCACCGACAGCCAGTACTGCCGCCAGTTGAGTCAGCAAGTCGCCTTCGACTTCCGCCAGGCACAACACGTGCTCACGTGGCAGGATCGCGTAGCTGTTGCGCTCGCCGGTCGGGCCAGCCAGAACGCGGGTGATGCCGCTTTGCGATTGTGCGGCGAACTGCACGCACAGGGTGCTCAGGTCGGCGAACTTGTGGCTGTCGGCCCAGGCTTTCAGGGCGGTCAGCGGTTTGCTCATGGCGTCGCGCAGACGAACGTCCGGTGCTGCGGCAGCATCGCCACGAGCGAAGGATTGTTCGATCGCATCCGCAGGGCGGGTCGACAACAGACGGTACAGGTACAGCGGGCCGCCGGCTTTCGGGCCGGTGCCCGACAGGCCTTCGCCGCCGAACGGCTGCACGCCTACTACTGCACCAACGATGTTGCGGTTGACGTAGACGTTACCGGCGTTGACGTTGTCGATCACCTTGGCGATGGTCTCGTCGATGCGGGTGTGAACGCCCAGCGTCAGGCCGTAACCCGAAGCGTTGATCTGGCCGATCAGTTGATCGATGTCTTTGCGCTTGTAGCGAACCACGTGCAGCACCGGGCCGAAGATCTCCCGCTGCAACTCGTCGAAGCTTTCCAGTTCGATCAGCGTCGGCATCACGAAGGTGCCGCGTTTGACTTCTTCGGCATCGGCGATGGCCACCTGGTACACGCTGCGACCTTTGTCGCGCATGGCCTGGATGTGCTTCTCGATGCCGGCTTTGGCTTCGGCGTCGATCACCGGGCCGATGTCCACGGACAGGCGCTCAGGGTTGCCGAGACGGCTTTCAGCCATGGCACCTTTGAGCATTTCGATGACGCGGTCGGCGGAGTCTTCCTGCAAGCACAGGACGCGCAGGGCCGAGCAACGCTGGCCGGCGCTGTCGAAGGCCGACGAAACCACGTCGATCACAACCTGTTCGGTCAGTGCCGAGGAGTCGACGATCATTGCGTTCTGGCCACCGGTTTCGGCGATCAGCGGGATCGGACGACCCTGGCTGTCCAGGCGGCCGGCGATGTTGCGTTGCAGCAAGCGCGCGACTTCGGTAGAGCCGGTGAACATCACGCCTTTGACGCGATCATCGCCGACCAGGCCGGCACCGACGGTTTCGCCACGGCCCGGCAGCAGTTGCAGCACGCCTTCCGGGATACCGGCTTCGAGCAGCAGGCGCACGGCTTGAGCGGCGACCAGCGGAGTCTGTTCCGCAGGCTTGGCCAATACCGGGTTACCGGCAGCCAGTGCGGCAGCCACTTGACCACTGAAGATCGCCAGCGGGAAGTTCCACGGGCTGATGCACACCACTGGACCCAACGGACGGTGAGCGTCATTGGTGAAATCGTTGCGTGCCTGCACTGCGTAATAACGCAGGAAGTCCACGGCTTCACGCACTTCGGCGATGGCGTTGGCGAAGGTCTTGCCAGCTTCGCGGGCCAGCAGGCCCATCAGCGGCTGGATCTCGGCTTCCATCAGATCGGCGGCGCGTTCCAGGATCGCAGCGCGTTCGGCGGGCGGCGTGGCCTGCCAGATCGGTGCAGCGTTCAGGGCGCACTGGATGGCGTTGTCGACGTCTTCGACGGTCGCTTCCTGTACATGGCCGACCACGTCACGCAGATCGGACGGGTTCAGGACCGGTGCCGGAGCTTCGCTGCTGGAGGCGCAACCGAGCATCGGCGCCGCTTTCCAGTGGTTGTGCGCGGTAGCCAGCAGGGCGCAAGACAGCGACGCCAAGCGATGTTCGTTGGCCATGTCGATGCCGCTGGAGTTGGCGCGTTCGGAGCCATACAGGTCACGCGGTAGCGGAATGCGCGGGTGCGGCAGGCCGAAACCACCTTCCACGGTCGCCATCTGCTCGATGCTGGCTACCGGATCGGCCACCAGTTCCTGGATGGAGATCGACTGGTCGGCGATGCGGTTGACGAACGAGGTGTTCGCGCCGTTTTCCAGCAGGCGACGCACCAGGTAAGCCAGCAGGGTTTCGTGGGTGCCGACCGGTGCGTACACGCGGCACGGACGGTTCAGCTTGCCTTCGGAAACTTTGCCTACAACTTGTTCGTACAGCGGTTCACCCATGCCGTGCAGGCACTGGAACTCGTACTGGCCCGGGTAATAGTTCTGACCGGCGATGTGATAAATGGCCGACAGGGTATGGGCGTTGTGCGTGGCGAACTGCGGGTAGATGACTTCCGGCACCGACAGCAGTTTGCGGGCGCAAGCGATGTAGGACACGTCGGTGTACACCTTGCGGGTGTAGACCGGGTAGCCTTCCAGGCCTTCGACCTGGGCGCGCTTGATTTCGCTGTCCCAGTACGCGCCTTTCACCAGGCGGATCATCAGGCGATGACGGCTGCGGCGAGCCAGGTCGATCACGTAGTCGATCACGTACGGGCAACGCTTCTGGTAAGCCTGGATCACGAAACCGATGCCGTTCCAGCCAGTCAGTTGCGGCTCGAAGCACAGGCGTTCGAGCAGATCCAGCGACAGCTCGAGGCGGTCGGCTTCTTCGGCATCGATGTTCAGGCCGATGTCGTAGTGCTTGGCCAGCAGGGTCAGCGACAGCAGGCGCGGGTACAGCTCGTCCATCACGCGCTCGTACTGGGCGCGGCTGTAGCGTGGGTGCAGGGCCGACAGCTTGATCGAAATGCCCGGGCCTTCATAAATCCCGCGACCGTGGGAGGCTTTGCCGATCGAGTGGATGGCTTGTTCGTACGAGGCCAGGTACTTCTGCGCGTCGTGCTCGGTGAGTGCGGCTTCACCCAGCATGTCGTAGGAATAACGGAAGCCTTTGGCTTCGAACTTGCTCGCGTTGGCCAGGGCTTCGGCGATGGTTTCGCCGGTCACGAACTGCTCGCCCATCAGGCGCATGGCCATGTCGACGCCCTTGCGGATCATCGGCTCGCCGCTCTTGCCGATGATGCGGCTCAGGGACGAGGTCAGGCCGGCTTCGTTGTGCGTGGACACCAGTTTGCCGGTCAGCAGCAAGCCCCAGGTGGCAGCGTTGACGAACAACGACGGGCTGTTGCCCAGGTGCGGCTGCCAGTTGCCGGTGCTGATCTTGTCGCGGATCAGCGCATCGCGGGTGCCTTTGTCCGGGATGCGCAGCAGCGCTTCGGCTAGGCACATCAGCGCCACGCCTTCCTGGGACGACAGGGAGAACTCCTGTAGCAGGCCCTGGACGATGCCGGCACGGCCGCCGGCGCTCTTCTGGTTGCGCAGTTTTTCCGCGATGGACGCGGCGAGTTTGTTGGTGGCGTCGGCCATCGGCGCCGGCAGGCGCGCCTGCTCGATCAGCATCGGCACCACTTCCGGCTCAGGGCGACGGTAGGCGGCGGTGATCGAGGCACGCAGTACCGATTGCGGCAGGATGCTTTCGGCGAATTCAAGGAAGCACTGGTGGGCGTGATCCAGAGGCGCGTCGACGCTGTCGTCGGAATCCTTGGTCAAACCGCTCAGCTCGGTCAGGGTTGCACCACCCTCGAGTTTTTCCAGGTAATTGAAGATTGCCTGCTTGATCAGCCAGTGCGGCGTGCGATCAATCGAGGTCGCGGCGGCCTTGAGGCGTTCGCGGGTCGGGTCGTCAAGTTTGACCCCAAGGGTGGTGGTAGCCATGTTTTTATCCTCATGTTTGCCACGACTGCGTGGCATCAGCTGGCGGCAAGATTAGCCGTGCAGCTGTTGAGGTGCAACCGGGTGCAACCCTTTTTTTGTCGGAATATTACGCAGCTCGTCAGGAAATAAATTCTCGTACGGCTGTGCTGCATTTGCCTGGTGCTTTTCCAGCGAGTTAACACTCGTTTTTGCTCCGAAAAGGAGCAAAAAACGTTTTTTAACGTTTATTTCCGACTAGGTGCAACTTATTCCCAAGAAACTGGTTGCACCTTATTTGCTTTGTTGAATAGCATTCGCGCCCAAGGTGCAACCCGGACAAAAGCCGGGTGCTCCGGCTGATGGCTTTCCTGGGGAAACATCAGTCATAAATGCGCGGGAATCCGGATCGTCTGTCAAACCTATGCGTTTGCGAGCGGTTCACCAGCCGCCGCTACATAAAAACAAAGCCAGGGCGTAACTTAATGAGCGTAAGCAATCCAACCTTGATCACGTTCGTGATCTACATCGCAGCAATGGTGCTGATCGGCTTGATGGCCTATCGCTCCACCAACAACCTTTCCGATTACATCCTGGGCGGCCGTAGCCTGGGCAGCGTCGTGACCGCACTGTCCGCCGGCGCCTCCGACATGAGTGGTTGGTTGTTGATGGGCTTGCCCGGCGCGATCTACATGTCCGGTCTTTCCGAAAGCTGGATCGCCATCGGCCTGATCGTCGGCGCCTACCTGAACTGGCTGTTCGTCGCCGGCCGTCTGCGTGTGCAGACCGAGCACAACGGCGATGCACTGACCCTGCCGGACTACTTCTCCAGTCGCTTCGAAGACAAGAGCGGCCTGCTGCGGATCATCTCCGCGGTCGTGATCCTGGTGTTCTTCACCATCTACTGCGCTTCCGGCATCGTGGCTGGCGCCCGTCTGTTCGAAAGCACCTTCGGCATGTCCTACGAGACGGCGCTGTGGGCCGGTGCTGCGGCGACGATTGCCTACACCTTTGTCGGCGGATTCCTGGCCGTGAGCTGGACCGATACCGTACAAGCTACCCTGATGATCTTCGCGTTGATCCTGACGCCGGTTATCGTGCTGCTGGCCACTGGCGGCGTCGACACCACTTTCCTGGCCATCGAAGCGCAAGATCCAGGCAACTTCGACATGCTCAAGGGCACCACTTTCATCGGCATCATCTCGCTGATGGGCTGGGGTCTGGGCTACTTCGGCCAGCCGCACATCCTGGCGCGTTTCATGGCTGCCGATTCGGTTAAATCGATCGCCAAGGCCCGTCGCATTTCCATGACCTGGATGATCCTGTGCCTGGGCGGCACCGTGGCAGTCGGCTTCTTCGGTATCGCCTACTTCTCGGCCAACCCGGCCGTGGCCATGCCAGTGAGTGAAAACCACGAGCGTGTGTTCATCGAACTGGCCAAGATCCTCTTCAACCCATGGATCGCCGGTATCCTGTTGTCGGCCATTCTGGCTGCGGTGATGAGCACCCTGAGCTGCCAGTTGCTGGTGTGCTCGAGCGCCCTGACCGAAGACTTCTACAAAACCTTCCTGCGTAAATCCGCTTCCCAGGTTGAACTGGTCTGGGTCGGCCGTGCCATGGTGCTGTTGGTTGCCCTGATTGCTATCGCGCTGGCGGCCAACCCGGAAAACCGTGTACTGGGTCTGGTGAGCTACGCCTGGGCCGGTTTCGGTGCCGCATTCGGTCCGGTCGTACTGATCTCCGTGATCTGGAAAGACATGACCCGCAACGGCGCACTGGCCGGTATCCTGGTCGGCGCGATCACCGTGATCGTCTGGAAACACTACGAGCTGCTGGGCCTGTACGAAATCATCCCAGGCTTCATCTTCGCCAGCCTGGCGATCTACTTCGTCAGCAAAATGGGCACGCCGACTGCTGGCATGTTCCAGCGTTTTGCGGCTGCAGAGAGTGATTATCGTTTGAACAAATGATGAGTGATGGGTTGAACTCTACCCATCTCTGATAAAAGAACGGCTCGCAGCTATATGGTGCGGGCCGTTTTTTTTGCAAGCCAGCTCCGAAAACAGGCATTGGCCCTCCAATATCCGTGGTCCTTTTCAGTGCTGGTCGTAAGACATTTCCTGATTTTCTCGGCCATCTTGAGTTTCCTCTCTGTCCACGTACTTTGCGTTAGCCAGCTCATCGCGAGTCAGTGGTGCGCTCTCATAACTGAGGCGCCGTAGAAAGGGAGAACAGCAATGGCCAAGGGGTACTTCATTCGCGAAGGTGACGAGACCACTTGCGGTGGCAAAGTTCTGGAGTGCGATACTCATATCATGATGTTTGGCTTCGCCCATGCGCGCGACGGTGACCCGGTTTCCTGCGGCAAAGACAATAAAATTTACGTGATCGCTGGCGGTGTTTCCTACTTCACAAGCAATGGCAGGATGGTAGCGGGATCGCTGGATAGTTTCAGTAGTTGTCCTTGCAAAGCCGGGCTGATCCCATCGCAGGACACGGCGGGCTACCAGTCCGAGCGCAGTGCTGCACCTCACGCCACGCGAACCGCCACTGCGCAGGTTGCGCCCGCCGCTACCAGCGCTCCAGTAACGTCGCGATCAACCAGCTTCGCGCCTGCGCCAACCCCTCCCATGCCGGTGCGTGACAACGGCACGGAGGCGGTAGAGCCAGGCTTTTTCATCGTCCCGAAGAGCACCACCCGCGAACAACTCGAGGCCTCGCTGTTCACCCTGCGCGACCCGGCGGTGATGGGCAAATTCAAGTTGCTCAATCCCAACCCGGGCGACATTAAAGCCGGCTCGATGATCGTGCTGAGCGACCCCAATAACTACCAATGCACCCGTGAAGAAGCCCTGCTCATGGACGTGGCAGCCAAGACCAACCAGGTACTTGCAACGCTCAGCCCGGAAGAGGCGGATTTCATGGTGCAGCACCGTGATGTCATCCAGACCTTTCTGACCTATGGCTCGGGCGCAATAGGTGTCGGCGCGAGTATTTTCAAAAACAATCTGGATAACGTCAGCGACACCCTGAAAAAAATCGAAGCGTTGCATCAACAGTCATTTCTGCGCGATGGCCACCTGAGCTCGCCGACATTCGTGGCAGAACGGCAAAAGCTGCTGGCACAACTCGATAGCCACCTGACCAGCCTGACGCGCAAAGGCATCGGTTTCCCGGACCACCCCAACTTGAATCGGGCGCTGTTCCTCTCGCCTCCCAGTCTGGTTCACCGCTGGACCGAAGCCGGTGGCGTGGGGCAGATACCGGGGTATGCGACTCATCTTGAGGGGGTGGCCAAAGCCTCCAAGTACCTCCAGTACGGGGGCTGGGTTGGCACGGCCATTGGTGGAGGGGCCTCGGCCATGAAGGTTCAGGATGTGTGCACGGCGGGCAATGCCGAGGCCTGCAAGCGAGTTAAATTCACTGAGGCAGGGAGCTTTGCTGGCGGGATTGGGGGCGGCGCATTGACTGGCGGTTTGACTGCTCCCTTAGTGGGTGGACTCTGTGTGGCATTAACTGTACCTACTGCCGGAGTTGCGCCATTGGCATGTAGCATTTTGGTCGTTGGAATTAGTTCTTATGCAGGAGGAGAATTTGGTGGCGCACTCGGCGAAATGGTTGGAGAGCAAATTTACGAGGCGGTGAAGTGACTACAGCTAAACTAATCATTGGCGGTTTGGGTGGCGTGGTAATTATCTGCCAATTCATCTGCATTGGAATAGCCTTGTATCTGAGCTATGCGAAAGGTGACTTGATGTTGTCGCACTTCAAAAATAGTTCGTCTCTACTGACTTTCGGAATATATAGACGTACAAGCCTCTATGGAAGGTTAAAGTTGGTAGGAAGCATTTCTAGCATTCTTGCATTTCCAGGGTTCTTCCTTAAACGAGGTCTAGCCAATGCCGAGGACATAGACAGCTTCCCCATCCCACTTAAACGACAACTTGTAATGTTGCAATGGGGTTTTATTTGGCTTGTGGTTGCAATGGTATTGCTTGTCGCAATAGGAAAGTCAGGGATACTCAAGTAACTCAAGATAATGGGCCCCAAACTTGGTTGGTGTGCCCATTTTTCACTCCATCCCCCTACCCGCTACTTGGGCTTGGAGGACGACTTACGGATTAACGCTGTCCTTCAATGACTTGCCCGGCTTGAACAGGTGGATCGTGCATAAATGAAGTCTAGAGTAAAGAAATGCAAGAAATGTGGAGTGCTGGATAGAGACGGCTTGTCGCTAATAGAAGGTGAGTGCTGTCTTTCGTGTCGATTAAAAAAGTACGAGATGGGAAACTTTAATATTTTGAAGGAAGCACCACTCCGGTTGAAAGTTCTACTTGGTGGGGCTTCGTTGATTTTTATAACGCTTTCAATTTATGCAATATATTATCAATATCTCCTATTGCCTGGAGGCGCTCGCGGTCAACCATTTCTGGTAGAGTTTTCAGGGCTTGGAGTGCTGATGCCGGTGTTTTCAATAAGCTTTTTGTCGTTAATTATTTCCAATTGTCATCGGCATTCTAGCGATCATACTTATAAAAAGGTAATAAGGTACAGCTTTCACGCTGGTTGGATTTTGTACTTGATTTCTATATTCTTTTTTTCGGAAATAACCAGGCAGCTAACAGTTGGCAATTGACAAGCGCATCGTAAGTCGGTCGATAAGGTTCTCCCTTTGCGCCATTCAGCCTCAAATTAATTTGATAAATTGTAGCTGTTACAGCTTTTTCGGGTGAGGTCCTAGGACGTTTCCTTCAAACCCTAGCGGTTTTCATGAACTGGTGCGATGTGAGTTCCGTCGTTAGTCTTTGGCGGTCACTGACAATTCAGTGGTGGGGTGTAGGAACCTCTCAAGACCGTTAGAGCTACTTTGGCGTCACTGCTTGGTTTGCGGCCGTTTGCATGCGGCCGTAAGATCAGTTGCGGTGGCTATGCGCGGGCACGCTTCGGCGTGGTCGAGTTTTGCTCTAAGGGTCTCGATATTCCTACCCCGTGCATAGCTGCCACCCTGGCCCGTAGGAAGGCTAATGGCAGGTCCATTTCTTCCTTAGAGCGTTAAAAATGAAATCAATACATCCCGATCCACCCTACGAAAAACCAACCCCCCATCCCGACAACCGCTTCATGGCATTGACCAGCAACTGCTCCGACATGCCCACCCTATTCGTCGACACCCACGCGCCACTCGACATCCTCACCGACGCCGCCAACTACAGAATCCGCGCAGTTACCCAAGTGCTTGAGAACCTGTCGATGCGCGGTTCGATCGAGTGTGAGTCGTTCATCCTCAGCGATTTCGCCTTGCTCTGCGCTATTACGTTGCGCGATGGCTGTGATGTGCTGGATGTGGTTGGGCGGCGGTTGCGGGGGCGGCCTACCGCTGCGGCGTAGGCGTCGCCACAAGATCAAGAGATCCCGGGCTTCATGCTGAACAGATGAGGCTTTCAGCGAGGCTTTTAGCTTCCTGATTGAAGAAGACGGCCCGCATCCGATGGATGCGGGCCGTCTTTTATTGGGGATCAGTCAAGATCGGCATCGGGCTGATTAAGAAAGATCAGCACGCCCAGTATTGCCATGTAGAACCTGAAGGCTGCGTCCTGGCCATTCCAGATGTCGGATTGCCACATCAGAAACCACTCGCCTCCAACAACCATGAAGCCGAAAAACCACACGAAAAACCCTGTCGTCAAGCCCGCTACAGCCCACTTCCTGGCCAGTCTGAATTCATGCCCACCGGCTGACCGTGAGCGCCAAAGCCGTAGTGCGCCGTAGCCAAGAAGTCCGCAGGTAATGGCTTCGCCAAGGATGATCAGCCAGTAGGCCCCATGCCACACCCAAGGCAGATCAATTGCGCGATACCGGGCGGCGTTGTCAGGGAAGGTGGTGTCCATGCTCAGCACGTGCCGGACGAAGTTGAAGTTGGAACCGTAGTTGGTGATGTTGTTGAACACGGTCATGAAGGCGAATGCGGCGAGCGCCAGGGTCATTGCAATCTTTGCGTAGCGAATGGTCATTGGTGCGTCCTTTGCTTTTTTCGACAAAGAACGCTATCACGCCGGTTTGCAGGTTCGGGAATCTTCCTGTTGTGAGGCGTTTCTGAATTTGTCGAGTGATTGTGCATGTTTGTTGCCGCTATGAATGCTCGGAGTGTCCGCTCGGCCGCCAGGTCCTGACTTGCCGGCCGGTAAAAGGTAAACTCCCCGGCCTTCGCAGGAGCAGCCATGAATTATCGTCACGCCTTCCATGCCGGCAATCACGCCGATGTGTTCAAACACCTGACCTTGACCCGCCTCATCGCCCTGATGTCGCGCAAGGAGCAGCCGTTTGCCTATCTCGACACTCACGCCGGCATCGGTCTGTATGACCTTCAGGGTGATCAGGCCAACCGTACCGGCGAGTACTTGGAAGGCATTGCGCGTTTGTGGGATCAGCCGGATCTGCCGATCCTGACCGCTGATTACATGCAGGTGCTGCACGAGATGAACCCGGATGGCCAGTTGCGCTATTACCCGGGCTCGCCGGAGCTGGCGCGACGCCTGACTCGCCCGCAGGACCGTGTGTTGCTCAACGAGAAGCATCCGGAAGACGGTGTGCTGCTCAAGGACAACATGGCTGGTGATCGCCGGGTCAAGGTGCACCTGGGTGAAGGCTGGCATGTGCCGCGAGCCTTGCTGCCGGTGCCGGAAAAGCGTGCGGTGATGTTGATCGATCCGCCGTTCGAGAAGCTCGACGAAATGCAGCGCTGTGCCGCGTCGTTGAAAGAAGCGATTGGCCGGATGCGCCAGACCGTGGCGGCGATCTGGTACCCGGTGAAGGATCAGCGTGCGCTACGCCGCTTCTATCAGGACCTGGCCGGTACCGGTGCGCCGAAGTTGTTGCGGGTGGAGTTGCTGGTGCATCCGCTGGATACGCCGAACAGTTTGAACGGTTCGGGGCTGGCGATTGCCAATCCGCCGTGGGGGCTGGAGGAAGAGTTGCGTGAGTTGCTGCCGTGGTTGTCCCAGAAGCTGGGGCAGACCCAGGGTGGGTGGCGGATGGATTGGTTGATTGCCGAGAGTTGATCAGCAATCAACAAACGGTGGCGAGGGAGCAAGCTCCCTCGCCACCGTTCAGGGTTAGTTGCCCGCCAGGCTCGGTGGCATGCACACGCCGGTACCGCCAATCCCGCAATAGCCTTCCGGATTTTTCGCCAGGTACTGCTGGTGATAAGCCTCGGCAAAGTAGACGGTTGGGGCCTGGTCGATTTCAGTGCTGATTTCACCGAGACCGGCCTTGGTCAGCTCGGCCTGGTAGATTTCCTTGCTCTTGAGCGCCGCGTCCAGTTGTTCCTGGCTAGTGGCGTAGATCACCGAACGGTACTGGGTGCCGATGTCATTGCCCTGGCGCATGCCCTGCGTCGGGTTGTGCAGTTCCCAGAACATCGCCAGCAGTTCTTCGTAGCTGACCCTGGCCTTGTCATACACCACCAGCACCACTTCGGCGTGGCCGGTCAGGCCCGAGCAGACTTCTTCGTAGGTCGGGTTCGGCGTGAAACCGCCGGCGTAGCCGACCACGGTGCTGACCACGCCTTCACGCTGCCAGAAGCGGCGTTCCGCGCCCCAGAAGCAGCCGAGGCCGAAGATCGCGAAGTCGACATCTTCGAAGAATGGGCCAAGCAAGGGGGTGTCTTTAAACACAAAGTGCTTTTCAGGCAGGGTCATCGCGGTTTCGCGGCCGGGCAGAGCTTGTTCTTTAGTCGGGAGCACGTTTTTGTTCACCAGGATTTCCGAGCGCAGAACCATGATCAGTCCTCTCAGTCAGGTTGGGTTGTAAATAAACAGACCGTCAGTGTGCCCAATACCTTTCAGATAATCACTAGCCAGGCGGGAGGTTCCATGTTGCAGGGCAACCCTGCAACTTCAGGCTGGCTGGTTTTCACTCCGGCAGTTCATACAAGTAAATCTTGTCCGCCTCCATCTGATACCCCGCATCCGCCAGCTCACTGCTGGACGCCTTGACCTGCAACGCGCCTTCGATCCAGTACGGCTGATACAACTCGTCGAGTTTCACGCCGACTTCGCTTTTGACGTGCACGATCTGGTTCGACGGCGGTGGCGGCACATGGATGCAGGCGCCAAAATACGGCACCAGCAGGAAATCCGTGGTGCGTCCTTCCTCGCTCACTTCCAGCGGCACGATGTAACCCGGCAGGCGAATGTTCTGGCCATCGAGGGCCTTGACCACCGGTGCGTTGGGCATGTCCTGTTTGGCTGCTGGCGCCGACTCTGCCGAGAGCGTGCTGCTCATCTGCGACAGATCGTGCAGCGGCGTCATGTTCGGCACTTCTTTCGGCGCGTCGGGCGGGATCATCTCCGACCAGGTCAGGTCTTTTGGCTGGGCCGCCCACAGGGGCAGGGCGACCAGCATCAATAGCGCAAGTACAGCGCGGGGCATTTTCAACGTCCTCATAAACGGATCGACAGGCCATCGGCCAGGGATTGGCGATAGGCGCGCCAGGCCGGCACGCTGCCCATCAGCAGCGCGGCGATCAGGATGCCACCGAGCAGCGTCCATTCATACTCGCTCGGCCAGGACAGCGGCAGGAACAGGCCGTAGTTGGCTTGCACATAACCCTGGGCCGCCGCGATACACACATACAGCAACGCTACGCCGGCGATCACGCCCGACAACGCCAGGGCAAAGGCTTCGAGCACCAACAACGTCGCGATATGCCATGGCCGAGCACCCACCGAGCGCAGGATCGCCATTTCCCGGCGGCGTTCGTTGAGGCTGGTGAGAATGGCCGTGAGCATGCCGATCAATCCGGTCAGCACCACAAACAGCGAGACCACGAACAAGGCTTTTTCCGCAGTGCCCATCAGACTCCACAGCTCTTGCAACGCCACGCCCGGCAGGATCGCCAGCATCGGCTCACCACGGAATTCGTTGATTTCCCGTTGCAGGGCAAAGGTCGAAATCTTGTTGTTGAGACCGAGCATGAACGCGGTGATCGCTTGCGGCGTGAGGTCCATGTTGCGCGCCTGATCGGCGGTGATGCGACCCTCGCCCCGGGCCGGCACGCCGTTATGCCAGTCGATGTGAATCGCTTCCATGCCGCCGAGGCTGATGTGCAGTGTGCGGTCCACCGGTGTGCCGGTGCGTTTGAGAATGCCGACCACGGTGAACGGCTTGTCGTCGTGCTTGACCAGGCTGATCGCCGCCACGCCGTGGGCCAGCACCAGTTTATCGCCCAGTTTGTAGTGCAGTGCCTGGGCCACTTCGGCACCGAGCACCACTTCGAACGGGTCGGTTGCAAACGCCCGGCCATCGGTCAGTTCCAGGTGTTGCTGGCGTCCGTACTGGTAATGCTCGAAGTAGGCTTCCGTGGTGCCCATCACTCGGTAGCCACGATGGGAGTCACCGAGGGACATCGGGATTGCCCACTTCACTTTTGGGTTGCTGGCGAAGTGTTCGAAGCTGTCCCAACGAATGTTGTTGGTGGCATTGCCGATGCGGAACACCGAGTACAGCAACAGGTTCACCGAGCCGGAGCGGGCGCCGACGATCAGGTCGGTGCCGCTGATGGTGCTGGCGAAACTGGCCTTGGCTTCGGTGCGCACACGCTCCACCGCCAGCAACAGGCACACCGACAAGGCGATGGCGAACGCGGTGAGGATCGCGGTGAAGCGGCGATTAACCAGGCTGGCCATGGCTAGACGAAACAGATACATCTCAGACCTCGGACGGGGTAGCGGCGCGATTGAGTTCGGCCAGCGACAGGTTGTGATCGAACAGCGGCGCCAGGCTCTGGTCGTGGCTGACAAACAACAGGCTCGAGCCGGCTTCGCGGCATTCGGCGAACAACAGGCGAATGAAGTTCTCGCGGGCGTCGTAATCGAGGGCCGAGGTCGGCTCGTCGGCGATCACCAATTCCGGTTGACCGATCAGCGCGCGGGCGGCGGCGACCCGTTGCTGCTGGCCGATGGACAGCGAGTCGGCGCGGCGACCGAGGATGTTTTCATCTTTCAAACCCAGGTGGGCGAGCAGCGTGGCGGCGGCTTTGTCGACGCTGCCGTGACGTTGTTTCGCCCGTTCGGCGCGCAGTCTGGAGAAGTGGCAGGGAAGTTCGACGTTTTCACGCACCGACAGAAACGGCAGCAGGTTGAACTGCTGAAAGATGTAGCCGGTGTGATCGACGCGAAAGTGGTCACAGGCGCCGGCCGAGAGTTGCGTCAGTTCCTGGCCGAGCAGGCGGATGCTGCCGCGATCAGGCTTTTGCACGCCGCCGAGCAGGCCGAGCAGGGTGGTCTTGCCGCTGCCGCTGGGGCCTTTGAGGAACAGGGTTTCCCCGCGCTCCAGGCGAAACGCCGGGATGTCCAGCAGTGGCGGGTGACCGGGCCAGCTGAAGCCCAGGTCGGACAGTTCGATGAGTGCTTGGGTCATGTGAAACCGGTCTGGTTGGTGGTGAACTCCTGTAGGAGCGAGCCTGCTCGCGAAGGAGTGTCAGCCATGTTGATGTCGACTGGTACACCATCGCGAGCAGGCTCGCTCCTACAGGGGGTCTTCAGTGAATTCAGAATTTAAGGCTGGCAGCCTTGGCCGTCACATCAACCCCCTGCTGCCCGCTCGGGCCGATCAGTTGTACCTGAATTGTCCGGGTGGCCGGGAAACTGGTGAAGATATTCGCCAGGTCCAGCGTCTTCAGGGCCGCCGGCGTGGCGCAGGTGAGCTGATAATGAGCGTGGATTTCGCTGTGATCATGGTGATGTTCGTGGCCGTCTTCGTCCTTGGCGTCTTCATCGTGATCATTGTCAGCATCGGGCTGGTCGCCGAACAGCGGGCTTTCCAGTTCCTGGTTTTCCACCACGCAACCGGCGGCTTTTGGCAGGTTGAACAAGGCCAGTGGCTGTTCAAGCCGGGCGCGGGCGGCGGCGACTTTGGCTTTGTCGGCATCGCTGGTGGCGACATGCTCGAAACCCACCAGGTTCATGGCCGGGCTTTCCAGTTCCAGCTCCAGGGTCTGCCCGTCCAGCCCGGCGTTCAGGCGTCCAACGCCATGTTCGTGGGCACCCAGGCTGCCATGCTCATGATCGTGTTCGTCGGCGGCATGGGCGACAGCCAGTGGCAACATGGCAAACGGCAGGGCGAGAAGCAGACGACGCATGGCGAGTCTCCGAAAAGTAAAATGAAGAAAATGTTATGTAATCTTATAACGTAAGTGCGAAGAGTTTGACTGCCTGCTTGGCGTTGCACAAGTCCCATGGGAGCATGCCGGGAAGAAAAGTGCGGGAGCAGACCTATGTTGCGAATTCGCGGAAGCATCGGCGACTGGCCGGTGGATTTGACCCTGGAGATGGACGACGCGGACTGGGCGCGACTAGGAGCGCAGTTGCAGGTGGAAAAATCCACCGTCAGCGCGCCAGCGGCCAAACCTCTGAATCAGGATGATGCGCTGTGGCAGATCGCCAGGGATTTGCTGCGCAAGGCCGGGCAGCTCAGCGGACCGGATTTGCTCGATCAGTTGGAAGGGTTGACCGGCAGTGCGGCGGCGGGCAAGCGCCTGCTGGTGCGCCTGCGCCACAGTCCGGATGTGAAGGTGGAGAGCGGCGGAGATACGCCGCTCTACCGCTGGTTGTTGTAGGAGCGAGCAAGCTCGCTCCTACAAGGTCGTGATCAGTACAGCGCGGCGAACAACTTGCGGCGGTAGGTGCTCACCAACGGATGATCGTTGCCCAGCAACTCGAACACCTGTAGCAAGGTCTTGTGCGGCAAGCCTTCGCTGTAGCTGCGGTTGCGGATGAACAACTTGAGCAATGCGTCCAGCGCGGCGTCGTACTGCTGACGGGCCAGTTGCTGGATCGCCAGTTGATAGACCGCCTCATCGTCCAGCGGGTCTTTCGCCAGTCGGGCCTTCAGGTCGGCGGCATCCGGCAAGTCCTTGGCCAAACCGAGAAACTTGATCTGTGCCTTGGCGCCGGCCAGCGCAGCCTTGTGCTCGTCGCTCTTGACCGCATCCAGCACGGTTTGCGCTTCGCCCAGTTCACCGCGCTCGGTCAGGCAGCGGGCGTACAGGATCAGTGCCTTGGCGTTGGTGTTGTCTTCACCCAGCAGTACTTTGAGCTGGGCTTCGGCATCGGCAAAGCGGCTGTCATCGAACAGTGCCTGGGCCTGTTCGAACGGATCGGCGGCGGCCGGTGGCGGCACTTGCACATGGGGTTCGAGCAGGGCGCGGATGGCGGATTCCGGCTGCGCACCGGCAAAGCCGTCGACAGGCTGGCCGTCCTTGAACAGCACCACGGTCGGCAGGCTGCGGATGCCGAAGCGGGCGACGATGTCTTGCTCGATGTCACAGTTGACCTTGGCCAGCAGCAATTCACCCTGATAACTCTCGGTAATGCTCTGCAACATCGGCATCAGCACTTTGCAGGGCGCGCACCATTCGGCCCAGAAATCCACCAGCACCGGCTTGTGGAAAGAGTTCTCGATCACCGACTGGTCGAAATCGGCAGTCGTGGCGTCGAAGATGTACGGCGTTTCCTGACTCATGGGCAATCTCTTGGAAGCGTGAATGGGGCAACTATACGGCTTGGTGGGGGGCGGCCGGAAGCTGTTGGCCGCTAGTCTTCTGTTGCCTGACAAACCGTCATCGCGAGCAAGCTCGCTCCCACAGGGATTGAAGTCGGCCACAAGATTTGTGGTTCACACCAATCCCTGTAGGAGTGAGCCTGCTCGCGAAGCTCTTGGCTAACGCTGCGCGTGGTAGAGGCTCACATGCCGAAACTCGCGGGGCTCGGCCAGGTCCGGCAGGGTCATCGCCTCCAGCATCTCTATGCGCCGGTACAACGGATGGCGAAAGTCCCGCACTCGGGAATCCGCCACCAGCGCTTCTCGGCCGCGACTGAGGAACTGGTCGAGCAGTGGCAGGTTCGCCCGGTCGTACAGCACATCCGCCACCAGGATCAGATCGAAGCGATCGGCCTCGGCGAAAAAATCCGTGGAGTAATTGAGCTGCACGTCATTGAGCTCGGCATTGGCCCGGCACGCGGCAATCGCCAGCGGGTCGAGGTCGCAGGCCAATACTTCGAGCGCTCCGGCCTTGGCCGCGGCAATCCCTGCCACCCCGGAACCGGCACCGAAATCCAGTACCCGCTTGCCTTCGACCCAATGCGGGTTTGCGGCCAGATAACGGGCTACGGCGAGGCCGCTGGCCCAGCAGAAACTCCAGTACGGCGGCTCATGCAGAATGCGCCGGGTTTCTTCCGGGCTGAAAGCGCGGTCCATGTTGTCGCCGTCGATCAGCCACAGTTTCAAATCGGTTCCGGGTAAATCACAGTCCACCAATCGCGCGTCACCGAGCAGATCCCCCAAGGCCATTTGCAGGTCGAGCGGTGCACTCATGGGGCTTTGACGAATTGCAGTTGGCCCAAGGCCTGGGTGGTCGGCTGGGTAATCAGCTGCGACGGCAAGTGCAGGATCAACTGCCCGGACTGGCTGGCGCGGCCTCGCAGTTCAACGCGGGCGCCGACCGGAAAGGCATCCGGGTTGAAGCGCAGGTGAAACGGCAACACCTGGTTGTTGCCGATCAGGCTGGAACTGGCGAGCAATTGCTGCGGACGGTCTTTATCGTCGATCACCAACAGCGCCAGCTCGACTTCGGCGCCGGCCGGCACACCTTGCAAGGTGCCGCTCAATTCACGCTGATACGCGGGTAGCGGGCCAAGTTCGGCGGCCTCCCGGGCTTTCTTCTGCGCTTGCTGCGGCGCCGGGCCAGGCGTTGGCGGCTGGGGCTTGGGTGCGTCGCTGCCGCAAGCCACCAGCAGGCTGAAAACACTGAGCAAAATGAGCGGACGTAACGACATTGGTGGCTCCATAAAGCTGAATTCCATGGATCAAGTGATCATCCCGTCTGTATACCGCAAACCCTATGGCTTGTCTTGCCACCGGGATGCGCTACCATGGCCCTCCCTTTTTTTGTTGCCTGCCACCATGCACTGTCCCTTCTGCGGTGCCAACGACACCAAGGTCATCGACTCGCGTCTGGTCGCCGAGGGCGAACAGGTGCGCCGCCGGCGTGAATGCCTGGCCTGCGGCGAGCGTTTCACGACGTTCGAGACGGCTGAACTGGTGTTGCCGCGCCTGATTAAAACCGACGGCAGTCGCCAGCCGTTCGATGAAGAAAAACTCCGCGCCGGCATGCAGCGTGCGCTGGAAAAGCGCCCGGTGAGCGTCGAGCGCCTCGAATCGTCGTTGGTGCACATCAAACACAAACTGCGTGCCACCGGCGAACGGGAGGTCAAATCCCTCGTGGTCGGCGAACTGGTGATGGCCGAGTTGCAGAAACTCGACGAAGTCGCCTACATCCGCTTCGCTTCGGTATATCGCCGCTTCCAGGACCTCAACGAGTTCCGCGAAGAGATCGATCGCCTGGCCCGTGAACCGGTGAAAGAATGAACACGCCCGCAGAACTTGCCATCCTCGATGCCCACTACATGGCCCGTGCCCTGGAACTGGCGCGCAAGGGCCATTACACGACGCACCCCAATCCACGGGTCGGCTGCGTGATCGTGCAAGGAGGGCAGATTGTCGGCGAAGGCTGGCACGAGCGCGCCGGTGAACCCCATGCCGAAGTCCACGCCCTGCGCGCGGCCGGTGAGTTGGCCCGTGGCGCTACTGCCTATGTCACGCTTGAACCGTGCAGCCATCACGGCCGTACGCCGCCGTGTGCCGATGCGCTGGTGAATGCCGGTGTGGCGCGGGTGGTCGCGGCGATGCAGGACCCGAACCCGGAAGTCGCCGGTCGTGGTCTGGAGCGTCTGGCTCAGGCCGGTATTGCCACCGAAAGTGGTGTGCTGGAGGGTGAAGCGCGAAAACTCAATCAAGGTTTCCTGAAACGCATGGAACATGGCTTACCGTTCGTGCGGGTCAAATTGGCGATGAGCCTCGACGGTCGCACGGCAATGGAAAGCGGCGAAAGCCAATGGATTACCGGTCCGGCCGCACGTTCGGCAGTACAACGCCTGCGTGCCCAGGCCAGCGTGGTGCTGACCGGTGCCGATACGGTGCTGGCGGACAACGCTCGTTTGACCGTGCGCGCCGATGAGCTGGGTTTGGACGCCGAGCAAACGGCCTTGGCCATGAGCCGTCCACCGCTGCGGGTGCTGGTCGACGGTCGCCTGCGGGTGCCGCTGGATGCACCGTTCTTCAAGGCTGGTCCGGCGCTGGTCGCCACCTGCGTGGCGGTGGAAGAGCAGTATGCCAACGGTCCGGAATGCCTGATCGTGCCCGGCTACGATGGTCAGGTCGACCTGCGTCAGCTGCTGGTCGAGCTCGCCGCCCGTGGCGTCAACGAAGTGTTGGTCGAGGCCGGCCCGCGTCTGGCAGGTGCCTTTGCCCAACTCGGTTTGGTGGACGAGTTCCAGATTTTCATCGCCGGCAAGTTTTTGGGTTCCTCGGCGCGGCCGCTGCTGGACTGGCCGCTCGCGCAAATGAAGGATGCGCCGGAACTCAAAATCACCGAAATTCGTGCGGTTGGCGATGACTGGCGAGTCACTGCCATTCCTTTGCCAGCAGCAAGCGTATAATTTCCGGCCATCGCGCAAGCGCGGGCTTTGTTCTCGAGGAGAACCTCATGTTTACCGGCATCATCGAATCCATCGGCAGTATTCGTGCATTGACCCCAAAGGGCGGTGATGTACGGGTACACGTCGAAACCGGCAAGCTCGATCTGAGCGACGTCAAACTGGGCGACAGCATCGCGGTCAACGGCGTGTGCCTGACCGCCGTTGAGTTGCCGGGCAACGGCTTTGCCGCCGACGTCAGTCGCGAAACCCTCGACTGCACCGCCATGAACGACCTGAAAAGCGGCAGCCCGGTCAACCTGGAAAAAGCCCTGACCCCGACCACTCGCCTCGGCGGGCATCTGGTCAGCGGTCACGTCGACGGCGTGGGCGAAGTGGTTGCCCGTACCGAGAACGCGCGGGCCGTGGAATTCCGCATCCGCGCGCCGAAGGACCTGGCCAAGTACATCGCCCATAAAGGCTCGATCACCGTCGACGGCACCAGCCTGACCGTGAACGCAGTCGATGGCGCCGAGTTCCTGCTGACCATCATTCCGCACACCCTGAGCGAAACCATCATGGCGTCGTACCAGCCAGGTCGCCGGGTGAACCTGGAAGTGGACTTGCTGGCCCGTTACCTGGAACGTCTGCTTTTGGGCGACAAGGCTGCAGAGCCGACCGCCGGCAGCACCATTACCGAAAGCTTTCTGGCCGCCAACGGCTACCTCAAATCCTGACTCAAGGGGGTGCCTTGTGGCGCTCAATAGCATCGAAGAACTGGTTGAAGACATCCGCCAAGGCAAGATGGTCATCCTCATGGATGACGAAGACCGCGAGAACGAAGGCGACCTGATCATGGCCGCCGAGTGCTGCAAGCCCGAGCACATCAACTTCATGGCCAAGCACGCCCGTGGCCTGATCTGCATGCCGATGAGCCGCGAGCGCTGCGAACTGCTCAAGCTGCCGTTGATGGCGCCGCGCAACGGTTCCGGTTTCGGCACCAAGTTCACCGTATCGATCGAAGCGGCCACCGGCGTGACCACCGGCATTTCCGCCGCCGACCGTGCGCGCACCGTGCAGGCCGCCGCCGCCCGTGATGCCAAGGCTGAAGACATCGTCAGCCCCGGTCACATCTTCCCGCTGATGGCCCAGGCCGGCGGTACCCTGGCCCGCGCCGGCCACACCGAAGCCGCCTGCGACCTGGCGCGCATGGCCGGTTTCGAGCCGAGCGGTGTGATCTGTGAAGTGATGAACGACGACGGCACCATGTCCCGTCGCGCCGAGCTGGAAGCTTTTGCCGCCGAACACGACATCAAGATCGGCACCATCGCCGACCTGATTCACTACCGGATGATCCACGAACGTACCGTTCAGCGGATTGCCGAGCAGCCACTGGACAGCGAACTGGGCCAATTCAACCTGGTGACCTACCGTGATTCGGTGGAAGGCGACGTGCACATGGCCCTGACCCTGGGCAACGTGTGTGCCGAAGAACCGACCCTGGTTCGCGTGCACAACATGGACCCGCTGCGTGACCTGCTGATGGTCAAGCAACCGGGCCGCTGGAGCCTGCGCGCCGCCATGGCTGCGGTCGCCGAGGCGGGCAGTGGCGTGGTGTTGTTGCTGGGTCACCCGCTCGATGGCGACGTGTTGCTGGCGCACATCCGCGAAACTGCCGACCACGCGGCCGTGAAAAAACCGACCACCTACAGCATTGTCGGTGCCGGTTCGCAGATCCTGCGTGACCTCGGTGTGCGCAAAATGCGCCTGATGTCGGCACCCATGAAATTTAATGCGATATCCGGTTTCGATCTGGAAGTTGTAGAATACGTGCCCTCCGAATAATGACCGGTTGTTTCCGGCCCTGAATTCGCGGTTCAAATATCACCGAGGGACGCGTACGAGACGCGTCCCGGCTCTTTAAGAGATCTATCGAATGACCCTGAAGACCATCGAAGGTACCTTCATCGCCCCTAAAGGCCGCTACGCTCTGGTAGTGGGCCGTTTCAACAGCTTCGTCGTTGAAAGCCTGGTCAGCGGTGCAGTTGATGCCCTGGTTCGCCACGGCGTGAGCGAAAGCGACATCACCATCATCCGCGCGCCTGGCGCCTTCGAAATTCCGCTGGTTGCGCAGAAAGTCGCCCAAAAAGGCGAATTCGCGGCAATCATCGCCTTGGGCGCGGTCATTCGTGGCGGCACTCCGCACTTCGAATACGTGGCTGGCGAATGCACCAAGGGCCTGGCCCAGGTGTCCATGGAGTTCGGCGTTCCGGTCGCATTCGGCGTGCTGACCGTTGATTCCATCGAGCAAGCCATTGAACGTTCCGGCACCAAGGCCGGTAACAAAGGTGCTGAAGCTGCCCTGTCCGCTCTGGAAATGGTCAGCCTGCTGGCGCAGTTGGAGGCCAAGTGATTAGCGACGAAAGCGATCGTTTCAACCCGCGCGACCCAAAGCCTGCGGATGCCGGCAAGCCATCGAAAAGCGTCAAGCGTCGCGAAGCCCGTCAGCTCGCGACCCAGGCGCTGTACCAATGGCACATGGCCAAGCAGTCGCTGAACGAGATCGAAGCTCAGTTCCGGGTCGATAACGATTTCACCGATGTCGACGGCGCGTACTTCCGCGAAATCCTGCACGGGGTTCCGCAGTTCAAGACCGAAATCGACACCGCACTCACGCCATGCCTGGACTTGACCATCGAAGAGCTCGACCCGGTTGAACTGGCGGTTCTGCGCCTGTCCACCTGGGAACTGCTCAAGCGCGTCGACGTGCCGTACCGCGTTGTGATCAACGAGGGTATCGAACTGGCCAAGGTCTTCGGTTCCACCGACGGCCACAAGTTCGTCAACGGTGTGCTCGACAAGCTGGCCCCGCGTCTGCGTGAAGCTGAAGTGAAGGCGTTCAAGCGCTGATTGGCGCTTGGAATGTCGACACGAAGCCATGGGCGAGTTTGAGCTGATCCGCAATTTCTTCGCTGCCGCGCCTTGTGCGCAGGGCGGCGAAGGCGTTGCCCTCGGGATTGGCGATGACTGCGCCTTGCTGACTGTTCCCCCGGGGGAACAGATGGCGATCTCTACCGATACGTTGGTGGCCGGCGTGCACTTCGCCGATCCCTGCGATCCGTTTCTGCTCGGTCAGCGCTCGTTGGCCGTGGCCGTCAGCGACCTGGCTGCCATGGGCGCCACCCCGGTTGCCTTTACCCTTGCCCTGACCTTGCCGACGGTGACTGCCGAATGGTTGCAGGACTATGCCCGTGGTTTGAACACCATGGCGCAAAGCTGCGGTGTGGCGTTGGTAGGTGGCGATACCACCCGTGGGCCGTTAAGCATGACCATGACCGTATTCGGTCGCGTACCGGATGGCCTGGCGTTGACCCGCAGCGGCGCACAACCGGGCGACCTGTTGTGTGTCGGCGGCGACCTGGGCAATGCAGCGGGTGCCTTGCCATTGGTGCTCGGCCAGCGCACGGCCCCAGCGAGCATCGCCGAGCCGTTGCTGGCGCATTACTGGTCGCCGCAACCGCAGCTCGGCTTGGGTCAGGCGCTGCGGGGCAAGGCCACTTCGGCAATGGATATCTCCGACGGTCTACTCGCTGATTGCGGGCATATCGCGCTGGCTTCGAAGGTCGGTATTCAAGTCGAGCGAGATCGCCTGCCGCTCTCCAAAGCGCTGCTCGACTTTCTCGGTCAAGCGGGCGCACAAGCTGCGGCCCTGAGCGGCGGCGACGATTACGTCCTGGTCTTCACCTTACCGTCCGTCGAGTTGCCGCTATTGCTGGCCGACGGTTGGCCGATCCATGTGATTGGGCGGGTGGTAACGGGGCAGGGCGTGACACTGCTGGACGCCGATGGCAAAGACATCACCCCGCAAACCCGGGGTTATCAACATTTTCGGGAGTCACCGTGACAGATCATCCCAAGCAGGTCCCGGCGGAAAACGTACCGCCGTCGGTCTGGCGTAATCCGTGGCATTTTTTGGCGTTCGGCTTCGGCTCGGGCACCTTGCCAAAGGCGCCGGGCACTTGGGGGTCGTTAGTTGCGCTGCCTTTTATCCCGTTGTGGCAAATGCTTCCCGACTGGGGTTACTGGCTGATGCTGGGCATCACCATGTTGTTCGGCTTCTGGCTGTGCGGCAAAGTGGCCGACGATTTACGGGTACACGACCATGAAGGCATCGTCTGGGACGAAATGGTCGGGATGTGGATCACCCTGTGGCTGGTGCCGGAAGGTTGGCAATGGTTGCTCGCGGGTTTCTTGATATTCCGCTTCTTCGACATCCTCAAACCGTGGCCGATTCGCTGGATTGACCGGCACGTACATGGCGGCGTCGGCATCATGCTCGATGATGTCCTGGCCGGGGTGTTCGCCTGGTTGGCGATGCAGGGACTGGTGTGGTTTTTCGCCTGACCGGGGGGGACACCGCCGTCACCCTGTGGGAGCGAGCTTGCTCGCGATGGCGGACTTTCAGTTGACGAATACGCTGCTGATACACCGCTATCGCGAGCAAGCTCGCTCCCACATCTATGGTTACCCCCTTTTCTGCAATACTGTTGTTGATGTCGTGTTTGGCTTGCTTTCATCTATCCGGCGTCTGAGTTGGGGTTGTGGCCCCCGCGCCTCGATGAGAATCGATGCCCAACGACCCTAATTAGGGGAACGGCCTTGCAGCCGTGTGAGAGCCCAGGGTTGTCGTCAGGCCGGTTGGCCGTTCATGTCATCAGTTAT